>CAYLQD010000043.1:0-27471 GCA_964385685.1 uncultured Planctomycetota bacterium | reverse complement strand
AGAACCGCCGGCGGAGGCGGGTGACAGTCCAGGAGCAACCGTTGAGAGTTTGAAGTTGGAAGTTGAAGGCTCGGGAGCAGAAGCGGGAACGGCTGCAGTTGGAGGTCTCGAGTCGAAGGCTGGTGGCGCTTCAGCCAGGTGACGCAGAGGTGGAAAACGGGGCAGCGCCGTCCGCCTTCGGCGGACTTGCGGACGAAGCAGAGCTTCGTCGCGGCCTCCGCTTCGCTCCGGGGGCGGCAGTCCCTGTTTTCCACCTCCGTGCCGAAGATCGTTTGGTTTGTGTAGGGGTACGGCCTGCCGTGCCCTCGTCGCATTGTCGTTGTGCATGGGCACGGCAGGTCGTGCCCCTACATCGCAGGCCCGAGACAGCCCACCCGCTGTCTGCTGTTTCTGCTGTCTGCTGACTGCTACCGGCTGTCTGCTGTTTCTGCTTGCTGTTTCTGCCGGCTGCCTGCTGGTCGTGCCTGCTGCTACTATCCCCTGCCCCCTGAACCCTGACCCCTGTCTTTGCGGGCGTCGCAGGTCGAAGGGGACGACGTTGGGAAGGCGACGGGAGAAGCGTGAGCGGCGCTGGGTGTGAGGTGCACGGTGTTCGGCAGTCGACGAACACCGATCACCGACCACCGAGGCCGCTGCCTGATCCGGTCCCGACCCGGTGCGTCGAGTTTCCCTGGGACAATCGCTGAAAGGAGCCCGCCCGCACAATCGCTCACGGCCGGCGACCCGACCCGAATAAGAACACGCCGTTCCCGCCTGCGGCGGGTGAACCCGCCTTTGGCGGGTAAACTTCGTGCCCTTCGTGTGCTTCGTGGTGAAAGGCGCCTATGCCTTCGCCGAGCGGACCTCTTCCTTGATCCGCTGGATGTGCCCGCGGCCGAGGCCTTTGACCTCGCAGCCCAGCTCGAAGTAGCGCCGGATGCTGGCGTCGTCGAGGATGCAGAAGCAGTCGACGACGGCGAGGGGCCCGCCGGCCCACTCGACGATCCGGTCGGGCTCGAGCGCGAGATAGGGCTCGTGCCGGACGGCGAGGATGAGGGCCTCGGCTCCCTCGAGCGCCGCGGCGAGGTCCTTCTGCACGCGGATGGCGGCGAGGTCGTCCTGGTTGCGGAAGAACCGCGACCACGAATGGCCGGGCGCGGGATAGACGTCCTGCTTCTCGAGTTCGTACCAGTGGTCGACGTAGGGGTCGTGGACGCTCAGGTCGGCGCCCATCTCGGTCAACTTGCGGACGACGAGTTCGGAGCCGGAGTAGCGGGTGTCGCCGACGTCCTCGCGGTAGCTGGCGCCGCAGAGGAGCACGGCGGCGCCGGCGACGGTGCGGCCCATGTTGCGGAGCGCGTCGCGGACCAACTCGGCGACGTGCAGCCCGCGGGTGTCGTTGATGTCGATCGCGGTCGGCGAGATCTTGAAGACGCGGTCGCCGTCCTCGAACCCGAGGATGTGCTTGTAGGCCCAGTAGCCGAGGCCGCCGTCCTTCGGGAGGCAGTAGCCGCCGATGCCGGGTCCGGGGAAGATGATGTTGGAGTGGGTCGGGCGGACCTTGATCGCGTTGATGACTTTGATGAGGTCGACGCCGTTCCGCTCGGCGAAGATGCTCCACTCGTTGAGGAAGGCGAGGATGCTGGCCCGGTAGGAGTTTTCGACGATCTTCGTCGTCTCGGATTCGATCGGGCGGTCCATCACGGTCAGGGGAAAGTCGTCGGTGTTGAGGACCTCGGTCAGGAAGGTGACGACGCGCTCGCGTGCGGCGGGCGTGCAGCCGGAGCAGACGCGCCAGAAGTCGCGGATGCTCTTGACGTACTCGCGGCCGGGCATGACGCGCTCGAAGCTGTGTGCGAGGAGCGGGGTCGAGTCGATGCCGCGTGCGGCGAAGGCCTTCTTCATGATGGGGAGCGCGACGAACTCGGTCGTGCCGGGTGCGACGGTCGTCTCGATGAGGGTGAGGCAGTCGGGCCCGACCTTCCCGCCGATGGTTCGCATGGTGGCTTCGAGGGCGCCCATCGCGGTCTCGCCGGTCCGCATGTTGCCGAGGTCGTGCTTGGAGTAGTCGCACTGGACGTCGACGACGACGCAATCGGCGAGCGTGAGGCAGTCGTTGTTGTAGGTCGCGATGAGGGTCTTCTTCTCGAGCACGCAGCGGCGGATCATCGGGTCGACTTCGGGGTCTTCGGCCTTGACGGGCGACTCGCCGCGGTTGAGCAGCGGGATCTTCCAGTAGCTGCGGGTGCTCGGGCGCTGGCAGCCGACGACGAACTTCGAGGAGTTGCCCTGGTCGTCGACGGTGTCGGCGATGATGGCGGCCATGACGGCGCCGACGAATCCGACGCCCATCACGACGACGATCTCCTTGCCCTCGCCGCGGGCGGCTGCGACGAGCGCTTCGACACGTTCGAACTCCGCCGCATAGTCGTCGGGCTCGGGGATCGTGAACTGCTCGCCGGCGGGGCTGACCGAGTGCTCGGGCATTGGCTTTCTCCTGGTCGTCGCGTGAGCGGTCTCTATCGTTTCGGACGATTCGCGGGCGGTGACAGCCCGGTATCGGCGACGGCAGACTACCCGACGGGAGCGGCCGCGTCAACGGGCCTCTCCGGGGCGGCTGGATACTCCCGACGCGGGGTACTTGCCGGAAGGCCGGTACAGCCGTCGAGTGGCAGTCCCGGTTTTCCGGCCCCTGAGGCGCGAGGGTGGCGGCGAAAAACGGGGACTGGCACCAGCGAAGCGGCCCTGAGCTTGCCGAAGGGCAGAGACCGCAGAGGATCTCATACGGATGCTTTTTCGGGCCGCGGGGACTACGGCGTGCGGCCCGGCGTTGCGGACGGGGGCAGGGGGAACTACAATCGGGTCATGGCACGCCATTGGCTCACGCCCGAACTCGCGAAGACGCTGCTCGGCGCCGCCGAATCCGGCCGCGCCGAACTTGCCTGTTCGCTCGACCTCGGCCTGACGACGCAGCACGTCGGGATCGAGCCCGACTCGATCGCGCTCGGCGGGGACGACGCGGTCTCGCTGGAGCAGCTTCGCGAGGTGGCCACCGCGAAACGCGGCGTCTTCATCCTGGAGAGCGGCTGGCTCGAGCCGGTTCAGATCGCGGCCGACTACTTCTACAAGCTGATCCCGACGGACGAGGCGCCGACCGTCGAGATCAGCGGCGTCCAGATGCACCGGACGACGGGCACGGCGCCGTTCCGGAACGCGACGGAGTCGGCGAAGACCGTCGTGCGGAGAGGCGCGGCCGTGCTCGACACCTGCGGCGGGCTCGGCTACACGGCGATCGCGGCGGCGCGGCACGGGGCGACGTCGGTCGTCTCGCTCGACATCGACGCGAACGTCCGCGAAATCGCCCGCCGCAGCCCGTGGTCGGCCGACTACTTCGCGAGCGTCGTGATCCACATCATCGACGCCGACGCGGAGGAGTTCGTCGCCGAGCAGGCCGACGCGAGCTTCGACTGTGTCATCCACGACCCGCCGCGGTTCTCGCGAGCGGGCGAACTGTACGGGGCCGAGTTCTATCGCGGGCTCGCGCGGGTGTTGCGGCCGCGCGGGCGGCTCTTCCACTACACCGGCGAGCCGTACGCGAGGAGCCGCGGGCGGTCGTTCGTCGCGGGCGTGTTGCGGCGGCTGCAGGACGCGGGCTTCGAGCCGAAGGCCGTCGAGCGACTGCAGGGCGTCGTCGCGCGGCTGCAATGAGGCATCACGGGGCTGCATTCCTGACCGGAGGAAGGGGATGACGAAGGGCGAGTCGGCGGGCGACGCGGGCGTCTACATCGCCGTCTTCCAGCTCGACCGGCCGGGGCGGATCCAGGTCGGCCGGCTCGGGCGGTTCGACTTCCCCGCGGGCTTCTACCTGTATGTCGGGAGCGCCCAGCGGGGCCTGTCGGCGCGGCTCGAGCGGCACGCTCGCAAGAAGAAGCCGCTCCGGTGGCACATCGACTACCTGTCGGTCCGGGCCGAGATGCTCGGCGAGTTGGTCGCCGAGGGCCCGCGTTCGCTCGAGTGCGAGTTGGCCGCGAAGCTCGGCGAGATGTTCCGGCTCGCGGTGCCCGGGTTCGGCGCGTCCGACTGTCGCTGCCCCGGCCACCTCTTCCACACGCCTAAGCTGCCGTGACGGGGATGATTAGCGGCAGCCGGGCCACCGCGGCGCAGGAACTCAACCGAAGAAGAAGTCCATGCCATACCAACCGGCGACGACACCGACCGCGAAACTGAGCAGTCCAATCGCGAGGCCGACAACTGTCCATCCCGGAACCGTTCCCGACGCCACTTCACCGCCGTCTCTGAGGAGCCGAAAGCGGTATCTCGGGATGGCGAACCGGTATTCGAGTTCGTACTGGGTGCCCGGTTCCTCCTCCTCAGCCCGAAACCGATGCGTCGTGTCGAATCTGAAGAGGTTCCGGGCCTGCGACACGACCCGGCCGTCGTACAGTACCGTTTCTTTGCCGGCCCAGAGACTGCAGCGTATCTCTATGACATGTCCGTCGTGCTCTACGCGATGCTTCAGCATCTGGCCGCGGACCTCCTCAACCCTTGTGCAGCACACGGGCAACTCGGACTCGGCAACACCTTCATCCTCGCCCGCCTGGCTGCTGCCTTCGACCAGGCAGGTCGCCCGCCGCACCCATATTGGGTGCGCCGGCTGCCGCAGCAAGTCGCAGACTAAAGGAACTCATCCTCCGCCCAGCTCAAGTCGACTCGCCAGCCGTCCTTCTCGATAGCGTATCCCTTGCGGTGCAGGAAGTACATGACGGCTCGCCACGCATCGAGCGCATATTCTCTCTTCGGTTCCGTCAGTTCGTACTCCTCAGCAAGGTCAACTCCCCCGAAGAAGTGCTCGCTCGCTTCGTCGTATGTCTGCCCCTTTTCGAACTTGGAGCAACTCGTGAACAAGCCAAAGATTTCCCTCAGGTCGTCATCCGAAAGCTGCATCGTTGATCTCCGCTTGACTCATGGTCGTCGCGACGAAGGCGATCGTCAGTCGCCGTCTCAACGTCGCCTGTCACTCCTCCGCCTCCCGCCCGAACACGGCGACGACGGGAAGGTGGTCGGACGCGCCGCCCTTGACAACCCGCGCGGAGAAGCAATGCAGCCGCGGCGCGTGGAGAATGTGGTCGAGCCGCCCGCGCACCGTGCCGACGCTCGTCCGCCATCGCCACGTCTCGGTCGACCGGTCGAACTCCTGGAGCGCGTTCTTCATCCCCTGCGCCCGCAGCCACGAGACCGCGCGGCCGGAGCCGCCCTCGTTGAAATCGCCGAGCACGATGTGCGGCCGGTCGGGCTTGAGCACGCCGTAAAACCAGCGGATCTCGTCGAGCCGCGTCGCCTTCGTCGAGTAGTAGGCGCCGACCGACAGCGTCCCCGTGTCGCTGACGGCGGGGCGGAGGTGGACGTTGAGAATCTGGACCGGTCCGAGGGGCGTCCGGGCCTCGACGATCCAGCCGGGGAACCAGCCGGCGGTCGGCAGGACGTAGGCGAGTTCTTTGACGGGGAACCGCGAGAGGATTGCCTGCCCGCCGGCGCCGCCGAAGTGGCGGAAGGCCGCGTGCGGGTAGGTCTGCTTGAGGCGATTGACGAGATAGCGTTCCCACGCGGGCGTCGTCTCCTGGAGGCAGACGATGTCGGCGTCGGCGACCCGGATCGCGCGAACTGCGAGGTCGGGCCGCGGCCCGCCGAAGTTGACGTTGTAGGTCAGGACCCGGAAGTGCGGACCGACCGGCTTCTCGGGCTTCCGCGTCGACACGCAGCCGCACGCGAGCGCCAGCGCGGCCAGAGCCGCGGCAAGCGACAATGCTCTCGATGTCCTGCCGCGCATCTTATTTCCCCTTGTCTTCCGCGTGCGCCTCGGGGGTGGGTTCCTTATCAGCGCCGTCCGCGGCGATGCGTTCCAGGTCTGCGGCCAGCAGAGAGGGCTTCAGGCCCTTGATGACGGCGCGGAACTCGGGGCACTCGAAGAGACCCGTTGTGATGGGGTCCCTCGCAAGGCGCGACAGCCCGCTCAGGTTGCCGTCTCGGGCCTCGTTGACGAGAGCGAGGTATTCGTCGTCGGTCAGCGCCTTCTGCACGGCGGGCACGGCGACAAGGTCTGCGAAGCTGCGCTCCTCGGCGAGGCGGTCGAGCTGGTCGCGCGGCGCGTTGAGCACGGTGACGAGGGCTTTGACCTCGCGGCCGTAAGTCCGAAGTCCCGGTACGTGGCGAAGGACGCCGACGTCGGCCAGGTGGGCCAGGTCGGAGCAGGTCTGGCCAAGTGCGCCGACCCACTCAGGGCGCGGCTCCGGCCTGTCTGCCGCGGGCGGCGGATCGGCCGCGAAGGACACGGCGAACAACGCGAGACTAACGACACATGCCACGCCCAGGCACAGGGCCGCGGCGTTCACGACTCCGAGCACGGCTCCCAGGACCCGGTCGGCCCCGCGCCAGGGGCTCCGGCGCGTATCGGCGGGCGCCGCGGAACGCCGCGCATCGATTGCGCGGGCCTTGCTCCGGACAACCAGCGCCACGGCGACGAACATCCCGATCCCCGCAACCACGCCCGCTACAGAGACGAGCGCGAGGTGCGTAGGCCATTGGAACGCGACACGGGCCGCCACGAGGAGGACGACCACAGCGGCGAACGCCGGGAGCCAGCCGAGCAGGGCTCGGGCCGCACCCCGCCGATATCCGCGCCACGCCATCCAGAGCGTGAACACGGCCGCTGCGAACGCAACCACCCCGGTCACTGCTCGTCGTCCTTCCCACCGGCCTCGATGTCTCTCACGTGGAGCCACATGTGCCGGATCAGGTAGCCGTCGCGGTACGTCGTCGTGCTCCGGCACGCCCGGATCGCGCGCAGCGAGCGCCACACCGCGGTCAGGTGCATCTGGGCGACCATCGCCTGCTGGAAACTGTGGCGGTCTTCGAACGCCCCGGTCTCGCCGAGCAACTTGAATACGGAGGCGGTCGCTCGCTCGAGCGCGTCCCAGCACGGCGGCCCCTCGAACGCGCCAACGGCCCCGACGGCGCGGTCCGGATGCGTGACCGGACAGGCCGGCATCGCCACAGGGTCGGTCAGTTCCTCGGCGTACTTCGACGAGGACGCGAGCACGAGCAGGCGCCCCTTGAGAAGCGCGCACAGGTGCAGGTCGGCCCCCATCTCCAGCCACGGCCAGCGATAGGAGTAGAGCGTGCCGCCAGCGGCCTCGGTCGCCTCGGGTGCCGGCAACTCGAAGTCGACGTCGGCATCGGGGAAGTCCTTCTTGATCCCGGCGAGCAACCGCCGGACGGCCGCGGCGTACTCCTTCATGGCCAGCTTGAACTTGTCGGCGTCGTGCAACTCGACGACCGCCCCGAGCCGTAGCACGGGCATCGCGGCCAGCATCGGCTCGCCGTCCGGCAACCGATCCACCATGCCGCGACCGTCGAGGGCCACGATCGACTGCGTCCCATCGACCGACGGGATGAGGTTCGTGCGCGTCGTCTCGTCGATAGACTTGAGGAACGGACGGGCGAGTTTCATCGCCTTCTCGTATTCCTTTCGCGGCTCCTCCTCCATCGTCGGGACCGCGAAGTCCTCGAAGTAGGCGAACGCGACCTTGAGCCACCTGGTGAACGCATCGTACGTGCCGGGGCTCTTCAGGCCGCGCCCGGCCGCATAAGCGATCGGGCGCTTGCCGCGATGCGTGAGGATTGACAGCGGGGCGGAGCAGTCGAGCAGCGTACTCGACGTCTCGGTAAACGTGTACGACTCGACGCCCTGGTTATCGAACGAGAATGAGAGGGTGCTGCCCGTGTCCGCGAGGTACGCGCTGAACTCCTTGACGAGCTTGGGCAGGTCGGCTTCGAGCCGCGTCTTGATCTCGGCCGTCTCCTCGCCGTCCGGGATGGCCCCGAGCAGGGCGTCCTGGACGGCGGTCAGGTCATCGGCCGTCCATTCGGTCACATCGATCAGCGCGGCCGACGTGTACGAGACGCTGAGCAACCCGGACTTGTGGTGCTTCCGCAGCGGCTCGAGAGCGCGGGACTCGGCGAGGGACGGCCCCGTGCCCCACCGCTCCAGCATCGCCGTGTCTTTGCCGATTGAGACCATCAGGTAGTCGTCCTTAATGCCGAGCGCGAGCACGAGCCGCTGGCTTTTGAGCCACCCCAAGAGGTCGTTGATCTTCGACTCGGGGACTCCTCCCTCCGCCAGGCCTTCGCGCATCGCGGCGAACGCATCATCTGGGACGTCCTCGCCGGCCAGCTCGAGAGTGTAGAACTCGGCGCCGGCGATCGTCGCCTTCTTGATCTCGATGCCCTCGGGCAGCGGGCCGATCTTCGGCACCCACGCATCGATGAACTTCTTCGCCTCCTCGGGCTTCGTCAGCCGAAAGCCCATCAGCACGGACGGCACCCGAAGTTGGTCGCCGCTCGCAAGGACTCCGTCGATGAACGCCTCGGTCATCGCGGCATTCATTGCCCCCGGGCCTGTGCCTTCCTTCATTCCTTTCAGACTGGCGAAGCGGGCCGAGTTCATCAAACTCGAAGCGGCCGCGGCGAAGTCCGCGAGTTCCGGGCCCGCGCAGACGAACACCTCCGTCGAGATCGCGTCCTCGAGCACCGGCATCCCCTGCACGAGCACGGGATTCGTCTCGAGCTGTTTCTGGAGCCCCCGGTACACCGGGTGCCGCCCGATCTGCGTCCGCAGCTGCTGGGCAAGCGGGAGGTCGAGCAAGCTCTGCACGGCCGCGCTCTCCCACACGGCCTTCCAGCGGGGCAGGAGGTGTTGGGACGACGAAAAGACCGACGCGTCGGCCGGCGCCCGCATCAGCGCGCCGAAGTCTTTCGCCATTTCGGGAGTGAGCGCTGTGAGCGGCGCCGGGCCCGCGGGCTGCTTGCCCGGCTTCAGAATCACCACACCGGCGACAACGGCCGCGACCACCACGATCGCGACAACGAGCGACCAAGCATGCTTCCTGGACATGGCTACCTCCCCCTAAATGAGAGAAACGTTGAGCGACTCTCCGTGAGCGAACTGATACTAGCGAACGGCCACGCCCCGGTCAAGGATGAATGTGCGGCCTGGCGCGGATGCTCTGGACGGGGGCTATTTGGCGGAAAGCCGGGCAGCCAGCGGGTGGCAGTCCCGGTTTTCCGGCCCGAGCGGTACGTCGTGTGAGGGCGAAAAACGGTGACTGGCGCCGGCGAGCCCGAGACGTGGCCGGGCCAGCTCCCGCCCGAGTCACGCGCCGTCCTCTTCGGCTGGGCGGACACGAAGGACGACGCCGTCGCCCTGTGCGACACACTCCGCGCCGTCTGCGGGCGGGAGGTGATGCGGGCGGCTGGCGCGAACGTCGGCTCTCGTTCCCAAGGGCAAATGCGCTGCACCGCCTCAACGCCTTGTCGCATAGTGCCTTACAATCTCTGCAAGTGCCAGGCACCTGCTTCCGCCTGCTTCCGCGAAGGACGACGCCCCCGCCCTGTGCGACAAGCTCCGCACCGCCTGCGGGCGGGGGTGATGCGGACGGCCGCTCTTGGGGAACCGGTCGGGCTGCGCGCGTCATCGCTCCCAATTGCAGCGGAGCATGCCGCGGGGAACACGGTGATCGGGCCGTTTCTCGATTCCGGCACCCTCGGACGACGCATGCTGACCAGGCTCGTCGACAAACTGACCGCGGGCGACTCGGATGATCGCCCCATCTGAGTCGTTGCCCTCATACGCGCGAATCTCGACGAAACCACCCTCGCCCTGGAAGACCGTGCTCAGACTCGGCCACCCCACGGGGCCTTCCCGGTAGTACGTTGTAGGTGGAACCGCCGTCCGCCACCGCGCGACGGCTCGCTCACAGGCCCGCAGGTAGGAGCGCTCGATGGTCTCACTGCCGACATCGTGTAGGAAGGTATTGACCTCCCACTCGTGTCTCCGATCCGATGCGTACTCCCGCACCAGCGTCTCGAAGTCATCCGCCGTCGCCAGGGTTCTGATTCCCTGCTCGAAGTTCCACCATCCGGACAGAGAAGGCCAGCACGCGTAGATGGCAAGGGCCGCGAAGGTCGCACCCATCACGCCTAGGAGAGCGAACAGGAGGAGAGAACTCTTGGAGGTCGCCGAACGCATTCATGCCATCCTGTTGGCTGATCGCCGCAGCGTCGCGTGAACGTCAGCCCTTGTTGCTCGAAGCCGCCGCGCGCGGCTGCTACTTGATCAACGGCGGCTCGCAGAGGACGCGGAACCCGTGGTGGTCGAGCACGAGGTTCTTCTCGGGCAGCGCGCCGCGCGCGCCGATGCGGAGGGCCTCGGGCTTCCGGTCGGCCCAACTCCCGCCCCGAAGCTCGTGCTCCGGCATGTCGTCGGTCCACACCCACTCGGCGACGTTGCCGGCCATGTCGTGCAGCCCGTATCCGTTCGCGGCATACGTGCCGACGCGCATCGGCCCTTTCGTGTCGTAGCACGCCCGGGCCTTGTCGATAGTGTCGCCGGTCGGATAGGGCTTGTAGCTGACGCCCCCCCGCGCGGCATACTCCCACTCGACGAGGTCGGGCAGTTTGTAGCGCCGCCCGATCGGATCGGCCTTTGTGAGCCACTTGCAGAACGCCTCGGCCTCCTTCGGCGTCACGTTGTTGACGGGATGGCTGCCGCCCGGCGACAATTTGCTCCGCTTGTGGGCCCGGATCATCTCGTCGAAGGCCGCGGCATCCTTGCGGGCCACGATGTGCTTCTCTCCCTCGGGGATCGACTTGAGGCGCGGTTCGTACGCCGCCAGGAACTTCTCGTATTGTGCGTTCGTGACCTCGTGGGCGCTCATCAGGATCGCGCGGCGGAGTTGGATGTCGGACTCGACCGATTCGACCCAGCCCGCCGGCAACACGACGAACCGGAGACCGGCCGGATGCGTGAACGGCTTGGCGGGCGCGGCGTTCGGGATCGGCGGCCCGCCACCTTTCGGGAACCTCGGCCCGCAGGACGGCGCGAGCAAGGCCGCGGCCAACGCGAAAACTGCGACGATTCGGGTCGACATCGCTCCCTCCTGACTGACGCGCGCAGTATACCGCGGCCCACAAGCGATTGCAAACCGGAACGCGGCGAGCGGCGCGTAAGGCGAGAGGCGAAGGAAGAGGAAAAAGGGGAACGGAGGAAGACGGGGAACGGAAGTCGGAGGAACGGACGGCTCTGTCCCGGCCAAGAGGTCTGCGGGGCAGGGTACTTCCTCTTGTCCGCTTCGCGGACCCGGACGGAGTCCGGGCCACCCAGATGCGGGGTCTACCCGCGGCTACTGGCGTGGACGCGGAACCGTGTGAAGTTGTCAGCGGAGATGAGGGGCCAGACTTCGCGGGCCGGCGGCACTTCTCACATTTCGCCGCTCCTCCTGCCCGGACTTCTCGCGCCACGAAGTCGGCCTGCGCGATTAGGGATCTGTACTCTGAGCGTTCACGTGAACGCTCAGAGTACATGTTCGCGAGCTGTGTGGGAATGGGCCTGACCAGAGGCGAAGCTATAACATCAGTTACAGGAATGGGATACACGTCTTGGTCGGCTGGAAGAGAAAGAACCCGACAAAAGCAGGGCAATTGGCTTGACAACCCCAGAGATTATGGCTAGTATCTTGATAGACATAATGAGGTATTGTTAAGCGATGCTCATCTCTCAGAAAGACCGATACGCGTTGCGGGCCCTGTTCGAGCTTGCCAAGCGGCACGGCGGCCGGCCGATCAAAGTCGCCGAGATCGCCGCGGCCCAGGCGGTCCCTGCGCGCTTCCTCGAGGTCATCCTGACCGAGTTGAAGCAGGCGGGATTCGTCACGTCGCGCCGCGGCCGCTACGGCGGCTACCTGCTCGCGAGGGAGCCCGCCGACCTGACGATCGGCGAGGTCATCCGTTTTCTCGAGGGCCCGGTCGAGGTCGCCAGCTGCGACCCCTCCCTCCCCTACGGATGCCCGCCCGGCGGCTACTGCGCACTCGAGCCCGTCTGGCAGCAGGTCGCTGAGGCGATCACGAGTGTCTTCGACGGAACGACCTTTGCCGACCTCGTCGAGCAAGAAGAACGGAGGGCCAAGACGTATGTTCCCGCATACGCGATTTAGGATGTCGCCCTCTCACACGTTTTTTTGTTGAGACCATTCCCTAGCGCTATAATAGGAATGCCCCCGCAGGGCGCAATTTGGAGGTAAGAGCAATGTCATTGGCCGTGCAAGAAGAAACAGTCGATATCAAGGGGCTGGTGGACGAGCTCAACTACGCCGAGAAAGTTGACCGCTCGCTCGCGCTGATCCGAGACGCCTACGCCGAATTCGGCAGCCGCCTCGTCGTCGCCCACAGTCTGGGCAAAGACTCGTGCGTCGTGTGGGATCTCGCGAAGCGCGTCAGCCCGAATATCAAGGGCTTCATCATCACCACGCGCTTCAAGCCCAAGGAGACGAAGGCGTTCATGAAGGTGGCCGTCGACCGCTATCCCGAGCTGAAGGTCTACGAGAACACCGACCCGATCCCCGACAAGCTCTACGAGACCAAGCCCGACCAGTGCTGCGATCTGCTCAAGGTCATCCCGACGCGCCAGGCCATCGAAGACCTCGACGTCGCCTGCTGGGTCACCGGCCTCCGCTGCACCGAAGGCCGAACGCGGACCGACTTCCGCGAAATCGAGGAGCGGGACAAGGGGCTCATCAAGCTCAATCCCATCCTGCTCTGGCACGAGCGAGAGATCTGGCAATACCTCGCCTGCGAGAACGTCCCGGTCAACCCGCTCTACAAGCAGGGCTATCGTTCGCTCGGCTGCGCGACCTGCACCCAGATCAGTTCCGGGCCCGACGAGCGAGCCGGACGGTGGATCGGAACGAGCAAGTGCGGCGGTGAGTGCGGCATCCACACGCGGCCGCTGAAGCTGAACTACCAGATCTGACGGCCGCCGAGGCGACGGCCTCCGCAGTTTGCTCTTGGAGCACACATTGACGATGGCAACTTCGGTCTTCGCACCAGAGATCCCTCCCTTCGTTCAGAATGACCGAATGGGCGCCCTTCGTGTCATTCTGAGCGTCAGCGAAGAATCTCTTCTGCGAATGTGCGCCGTCGATTGTAGGTACATGCCTCGATAACAGTGCGCCCGGGCGGAATACCCCCGGGCATGAACAGAGGAGGGAATGAGGATGGCACACAGAACGTTCGAGTCGGTTGGCGAGAAGGAAGTCACACGGGCGATCGTGTCCGGGTTCGCGAAGGAGTTCGAGGAGTTCGTCGAGAGCGACGTCATCGTCGTCGGTGCGGGGCCCGCGGGCCTCATCGCCGCGCGCAACCTCGCGCGTGAGGGCGTCAAGACCCTCGTCGTCGAGCGCAACAACTACCTCGGCGGCGGGTTCTGGATCGGCGGCTACCTGATGAACAAGCTGACGGTCCGGGGGCCGGCACAGAGCGAGTTCGACGAACTCGGCGTGCCGTACGAAGAGGCGTCGCCGGGGCTCTTCGTCGCCGACGGGCCGCACGCGTGCTCGAAGCTGATCGCGTCGGCCTGCGACGCCGGCGTCAAGATCGCGAACATGACCGTCTTCGAGGACATCGTGCTGCGCGACGAGGGCCGCGTCGCCGGTGTCGTCATCAACTGGACGCCCGTCCAGGCGCTGCCGCGCCAGATCACGTGCGTCGACCCGGTCGCTCTCGAGAGCAAGCTCGTCATCGACGCCACCGGGCACGACGCGTGCGTCGCGCGGAAGCTCGAGGAACGCGGCCTGATCAAGCTCGTCGGCTTCGGCGCGATGTGGGTCGATCGGTCCGAAGACCTCGTCGTCGAGCACACGGGCGTCGTGCATCCGGGCCTCATCGCGACCGGGATGGCCGTGAGCACCGTCTTCGGGCTGCCGCGGATGGGCCCGACGTTCGGCGGCATGCTGCTGTCGGGCAGGAAGGCGGCCGGCGCCGCGCTCGATGCCCTGCGGTCCGACGCCACAGCCCTGTCCGAGGCCGCCGGAACCTGAGCCGCGTCCGGCCTGTTGAACACCCGGCCCGCAAGACCTACAATCCCTACCCGGGTTGCGCCATCACGCCTGGCGCGCGGGTCCGTGCTGTGCGCGGGCGGCGCATCCTTAATGACGCAGACCACACAAGGGAGGCAGCGGCGAAGTGAGCGACGCAACGGCCATCGTCTTTCCGTGCGACCGGTGCCCCGACGAACCCGGCCCCGCCCGCCTGCTCGGCATCTACGACCAGCGGCAGGAAGGGCTGCTCATGCAGCGCGTCAAGGTGCACGCCGGCCGCATCAGCGCCGCGCAGTGGCGCGCGGTCGCCAAGCTCGCGGCGACCTACACGCCCGACTATCCGCTCCACCTGACCACGCGGCAGGACATCGAGCTGCACGGGATCAAGCCAGCCGACATCCCCGCGATCCAGCGCGGGCTCGCCGACGTCGGGCTGACGACCGTCGGCGCCTGCGGCGATACACTGCGGAACGTCACGACCTGCCCGAGCAGCGGCCTCGCGCCCGGGTGCGCCGACGTGATCGACATCGCCGACGTGCTTCGCCGCGCCGCGGAATCGCTGCCGTTCATTCGCACGATGCCGCGCAAGTTCAAGATCAGCGTCTCCAGTTGCCAGAGGGGCTGCGCCCGGCCGTGGATCAACGACCTCGGGCTGATCGCGGAGGGCTACGGCGCGTTCCGCGCCATCCTCGCCGGCTCGCTCGGCGCCCGGCCCGGCACCGGGATCGAACTCTATCGCGACCTGCGGCCCGACGAACTCGTGCCCCTCACAGTCGCCGCGCTCCGGCTCTTCAACGACGAGGGCGACCGCGAGCGCCGGGCCCGCGCGCGGCTCCGCCACGTCCGCGAGCGGCTCGGCGACGAAGTGTTCGCCGAGCGCCTCGACGCGCTGTTCGAGACGGCAAAGAAGGAGGGCTCGTGGCCCGTGCCCGAATTGCCCCCGCCGACCGGCCGCGCGATTCGGTCCACGCGCCTGCACCCGCCGCTCGGCGACATCATGCCCGATGCGGCGCTCGCGCTCGCCGACGCGCTCGAGGCCGCCGACGGGCAACTCCGCCTCGGCCTCGAGCACGACCTCTTCGTCTTCGGTGAGGTCGAACTCGACGCGGACCTGCGCGCGATCGAAGGCGGCCCAAGCATCGTCGCCTGCCCCGGCTCGACCTGGTGCGAGCGCGGCATCGCCGACTCGCGAGCCGCCGCGCTGCAGATCCGCGAAGCACTCCCCGACGACTGCGAACTGACCATCTGCCTCAACGGCTGCCCGAACAACTGCGGCCACGCCGCCGTCGCCGACATCGGCCTGACCGGGCGGATCGCGACCGTCGGCGATGCCCGCGCCGAATGCTTCCGGCTGCTCGCCGGCGGCGACAACGGACACGGTCCGGCGCTCGCCGAGGAGATCCATCCCGCGGTCCCGGCCGCGAAGGCCGCCGACGCGGTCGCGCAACTTGTTGCGGAATACGCGGCCGGCTCGCTCGAAGGCGAGTCGTTCGGGAAGTTCGTCCGGCGCGAAAAGAATTCTCTCGCCGACAAGGTCTCGGGAATCGCGGCGGGCTGACCCGCCGCATCGCAAAAATAGGGACAGTCACCTATTGTTGGGCGCTCAAGTCGTCGGCGGGTTGCGGCTAAAAGGCGCTCGACAATAGGTGACTGTCCCTAGTTTCCTAGTTTCTCTGAAGGCGACAGGAGGTGTGCTAACGGCCCTCTTGCGGCCTGCGGCCGCCCGGACAAAGTCCGGGCCACCCAAGGGCGAGCCGCTGAACGCACGCTTTTCAGCAGAGCAGCACAGTCACCTATTGTTTCGGATGCTCAAGTCGTCGGCGGGTTGCGGCCAAAGGGCGCGTGGAAATAGGTGACTGCCCCTGATTTCCAGAGGGCCGTCACCAGACATCCTGTCGCCTTCGGCGACCCCGACACAGTCGGGGCCACCCGGAAAGAGAAGCTTTTCAACGGAGCAGCTCAGACTGAGATTGAGGATCAAAGGACGCGGACGTCAATCCGCGCCGCCGGCCGGGGAGTCGGCCCGCGGTAGGGTGAGCCGGAAGGCGGCTCCGTCGTTCACATCAGGATCGAGCGCGAGTTCGCCGCCCATGTCGCGCGCGAGCCGCCGGCTCAGGGCGAGCCCAAGCCCGACACCCGGCGCCGAGTTGGCCGCGTCGCGGGCCGACTTGCAGAACGGGCGGAAGAGCCGCCGCCCGTCCTCCGGCGAGACGCCCGGCCCGTGGTCGCAAACACTCAACGCCACCGAACCATCCGTACGACCGACCGCGAGATGGATCGTGCGGTCGTCAGCCGAGACGGCGTACTTGCACGCATTATCGACGAGGTTGAAGAGGATCTGCTCGACCGCGGACGGGTCGGCCCGCATCGCAAGATCGCGCTCGTCGTCTCCGGCGTCCACGCGCAGCTCCATCCCGGCCTGCTCCGCGCGGTCGGCCAGCCGCCTTTCGGCTCCGTCGAGCAGCCGCCGCACGGTGACGGTCTCGATCCGCCCGCCCGGCCCGCCGCGCTCGAGCCGCGCATAGGCGAGCACGTTCTCGACCAGATGCCCGAGCCGGTCGGCCTCGGTCCGCAGCGTGCCGAGGTAGTCGCGCTGCTTCTCCGGATCGCGCACCATGCCCTCCGCGAGCATCTCCGTGTACATCCGGAAGGTCGTGAGCGGGGTGCGCATCTCGTGCGTCACGGCGGAGACGAACGCGCCGCGCCGCTCGCTGAGCGACATCGCGCCGCGGAGCAGCACGGCGACCGTCACGGCCGCGACCGACAGGCAGACCCACGCGATGAGGAGCGACACGCGGATGGGCGTCAACGCGCCGCGGGCCTGGACCGGCACCTCGCCCGGCACGAGGCAGACGGGCAACGCGGCCAGCATCCGTGTCCGCTCGCCGCGCCGGACGCGCGACACCTGCTCGAGCCGCGCCTCGGGCAGCAGGTCGTGCACCTCGCCGGCCAGCCACGTGCGGATCGCAGGCCAGTCGAGCCAGCAGCCCTGCACATACTCGCCGCCGTTGACCGAGATGCGGCGGACGAGCACGAGCGTGCCGTTGATCCACTTCGGCCGGAAGGTCCCCTCCGCGACGTTGGGCGCCACGGCCTGCCACGCGAGGTCGGCGTTCACGTTATCCTGGGCGGCGTACTGCTTCACGCGCGTGGAGCGCCACTCCATCTCCGCCTCGTTGCGCTTCGATTGCTGCTCGGCAGGCTGCGGGGAGGCCTGCTCCGTCGGCACGACACTCGCTTTCGGATACAGCCGAAGCTGCGGACGAACGGCTGCGGGCACCTCTCGTTCCTCGCTCGGCAGGGTCGAGAGCAGCGCGTCGCGGCCGATCAGCTTCGCGAGTTCCTTGAGCCGCTCCTCGGCCTTGACGATCTCGGCCCGCGTCGTGTACTTCCGGCTCTCGGCGACGTCGAGCATGTTGCCCGTCGGCACCTGGGGCGACGTGAGCTTGCCCTTCGGGTCGAACTGGAAGTAGAGAATGATATAAGGCGAGGGCGAGCGGATGAGGGGCGACGGGATGAGCACGTCGCCGACCTTGAGTTCGGCGAACATCCGCGTGTAGGCCCGCTGCGCCGGGTAGAACGGGCTGTAGGCGAAGTAGGGCCGCGCGTTTTCCTGCGCGATGAGGGGCGAGAGCGCCGAGTCCATCCGCCAGAGCGCGAGCCGGACGTTCTCTTCGAGCGCGGCGAGTTGGCGCGCCTCGCGCTCCGCGCGGTCGAGTTCGAGCGCGGCGAGCGTGATCCACGCCATCGCGCCGAACGCGACGATCAGGCACAGCGCGAAGAGAATCCAGATGAGCCAGGGGCGCCGCATCATGCATCCTCCGGCTGGGCCGCGAACAGGTAGCCCTTGCCGCGGACGGTCTGGATGACGGCGGGCTCGGTGGAGTCGTCGCGAATCTTCTCCCGCAGCCGTGCGATGTGCATGTCGACGGTGCGGGTCTCGACGCCGGCCGGGTCGATCCGCCAGACGCGCGAGAGGATTTCGTCGCGCGAGATGACGCGGCCCGCGTTGCAGGCGAGGTATCGGAGCAGCTCGGCCTCGCGCTCGGAGAGTTCGTCGCGGGCGCCGTCGTCGTACTCGAGTTCGCGGCGCTCGAGGTAGGCGGTGCCGCCGGGGAACGCGACCTTCGTCACGTCGGTCGGCCGCTCGGGCGAACGGCGCAGCACGGCCTCGACGCGCGCGAGCAGCTCCTTCACGCTGAACGGCTTGACGACGTAGTCGTCGGCGCCGAGCCGGAGGCCCGTCACGCGGTCGGTCTCTTCGCCGCGCGCGGTCAGGATGATGACGGGGAGCGTCGGCCGCGCGCCGCGGACCTCCTCGAGCACGTCGAGCCCGTCGCGGCCCGGCATGACGAGGTCGAGCAGGACGAGGTCGCAGTCGGCCTGGAGCGCGATGCGGAGCCCGTCGTCGCCATTGCCGGCCTCGAGCGTCTCGAAGCCCTCGAACGTGAGGGCATCGACGATCCCGCGCCGGATGGGCGCGTCGTCCTCGACAATCAGGATGCGTTGCCTTGCCATGGTCCGTTCACCGAATTCGTTCCGCTCTCCATCGATTATACGCGTCCGCCGCGGCGAAGTCTGCTTTTTGCCGGGATCACGTGCGGCGGGCCGCGCGGCCGATCTCAATCAGCCATCACGTAGGCCAGGATGTTGCCGACGATCTTGCGGGCCGACGCGGGCTTGTAGCCGAGCGCGCGATAGCTGTCGATGCCGGCGACGGCGCCCGTCAGGTCGAACGGAGAGAAGAAGACGCCGGGCCGGGCGCCGACAAGGGCGACCTCGAGCTTCTGCCCGCGGGGCGGCTGCCCCTGCCCCCGCAGCCAACGCCGGGCCGGGAGCTTGAATCGGGCACGGGAGAGATCGACCCCGCCTTCGAACCGGCCGGACGCGAGAACGGAGTCGTCGGCCAGCGGCTCCAGCTCGCCGAAGATCGCTTGGATTTCCTTCCGCGCCGACGCGGCGAACGCGGGCGAGCCACCGAACGCGTCGACGAGCACCGTCCCGCCGTCCTCGACGTACTTCTTGAGCGCAGCTCGCTCCTTCGCCGACAGGCGCAGCGCCCGATGCCCCGTCAGGTGGAGCAGCCGGACGTCCTTCAGGTCCGCCGATGCGAGATCGACGGCCGGCTTCTCCTCGATCTTGTGGCCGGAGACGTGCGCGAGATACGGAGCGAACGCCGCCCAGCTCCGCGCGCCCGCCGCCCAGTCACGCGGCCAGTCCTTCGATCCGGCGTGCTTGACGCGCGCGATGGTCGCGACCGTCTTCTTCGGCTTCGCCGCGGCGGTCTCGGGCAGGATGGACGCGAACCGCCCCTCGAGCGTCCGCAGATCGGTCGCGTAGAAGAGCAGGTTCATCGCGAGCTTGAACGCGTCGGTCTCCGTCTTGTTCATCTGCCAGTCGGCGGAGACGTATTCCTTCGAGACGAAGAAGAAGGTGCGTGAGCCGTCGGACACGCCGAGCAGCTCGGGTCGCTTCTCCCACGTCTGCTTCATCACGGTGTAGACGCCGTGGCCGGCGGGCACGGGCGCGAGCTTGTACGACGGATACACGTTCTCGGGGAACATCTGGCCGACGAGTTCGGCCATGCTCTTCTCGAACGGCTCGCTGTGGTCGCTGGGCTCGGCGAAGATGGTGCCGCCGCGCTCGATGTACTCGCGCAGCTTGAGCACCTGCGTCTCGGAGAACTTCGCCGCCTGACTGCCGCTGATGAAGAGGATGGGCGCGGCGAACTCCTCGACGGGATCGTCGATGCCGACCGTCTGCCAGTTGAGCGGACGCTCGTAGGCGCCCCAGAGGTACTTGCTCAGGTTGGCGAGATCGCGCGGATTGAGGTTCCAGTCGGCTCCCCCGCCGTACTCAAGCTTGTTGAACGCGACCGGCGCGCCGCCGTAGACGAGGAACAGCACGCACCAGCTTGTGCTGACTACCTGGCCGTACTGCATCTGAATGCTGCCGTCTGCCCCTTGGCGCTTGAGCACGGCGAGTGCGCCGCGCTTGAACCAGTCCTCACCCCCGAAATACTTGCGGCCGCTGGCCACTCCCGTTCTTTCGATTCCATAAAGGTAATAGGAGTTCTCTTTCGAACCCTTGAACGCGCCGATCCACTTCATCCCGCGGTCGAGCGAGGCGAGCACCGCCGCGGCCTCGCCCTCCGCGAACGTCCGCGGGTTCTTGGCCGTGTACGACGTCTTGCCGTGGTGCATGTCGAAGACGAGGAACATGCTGGCGAGTCCGGCGGTGACCATGTTGGCCCTCGAGGCGCCGGTCGTGTACGACCACCCGCCGTCGGGCCGCTGGGTCCCGCGCCAGTGGTTCGACATCTGTTTCCAGAACGCCTCGCCGGGGTCGAAGCCGGCCCGCTGCGCGGCCCAGATTCCGAGCACGCCGTACTGCGAGCACGAGTTGTCCCAGTCGCGGGAATTCATGCGGTAGCGCCAGGCGCGCTTGTTGATCCCGTACGCCTTCATCAGCCAGTCGAAGTCGGCCTTGAGCGCGGCGCGGAGCCCCTTGTCGTAGGGCACCTTCCGGAGCGCGTACTCCCACGTGTTGGCGCTGATGCCGCGGCAGTAGGTGTCGTCGATGTTCTGCTTGGCGAGCCAGTCGAGCGCCTTGCGGAGCCCGGGGTCGCTCGCGGGGTCGGCGCCGGCGGCCAGCATGGCGAGCGCGGCGAGCGCGGTGCCGCCGACCTCGTAGCGGCGGTTGCGGTTGACGACGATGGCGCCGTCGGCCCGCTGCTTCGACCGGAGATACATGATCGCGTCGTCGATGGCGATGCGAATCTTCTTCGCCGTCATCGGCTCGACGAACGGGTCGTGGACGAACTGCCGCGCGGCGGCGGGCTGCACGCGCCATCCGCCACGGTTGTTGAACCGGCCGACCGCGCGGGGGTCCTGCACTTGAAGCTGCGCCTGCGCCAGGGCCGGCGACGCGGCCGCCAGGAACACCAGCGCGACAATCAGGGATATGCGTGTCATCACTCTTCCTCCTATCCGACTGTGAAGATTCTTCGCTAACGCTCAGAATGACAGGAGCATGTCACCTCCCCCATGCTCCGTCACCCTGAGCGCCGCGAAGCTTGCCTGCCGCAAGCAGGGATCTCGTCTCTTTCTCTTCGCCGTCGTCAGCACAATGCGTCTGCATCCTCACTACTCCACAACGATCCGCTCGCTGCCGACGTTGACGGTGACGTTCTTCCCGACGGACTGCGCCCGGCGGAACTCGTCGTTCTTCCGCACCAGCTCGAAGTACTCCTTGCTGAACGCCTTGACCTTGCGGACCTTGCGGTCGCCCGCCTCCTCGGCGTCGACCCAGCGGCCGTCGCGCAGGTAGAACGTGCGGCCGGCGACCTGGCGGATGTTGTCGGCCCTCTGGAGCTTGCCCTGCCGGTCGCGATAGACGTTCGCTCCGTCCCCAACGTTCATCCGGTCTTGCAGGTCCTTGTCGTTCTCGGCCTGCCGGACGGCCCACTGGCCGCTCTGCTCGGCCCGGGCTTTCTTCATCCGCTCCTGCGCTTCCTTCGCGGCCGCGGGCGCCGACATCGGCTCCTTCGCCGTCGCGATGAACTCGGTGTACTCGGTGATGATGCCGAACTTCGTGCTCAGCCGGACGACCTCGTCGATCAGCTCCTTGTCCTCGCCGTGCAGGCGGATCTCCTGGAGCAGGTAGCCGATCTTCCGCGCCGCCCAGAGCGGGGCGACGAACTCGTGCGTTGTCGACGGCTTGCCCGGGAACTCGGCCGTGCAGATGTATTGCTTCTTCTCGCCGGCCAGCGTGCCCGAGATCGTGACGGTGTGCTTGCCGCCGTCGCGATAGCGGCCCGAGATCATGATCCGGCTGCCGCGGAACAGCGCCGGCAGCTTCTTCGGATAGACCGAGTTGGTCATCAGGTCGCCGAACGCGACCTGCACGTCGGTCAGCACGGGGTTGCTGAGCCGGTTGTAGAGCGCCGCGACCTTCGTGTCGATCTCCTCCTCGGGCGCGACATACTCCGAGCCGCCGTCGGTCAGTTCCGCGATCCGGTCGAGCAGGTGGGCGTTGACGTCGTGCCCGACGCCCATCACGAAGACGCGCGTGCCCGCCTTGTTCTGCTCGGGCAGCTTCTCGACGATCCGGTCGGGGACGAGTTCGCCCGCGGTCGGCGTGCCGTCGGTCAGGAAGATCATGATGCGCGGGCGGCCTTTCTGCAGCGCCCCGGCGAGCCCCTTCGCGAGCGCGCCGCTGATGTTCGTGCGGCCGACGGCGATGAGCTCGTCGACGAAATCGCTCGCGGCCCTCAGGTTCGCCTTCGTCTTGCCGACGAGGTCGCCGCGGAACGTCTTGACCTCGGTTCCGAACGTGACGATGTTGAACCGGTCGCCGTCGTTGAGGTTGGCGAGGCAGTATTCGATGGCCGAGCGGGCCTGCTCCATCTTCTCGCCACGCATGCTGCCGCTCGTGTCGAGCACGAAGAGCACGTCCTTCTCGATCACCTTCTCCTTGTCGCTGCCGGTCGGGTTGCCGACGAGCATGAAGTAGCCCTCGTCGTCGCCCTCGACGCGGTGTGCGAGGACACGCAGCCCGACGGGCGCGTCGTCGGCCACGTAAAAGAGCCGGAACAGATTCCCGCCGCTCCAGTTGTCGGCCGTCACGCGGACGCTCGCCTCGCGCAGGCCGTTCCGCTTGACCTCCGGCTGGTGGGTCGGGCTGAAGATCGCCCGCAGCGGCTCCTTGTCCCGAACGGTCGCCGTGATGCTGAGCCGAGCGACCGGCGCGATCGCCAGCCCCGTCTCCGGCATCGGGCAGCCGTACTCGAAGAGGCCGCGCTTTTCCTTGACCGGCTGGCGGAACTCGACCGTGAGCTGCGCCTTCTGCCCGAGCGGGAAGCCGGAGAACATCAGCGCGGGCCGGCCGCCGAGCGAGAGGAGCCGCGCCGAGCCGGTCGCCTTCGCGATCGCCTCGTAGACCTCTTCCGCCGCGTCGGCCGTGAGGAACTTCATCGGCGGATCGCCCGTGACCGCGACCTCCGCCTGCGTCAGCCGCGCCGACAGGCCGTCCTGAACGACGCCCTCGGGCAGCGGCATGATGCAGACCGTCGTCACGACCTTCGTCGCGAGCCCCGTGATCTCCTCCTCGATCTTCGTGACCGCCTTGCCGTCCGCGATCTCCGTCGAGACGGTGCAATACTTCACACCGAAGCACGGGCCCTTGACGTTCTTGTCCGGGACGAACTCGCCGTCCTCATTGAACTCGCCCGCGAAAAACACCGCGGCGTGCGCCGAGCCCGCCGCAAGGCAGGCCGCGGCCAACACGGCGGCGACCACCATCATTCTCATCGCCTTCATCGTCACTCCCTCCTAAGTATGGAAGGCCACACTATTTGGCCTTCAGATTGAAGTTCTTGTCCGCGGCCTGCTCGCGAACGGCCTCGCGCATCGCCGCGCCCGCGCTGTTGTCCGTCTCGCCACGCTTCTTCAGCTCGGCGGCGACGTACGTCTTCCGCTCGGCATCCAGCTTCTTGATCTCGTCCTGAATCCTCACCCGGCTCGCCCGCTGCTCCTCGACGTACGCCGTGCGCTCCTCGACCGTCATCTTGCGCATGGCCTCGGGCAGGTCCTTCTCCTTCACGTCCTCGAGCTTGACCTTGCCGTCCTTGATCGCGTCGACGAGGTCCCACGAGGCGTTGCGGTAGTGGACCGAGGCCTTGGCGGCGAAGCGCGCCGAAGACCCGCCGACCTTCGCGGCGTTGGCGTCCTCCCTGTCCTGTCGCCTTGCCGCCTCTCCCCCCTCGGCACCATAGGGCACGTACGTCGTGTTCAGCTTCTGGTTCAGCTCGGCGATCTTCTTGTCCTGCGGCGCCGCGACCGCGACGACCGTCTGGTTCTGGTCGATGATCATGAACCGGCCGTCGGCCAGCACCGCGCCGTCCTTCCACTTGCCCGAGATGCCCGCGGCCTCGGTGCCGCAGTGGATCGTGTTGACGACGATGCCCTTCTCGATCGCCGCCTTGCACGCCTTGCGATAGTCGACCGGGCCCTGCGTGAACGGCTCGTTGCCCGCGATGAAGATCACCTTCAGGTCGTCCTTCGACTTGCTCCACGCGAGCTTCGCGACGGACTCGCCGATGACCTGGCCGCAGTACTCCTGGCCGCCGTTCGTCGTCAAAGCGAACAACTCCTCCGACACCTTGTCGAGGTTGTCGGTCAGCGGCAGGACCATCCGGATGTAGCCCTCCTTCTTAGCCAGCCGGCTGTTGCCGTACTCGAACAGCGCGACCCGCAGCTCGGGGATGACGCCGTCCTTCTTCGTCGTCGCGAACTCATTGACGACGCTCCAGAGCTGCGTCTTCGCCTGACGGATGAGCCCGTCCATGCTGTTGCTCGTGTCGAGCAGGATGGCCAGCTCGATCACCGGCTTCGGCTTGGGCGCCACCCTGGCCGTCTCCGCCGCCTCGACAAACGGAACCGCCAACACCGCCACCATCACCACACACATCCATACGGTCTTCATCACTTGCCTCCTTTGCTCAAACCGGGATCGACTCCATCTCTATAGACGCGCGAACACGGCCGCGTGTTCCGCATAATCCGGTGACTACTCGACGAGCACGGCCTCCGCGTCGACCTCGAGCAGGATCTTGCCGTCGAGCGAAACGGTGCCCGAACGGTTCTCCTTCGCCAGCCGCTCGGCCAGCTTCTTGTGCTCCGCCGAGCCGATCTTGATGACCTTGTCGGGCTTGCCCGCCCGGTCGGCGACACGGCTGTCGACCCACGTGTTGCCGCGGCGGTAGAACGCGCGGTCGTTCATCTGCTGCACGCGCAGGTTCGAGACGCGCTGCATCTTCTCGTCCAGGTAGTCGTTTCGAATGTTGACCTGATCCTGGTACCGCATCGCCCGGCGGTTGTCGTCCTGGTTGACCGACGCGAGCCCGGACCGAAACCGGATGGCGCGCCGGTCGAAGTTGCGCTGCGCCTCCGCCAGAAGCTTGGTCGAATCGGACAGGTTCGTCCCTTCCTTCGCGAGGAAGGCCGTGTACTCGGTCAGGATGCCGAACTCCTTCGAGAGCTTGACGATCGCGTCGACGAGTTCCTTGAGCCGCGGATCGGTCGCGGCCGGCGGCTGAATCACGCCGCCCTTGTCGGCCCCGAGCGCGCGGATCGCGTCGATCAGCACGGCGATCTTGCGGCTCGCCCACAACCGCGGGACGAACGCGTTCTTCGTCGTCGCCTTGTCGAGCGCGAACGTGAACCGAAACGTCCGCTGCTTCCCGAAGTAGTTGCCGCGAAGCTGGAAATGGAGCGGCTCGTCGCCGACATACTGCCCCAGCACCACGAGCTGGTCGCCCGCGAACAGGTCAGGCAACTTCGTCGGCAGGACGTCCTTCGCCCGACCCGCCGCGGGTTCGCCATGCTTCGTGGTGACCGCGAGCACCGGCTCGGC
This sequence comes from uncultured Planctomycetota bacterium, assembly GCA_964385685.1. GTDB lineage: Bacteria > Planctomycetota > PUPC01 > PUPC01 > PUPC01 > CAYLQD01. The sequence continues at coordinate 2,149 of CAYLQD010000043.1, read as the reverse complement.
GACGACCGGGCCGGAGAGCCGCTTGAAGACCGACGCGACCTTGACCTCGACGTCCTCCTTCGGCAGGACGAACGTCGAGGTGGCGCGCGTCTCGAGCGCGATCCGCTCGAGCAGCGGCGTGTTGACGTCGACGCCGACGCCGAACGTGAAGATGCGCCGCTTGTGCGGGTTCGACTTCGTCGCGACGTCGCGGATCGTCGCCTCGGCCGTCTGGCCGACCGTCGCGAGCCCGTCGGTCAGAAAAAGCACGATGGGGAGCGTGCCCTTGGCCGGGGCCTGCCGGAGCGCCTCGACGAGCGCGTCGTGGATGTTCGTGCCGCCGCGCGCCTTCATCGCCTTGAGCCACTTGCGCGCCGCCTGGACGCTCGCGTCGGACTTAGGCACGAGTTTCGTCGAGAAGGGATCGACCGCCTCGTTGTAGGCGATGATGTTGAAGTGTTCGCCGTCTTCGAGCCCGCTGATGATCTGGAGCGCGGCCTCGCGGACCTGCTCGATCTTCTCGCCGTGCATGCTGCCCGAGCGGTCGAGCACGAGGGTCACCTCGCGTTTGATCTTGCCCGCGTCCTTCGGCGGCTTCGCCGGCAGCCCGGCGAGGAGCAGGAAGAATCCGCCCTTGCGGCTCGGGTCCGGATAGGCGAGGAGGGTCGCCGTGACGCCGTTCTTCTCGAGCAGATACGAAAGCCGGAAGGCGCCCGGCTGGCGGGTCGCGTCGGCCGCGACCTTTGCCGTGACGGTGTTGTCGCCGGCGCGCTTGACCTCGAGCGCGTGGCTCGGCGAGTAGGCCGTCGAGATCGCCTGCCGCGACTTGATCCGGACCGTGATGTTCCACGGCACGTTGTACTCGACCGACTCGGTCCTCGGCAGCAGGTAGTCGATGCGGCTGCCGTCGGCGGGCAGCAGGTGCTCGTAGGTGAGCTGCACCTTCTGCTTGCCCTTGCGCTCGACGGGGAACACGCTCGACCGGATGAGGTTGTAGCCGACGAACTCGAGGAGCGCGGGATCTTTCATTTTCGAGACGATCGCGTTGTAGATCTTGCGGGCCTCGTCCTTCGGCAGCAGTTCGGCCGTCGGCTCCTTGGCCGCGCCCTGAAACGTGAAACCACGGACGGCGGCGCCGTCGGGCACGGGCACGACCAGCTCCGCCTGGAGCCGCGCGTTCGTCGGGTTGTAGAGCGCGATCTCGAGCACCGTCGTCGCGACCTGCTCGACGATGTCCACGCCGACCTTCACGTCGGTGATCTGCACCTTGCCCTGCCGGCGCACCGCGATCACGCGCGACTGCGGCACGACGAGGTTCGCAGCCAGCGGCCGCCGGACGATGCTCCGGGGCTCGGGATGCACGTGGATGTGGATGTCCCGCCCGTCGGCCTGCCCGGCGACGAGCACCGGCAGCAGCCCGACCCAAATCAGCGACATTCTCAGCCCTCTCATCGTACGCCTCCTTGTTCCAGTGGTCCGCCCTGTGTCCATCGTCGGCTCCGGATTCCGGGTGAGGTCATTGGCTCACCCTGCCTACTCAAGTATACGCGCGAGATCCCCCGCCGTGTGTAACAGCTCTGTAACAGCCCGCGCCTCGTCTTTGCCCATAACCCGGTGCGGCTCAGGCCACGTGCTGAGACCGCGAGCAGACGTCGTTTCCGGGTGGCCCGGACTCCGTCCGGGTCCGCGAAGCGGACAAAAGGACGAGGCAATTCCCTCTTGTCGCCTGTCGGCGACCCCGACGGAGTCGGGGCCACCCCAAGTCGTAGCCCGCACCGGCACGCGGGCCCGCAGACGCGGCCACGACCGCGACGCCAGGAAGCGCCCGGATACGTGTGGGCGAATACAAGCCCGAGCGGGGCCTCGCGGGCGGCGGCGAGGCGAGAACGTTGCTGTTCGACACCGCTCAGACAGCCAGAAGACGTTGCCCAAGGGCACCATTGTGCCCCCTTATGCCCTTTTCCGTACGTACAGCGACCGGCGCAAACTCGACATAACTGCTTGCGTGATACCGTATTGTGGCACGGAGGCGAACGTAAAGCGCGGTTTTGCCGCGGTTTGGCGCGGTATTTGCTCTTATCCCCAGCGGTAAGGAGACGGGGCGCCCGGACGTGCGCCCTAACCCGCATTTCTCACCGGGTGCATGACAAACAGGCCGTCCTGTGTTATA
>CAYLQD010000042.1:0-28066 GCA_964385685.1 uncultured Planctomycetota bacterium | reverse complement strand
CTATAGGACTTGGCACAATGGTGGTTTCAGCTAATTCTTGGACGGGCTCCTAGGCAAGCTCGGCGGCGAGCCGGTCGGCGACGGCGAGACCGTCGACGGTCGGGCGCAGGTGTGATTCCAACGGTGCAATCAGCCCGCGTGCGGTCGCGGCGGCAATGGCCTCCGGCTTCTCCCGCAACAGGTCGCGGCCGAAGCGGCCCCGGAAGGCGCCGAGGTCGAGCCCGTCGGTCGTTCGGAGCGCGAGCATCACGGCCTCCGACGCGAGCTGCTCGTCGGACAGCTCTTCGCGGCCGTCGACGGGCGATTTGCCGGCCTCGAGCCGCGCGAGGTATTCCTCGACGGACGACACATTCCACCAGCGGGCCCGGCCGTCGAACGAGTGGGCCGAGGGCCCGAGCCCGACGTAGGGCACGTGCCGCCAGTAGTTGGCGTTGTGCCGCGAGCGGTGCCGGCCGTCGAGCGAGAAGTTCGAGACCTCGTAGGCCGGATAGCCCAAGTGGGCGAGCGCGCCGTGCAGGGCGACGAACAGCTCGTACTCCTCGTCCTCGGAGAGCGGCCGCCATCGGCCCGCCTGAAGCTCGTCCCAGAGCGGCGTGCCCTCGTGCCAGGTGAGCTGGTAGCACGAGACGTGCGTCGGCCGGCACGACTCGACGGCGAGCGCGACTCGCTCGCGCAGCATCGGCGGCGTCTGCTTCGGCAGCCCGGTGATCAGGTCGATGCCGATCTCGGCGAAGCCCGCGTCGCGCGCGACTTCGACCGCGCGGGGCCCGTCGGGCGCGTGATGCGCGCGGCCGAGGAAACGAAGGTCGTCCTCGACGACGCTCTGGACCCCGATGCTGATGCGGTTGAAGCCGGCGGCGAGACACGCGGCCGCCCACTCGGGCGTCACGTCGAGCGGGTTCGCCTCGACGGTGACCTCAGCATCGGCGGCGACATCAAACCAGCCCCGGATCGCGTCGAGAATCGCCGCAAGCCGATCGGCGCCCAGCATCGACGGGGTCCCGCCGCCGAAGTACACCGTTCCGAGCCGGGGAGAGGTGTTCGCCTGTGCGCACAGGCGAACACCTTTCAGCGCCAGCTCTATCTCATGAATGAGTGCGGCGACGAATCCTTCAATCTCTCCCCCCCGCTGCGGGCGCGAGCAGAAATCGCAGTACCGGCACTTGCTCCGGCAGAAGGGGACGTGGACGTAGAGGCCGTGGCTTGCCATGTCGCCGCCGCAGCCCTCCCTCATTTCTCCTCGGCGCGGAGCACGGCGACGAAGGCCTCCTGCGGGATGGCGACCTGGCCGACCATCTTCATCCGCTTCTTGCCCTTCCGCTGCTTATCGAGCAGCTTCCGCTTGCGGCTCACGTCGCCGCCGTAACACTTGGCCGTCACGTCCTTGCGGAAGGCGTTGATGGTGCGGCGGGCGATGATGGTCCCGCCGATGGCGCCCTGGATGGCGATCTTGAAGTTCTGCCGCGGGATCGTCTCCTCGAGCCGCTTGCAAGCGTGGAGGGCCCACTCGCGTGCCTTCGTGTGGTGGACGAGCTGTGACAGCGGATCGAGCCGCTCGCCGTTCACGAGGATGTCGAGCTTGACGATCTCGGCCTCGCGGCGGTCGAGCATGGTGTAGTCGAGCGAGCCGTAGCCCTGGGTGATTCGCTTGAGATTGTCGTAAAAGTGGTAGATGATCTCGGCGAGCGGGAGGTCGAACCCGATCTCGACGCGGTTGCGGCCGAGGTAGTTGGTCTTGGAGTTGACGCCGCGGGCCGCGAGGCAGAGGTCCATCACGGGCCCGATGTATCGCGAGGGGGTGATGATCGAGCTGCGGACGAACGGCTCTTCGGCGCGGACGACGTCGGTGGGCTCGGGGTAGTAGCTCGGGTTGTCGACCTCGACGACGCTGCCGTCGGTGAGGGTGATCGCGTAGGCGACGGTCGGCACGGTGAGGACGAGGGACATGCCGAACTCCTCCTCGAGCCGCTGCTGCACAACGTCGAGGTGGAGCAGGCCGAGGAAGCCACAGCGAAAGCCGAACCCCAACGCGGCCGACGCGTCTTTCTGGTAGACGAGCGAGGCGTCGTTGAGCGAGAGCTTCTCCATCGCGGCCGCGAGGTCCTCGTAGTCGCCGCTGGCGATCGGATAGATCGAGGAGAAGACCATCGGCTTGACGTCCTCGAATCCGGGCAGCGGCTCGGTCGCCCCGCCCTTCTCGTGCGTCACGGTGTCGCCCGTGCGCGCATCGGCCAGGGTCTTGATGCCCGCGGTCAGGTAGCCGACGTCGCCGGCCTGCAGCTCGCCGCAAGGCGCGAGCTTGACCTGCATCCGGCCGACGTCGTCGACCCCGTGGGTCTGGCCGGTGTTCATGAACAGGACGCGGTCGCCCTTCTTGAGCACACCGTCGAGGATGCGGAAGTAGACGATGGGGCCGCGGTAGGGCGCGTACTGTGCGTCGAAGATGAGCGCGCGGAGCGGGGCATCGGCGTCGCCCTCGGGCGGCGGAATCTGATTGACGATCGCCTCGAACACGTCCTCGACGCCCTCCCCCGTCTTGGCCGAGCAGAGCACGGCGTGGTCGGTCGGCAGGCCGAGCTCCTCCTCGATCTCCTCCATCGCGCCCAGGATGTCGGCGGAGGCCAGGTCGATCTTGTTGATGACGGGCACGATCGTGAGGTCGTGCTCCATCGCCTTGTAGAGGTTGGCGATGGTCTGGGCCTCGACGCCCTGGGACGCGTCGACGAGCAGGAGGGCTCCGTCGCACGAGGCCAGCGCGCGCGAGACCTCATAGGAGAAGTCGACGTGCCCGGGCGTGTCGATCAGGTTGATCTCATACTCGAGCCCGTCCTTGGCCGTATACATCATCGTGACGGTGTTGCTCTTGATGGTGATGCCGCGCTCGCGCTCGATGTCCATCGTATCGAGAATCTGGTCGCGAAACTCACGATCGGTGACGAGCCCGACGTGCTGGATCATGCGGTCGGCGAGCGTGGACTTGCCGTGGTCGATATGCGCGATGATGCTGAGGTTGCGAACTCGGTTGCGGTCGACGGCCAAAGAAACGCTCCTTGCAGGCACCGTACGCGTGAAAAGGCACGGGAGGGATTCTATCCCCGACGGGGCGTCGAGTCAAACCGGGGCGGACGGGAGCAGGCCGCATTCCGCAAGTATTTCGCGTCGCAGGCAAAAAAAACGCCCGCCCCTGTTGCCGCCGGACGCCGCCGACCCCTATAATTAGTTGGGCAAGGACATAGGAGATGCCACAGCGATCTGTGGCTGGATAGCGAGGTGATTACGAATGAAACGCGCACTGCCCGAGGAAAGGGCGTCGTTCACACTCGTCGAACTGCTCGTGGCCCTGACGATCATCGTGGCCCTGACGCTGATCGGCATACCGGCCATCGGCCCGATGATCAGCGCGAGCAGCGTCGACAGCACGGCCAACCTGCTCCGCGGCGCGCTGATGAACTCGCGGAACTCGGCGGTCGCGCAGCAGCTCGAGGGGGTCTGCTGGCTCGCCGGGGGTTCGGTCATCGAGTCGGGAACTGTCGAGTCGGTGACCAGTATCTCGGTTATCGTCGACAACGACAGCCCAAGCGGCGTGACGATAACGGGTTCGTGGACGCGCAGCACGTTGAACGAGGGCCTGCGTTACGACGCGAGCTATTTGCACGACGGCAACACAGACAAGGGCGCGAAGAGCGTCCGCTTCACCCCAACGCTGCCGCGAGCCGGCTCGTTCGGTGTCTACCTCTGGTGGCCCCACCACTCGAACCGGGCGACCAATGTCCCGGTCGACATCTTTCATGCCGGAGGAACGGACACCGTCGTGGTTAACCAGACGCAACCAGGCGGCGACTGGGTCCAAGTCGGAACTTACACGTTCAACGCAGGAACGTCAGGAAGCGTACTGGTCCGGACCGACGCCACAGACGGCTACGTGGTTCCAGACGCGGTCCTGATCGGGACCCCCGACGGAGGCGATGCGCAGAAGGACTTTGTGGCCGTTGGAAAGGGATGGGGGGCCAATAGCTGGGCCAACGACTACTACGTGGTGATCGCTAACTTGGTCCCGGGGACGGACAGCACCGAGACGGTTTTCGGCAAGATCGAATCGAACACGAGCGACACGGTCACCGTCACCCAGGAGTGGAAAGACGAGGATGGCAATCCGACCATGGTCGTCACAGGGTCACGCTTCCTGATCCACAACGGAAACCCGGAGACACAGGGAGACGATCAGAGCTTGGGAAGCGGGACCGACGTGACCGCTTCGTGGGACCAGGTGCCCGACGGAGCTGTCATCAGCCCCTACGACGCCGTCGTACCGACCCGCCGCGTCTTCCCGATCGTCTTCACGAACAAGGGCCGGGCCAAGTTCGCGAACGCGGACGGATACATAACGTTCAAGATTTATTCGAGAGATGATCCGACGAACGAAGCGATGTGGCGATACGTCCGCCTGTATGCCAACAGCGGCCGGACGGCCGCCGCTCATACGCTCGACGACCTGGACTGATACTGGTTCGATGGAGGCCGCGCCGTGAAACGCTCACACTCGCGAGATGAAAAGGCCATCGCCCTGGTGATGGCCGTGGCCATCATGGCCGTGCTGGCCGTGGTCGGCTTCGGGTTCGCCACGTCGATGAAGCTCGAAAACCGCGCAACGCAGGCGCTGCGGAACTTGTCGCAGGCCCGCATGGGGGCCCAGGCCGCGCTCCAACTGCTCATCGGCGCGCTTGCGCATGATTCAGCGTCCGAGCCGAGCGGTACCGCCGGCCCGGTCGCAGACCACATCGACGAGGATCTATACAGCACGGGCGCGTCGCGCACATTGACGCAGTGGGGCAACCTGCAGGTCCGCGCGGATCAACTCAACTTCCGCGATGAATCCAGCAAGATGAACCTGAACGCCTTCGGGAACATCGCCAAGTGGGACTTCGCCGACCTCCGCTTCGACAGCAGCGGGCTGCCCGGCGGCCTCACGGAGGCCGATCAGCTCTACCATGGAGCCAACCACCGCTTCAGTTCGTTCGAGATCAGCTTCGAGGAGTTCTTCTACCAGCACCGGGCCACGCTCTGGCTGGGCGTGTCCGATATCAACGCCCGCATTCGCGCGGCCAACATCGCACGGGCCATCTGCCTCTACCGCCACGGCGGCAAGAAGGACGGAGGCGATGCCGACAGCGACCCCGACTATGAAGGCGACGGGCACCCGGGCGTGGCCGGAACAGACGACGACAAGGACAACGACTACGGCACGAACGGCGTCGACGACGATCGGGACACCCAAACCGACGGGGGGGATCCGGGCGAAGCGGAGTGCGGCCTGCAGTCCGACGAGCTTGACAACGACGGGGACGGGACCGTCGACGAGGCCGAGGAGGGAATCGACGAACCGGACGAATTCCTCGTGCCCGATCCCGACCGCGACGGGGCCAAGACCACCACGAACGGACCGTGCGACGACCGCCGGTTCGACAAGATCGAAGAGCTGAAAGATGCCATCCGCCACTCCTATTCGCTCGTGTGGGACGATTCCGGCGGGGCGCCGCACTCCCTGACCGTGCCCGCGGCCGTCAACTACGACAACCATGCCGTCCCCGACCAGGACGCCCAGGACGCGCTCGACGACGAAGCCGAGCGCATCACGAACATCATCAAGTCCGAACTCACCGTCTATTCCTTCAACCTCGCCATCCGCGCGGTGTGTCTGGACGACCCGCGCTTCGACGGATACGACAACGACCACGACGGGTTCGTTGACGAGGGCGACACGACGGGCGCGACCACGATCGCCGACATCAAGGGCCAGTTGGACGGCGGCACGAACATCCACCAGGCCAACATCAACGAACGCGACATCACCAAGGCGGCGCAGGTCGCGTACATCTACTGGAAACTCAACCGGACCACGACCTTCACCCAAGCGAGTGGATCGGTCACCACGGGACCGCTCGTGCCAAACTTGGGGCTTCAAAACGCTATCGACCTGGTGGACTATCGCGACACGGACTGCGTGCCGACGAAGATCGCGGCCGCGGCCATGGGAGTCGGTTTCCCGTCGAAAGACATCTACGGCTTCGAAGGGCTGCACGTCACCGAAGTCGGCCGCTACATGTCGAGCGGCGACGCGATGACCGTCGCGGGCGGCGACGGCCCCTGGACGGGCACGGGCGCGGCCGGCATCACCGTCACCATCAGCGGCGCCCCGGGCGACCGCACGAGCGTGCTCCAGATCGGAGGGCTCGCCGACGGCGCGTACATGATCAAGTGCAACGTTGCGATGCCAGGCGGGATCATCTCGTTCGAGGACGTGCCAAACACGACCAGCAAAGACGCCACCGCCGGCGGCGAGTTCTTCTTCGGGCCCGTCAACGTGTCCGGCGGGACCGGCCGGCTCAGCGTGACCGCGTCGGCCACGAACGGCACCTACACCATCTCCAACATCCACGTGTTGCTGCCGTACATCGAGATCATGAACATGAGCAAGCGAAAGCACGACATGACTCAGTTCTCGGTGCAGGTCGGGACCAACCCGACGAAGTACAGCATTGTGGACGCGAACATCACCGGCCCGGCCAGTTGGGCGAACGGCGAGGCCCTCGCCAAGAAGTACTGCGGCCGGCACATCAAGGTGGGCACCGGATTCGACGAGGCCGGCGGACACGGCCCTTACTACGGATACTTCCTGATCGCCTACGACGCTGCCGCGCTGGCGAACAACATGGGCGGCGGCGCCGTCGACTTCCCCATCTGCCAGATGCGCGACCTGTTCGCGGACGGCTTCGACGGCACCCAGAAGGTCCGGTTGTGGGGCGGCCCCACGAAGTCTGATCTCGTGGCCGGCGGCTCGATCGATTTCTACACCGACTCCGCGGCCTTCCCCACCGGCGTCGAGACGGCGTTCTCCGCCACGGCCCTCGCGGCCGGCCGGACACAGGCGGCCGGCACCCAGTTCTACGCTGTCCACGAAAAAGGGCTCCCCGCCTTCTCGATCGAGACTGTCTCCGACGGCGACGCCACGCCGACGACCTCGCCGGGCCGCTGGAACCACAACGAACACGCGGCCTACACCGAGCGGTTCTGGCCGGCCACCGTGGCAGCGTTTAGCAGCGGCTCCGACGCCCGGGATATCGTGAGCATTGCGGACCGCGGGTATTTCCTGTCAGCCGGCGAACTCTATGAGTTGGCGATACCGAAGCTCTTCTCCAGCACCGTCGCGCTCGTCCAGGGCTGGACCGACAACGGCTGGCAGCCGCACCCAGTATATTGGACCGGCTTCTGCGTGGCTTCGAGAGCGCCCGCGCGGGTGAACGTCAACACAGCGCCCGCTGAGATCCTGGCGGCCGTCCTCGTCGACCTGCAGGGCTCGGAGCCGGACGCCTCGGCCCTCAGCGGCGCCCGCCCGCTCATAAGCGCCGACGACGCGGCATCCAAAGACGCGATCAAGAACGCCTACAACGGAAACGGGACGGACGACGACGATGCGAACGACGGCGACGATGATGGGGAACGAACGCTCTGGCTGCGGAACTGGCTGAACGTGTTCTCGCTACGTTCCAACGTCTTCTCGTCGACGGTCTCGGGCCAGATCAAGAACGAGAAAGGGCAGGTCCTGGCGACGCAGGGCATGGTCGTCGTGGCCGGCCGCGGGAAAGGCCTCAACTCAGACGGCAGCCCGAAGGTCGTCGTGCTCGACATGCGATAGGAACGGGAGAAGGAGAAGGGCAATGAGAGCGTCCGGAGAACTGCGGCGTGGTTTCAGCGTTATCGAGCTGATGGTCGTCGTCGCCATTCTGTCGATCCTGGTGGCGATCCTGATCCCCGTCCTGCACAAGATGAAGCTCGAGGCGAAGAAGGTGGCGTGCGCCAATCACATGGTGCGCTGGGGCCAGTTCATCGCCACACAGGCCACGACATCGACGAGCCGCGGGGTGATCCCGCGCCTCGCCGCCGACGGGGACCAGTTCTACGACGCGAGCGAGCTCATGAAAAAGCGATTCGCCGATTTCGACCTGCCGCCGGAGATCGCGTATTCGCCGTCCCATCCGCGCCTGGGCGCGAGGTCGGACTGGGGCGTGTTGGAGTGGGAGTATGAGACGCCCGACTTTGCCGGGGCCGTGATCATCGACAACACCGACGCCCTCGAGCCGAGCGCCGGCACGCCCGTCGAGTATGCGCGTGACGACGAGGAAGCGCCCCACTTTATCGAGGGGGCCGGAGGCTGGCTCACATACGCCGAGGGCGCGGCCGGCGAGTGCGAGGGCGACTCCGCCCACTACTGCGACGACCCCGACGCCGATGCGTGGTGGCGGCTCGACATCCCGGAGGGCAGCGGCGATCTGACCCTCGAGGCGTTCGTTCAGAAGGGCCCGCTCGGGCATCCGAACGTCCTGTTCGAGGTCGAGGGGCGCGATGGCGACGTCGGCAGCCCGCAGACCTCGGCCTCCATCAGTCTGGTGGGCGCCGCCGAGGAGTCGGCGTGGGTGACGCTCGGCGACTTTCGCATCGAGGGGCCCGCAGTCCGAATCGTCAAGGTCAAGAGCGTTGGAGCAGGCGGGGGGGGAATCCCGCCCGACCTTACCTGGGACGGCACGCCCGGGCACGGCCTGATCGACCCCGAGCCCGGTCCCGGGGACTGGGTCCATTGGAGCGTCGTCGCGGGCGATTACGTTGGGACGGAAGCCTGTTATACGCCCGATGCCTTGAGCGCCACGTGGACCGTGACCATCCCCGAAGGATACTCGGGCGACCTGCAGGTCGACGCATTCGTCCGGAAGGGCACCTCCCGCTGTCGCTCGGTCCGGTACACGATCCAGGGTACCGGTGGTGCTCCAACCTATTTGGGTCGGGACCTTTATGACGCCTCCACGACCGCTGGCTGGTTGTTTGATCTCGGAACACACCGGTTTCATGCCGGCACGCGGACCATCACCGTTGAGCACGACCCCGACGCCGACCACGTGGCGGACGGCTGCAACATGGCCAAACACTACATTTGGTTCGACGCCATCCGCCTCACCGGAACGCTCGAGGCTGAGACTACCTGGGACGGCTCCGCGGGCAATGGGCTGATCGACGTGGAACCCCTTCCCGACCCGCCCTGGACGAACTGGAACGTAGTTCCGACTGACTGCATCGGAGAGTCCGCGGCCTACACGGCCGATACGTCCGCGTCCGGTGTGTGGACCATCGAAATACCGCCCGGGCAGAGCGGCGACCTGCAGCTGGAGGCGTGGGTCCGCAAAGGGACCAGCCGCTGCCGCCACGTGCGGTACACGATCCAAGGCACTGACGGCGCCCCGGACTACGAGACGGCGGACCTCTATAACGCCAGTCTGACCACCATGTTCCTGAACCTCGGCACACACAGATTCGACGGCGGCTCGCGGACCGTCACCGTCGAACACGACCCGGGCGCGGACCACTCGGGCTGCAACCTCTCCAAACACTACATCTGGTTCGATGCCATCCGGCTGACGGGAACGACGTCAGCTCAGGCCGGCGGTTCGCGGCTCTGGGCCGACGCGGTTCGCCTGTCGGGGCTGTGGGAGGGCGTCGGCCCCCTGCCCGACGGCTACCACGTGACTGAAGGAATGTGGGGCCTGAGTTCCTGGCACGCCGATCACTACGGCTCCAACTACCAGCACGGAAAGCGCGACGGCAGCGGGACCCGACGTGCCGCTTGGTACTTCCACGTCGCCTCGCCAGGAACCTATGGCGTGTATGGCTACTGGTGCGCCAGTGCGAACCGCGCCAGCGACGTGAAGTTCACCATCCATGGTGGAGGCGGAGCCACCAAGACCGTCTATGCCAACCAGCAGGATGAAGAACACAACGGGGAGTGGCGCAAGCTTGACGAAATGGCCTTCAACCCGGCCGAACAGGGGTCCGTCGAAATCGAGTGCTCCGGCTCCGAGGCCGACGAGCCGATCATCATTGCCGACGCCATCGCGATCACCACGAACCGGATCGCCAGCGAGAGCCGCAGCGTGCTGGGCTACCTTTACTTCGGCTACCGCGCGGATCCGGCTGGATTCATCCTCGACCCCGACGGGATCCCGATGCCCATCAACCTGAACGAAGTCGACAACCCATCCGGCACTGTCATGCTTGCGGACATGTTCGCTCGCGGGAACCAGACGTGGACGACCCACCCCGATGGAGCCCACATCCTCTTCCTTGACGGGCGCGTCGAATGGCGCGATGAGGAGGAACTCATCCAGCGCTGGACGGACATCTACGGGGTCACGTTCTCCTGGTGATCTCGGGCTCGGCGCCCCCCGCGGCGGCCAGCCGTCGGCGAACGCGTTTCAGGATCCGCCCCGCCTTCGTGGCGGCACGGGTCAGCACGCCAGCAATCTTACGCACGACGCGTTCCGGCAGGGTCCCGCGCGTCACACGGAGCATGTGCCTGCGAAACTCGCTCACGTCGGACGCGCCGCACCAGCAGTGAGCCCCCTCCGAAGCCGCACGCATCTGGCGCTCCCAGTGTCGGCGCCGCAACAGCCCCCCATACCTGCTCGGCCCCACCCGTTTCTCAGGTGCGAATTGCCCGGCCTCTTTGGCCACATGCAGCCGGTGTGCGAGCGCGATCCGCTTATCAGCCACAACAGGACGCTGGCTGGCGACCACCTCCTCGATCCCTGTCTCCTGGAGTTGGAGCCCTCCCCCGCGTCTCCCGTCCTCGAACAGCCCAAGGGCCTGCTGTGACCGAACAATCACCAAGTTGGTCCCCCGCCAGTCCTGGGAGTGCTCTGGCAGCCAGGCATCCATCAACGTCACGTCCGCACACTCCGCGAACACGTCATCGCAGAAGAGACAGGCATGCGGGGCAAACCACCATCCGGCCCAGGACTCTCCCGGGCCGTCGCTCTGGTGCAGGGTTCTCGGCGCATCTCGTCCGACCTCGTGCACTTCGATAAGCGGATCGCCAGCCGGCCTTTCGGGATCCTTCAGACGAAACGTTATCCGCTCGATGCGGTCCGGGGCCGACGCGCCGGCCAGCGCACTGACGAACTCCGCGTATAAGGAACTCACGCCGTGGCCGCACACAAGGCCCACGACCGCCACAATCCGGCTTCGGAGCCGCGCGTCCGCCGCGCAGGCCAGGCGCACGGCCTTGACAAAGCAAGGCAGACCGATCAGCGCGTATCGCCCGTCCGTCTTGATGATTTCGCGCAGGACCGCGCTCAATTCGACCGGGTAGTAGGCCGACCGCGATGCCGCCTCGACCGCTTCAGGGCGGCCCGCAAGCGTGAACCGGAACAAGGGGCGTGGTCCGGCACAGGGGACAACGCAGCCGACACGGTCGACCACATCACGCCGGAGCAACTCAGAGAGGAACCAGCTCGCGACGCCGCCGGAGGATCCGGATCGACGCTGCTCGCCACGCGCTGAATGGCCGACGAAACACCGGAGAAAACACCCAGCGGCGGGGTCCGTGCCGAGATCTGGCTGGCTCCCGAAGGAGTTCCGGGCGAGCTCGTCTTCGTCGGCGTTCCCGGCGCCGAAGGGGCACGTGCTGAGGCATCGGGCGCATTGGGGGCTGCAGGGGACGTCGGCCTCCTCGGCGACTTCGTAGGTGCCGTGGTCCGTCCAACGCAGCTCGAGCCGCTCCTTGGGACAGAGGGCAACGCAGGCACCGCAGCCGATGCAAAGGCGCCGCGCCGCGACTTCGGAGACAACGGTGGGGTGACGCCGAGCGCCTGCCTCGGCCTTCTCCGGTATCGCCATTCAGCCTTCTCCAGGTCCGGCTTCGCCCTTCTCCAGCCCTACGTCTGCGAATCCGTCCGCTGACGCGCCCACTGTTTCAGGCTCGCGACCCCGCGTGAAAACAGGGCGCCGAACTCGCGCCGATCACCGGGCTCGAACCCGATCCGCCACGTCAGCAGCGCCCACGCAAGCGCCACGACGGCCACACAAGAGAGCAACGACCCAAGGGTGTCGCAGCGGAGGCCGAGGCGCAGACCGACCGCCAGGACAGACAGGATGACCAACACGGCACCGGGCCGCAGAAAGGCCCCGCGAAGAAAAGCAAGGAACGTCGTTTCACACCGCCAAGCCGTGTAGATCGACACGACGGGCCATCGGATGGACATCATGACCATCGTGGGGATGACGACGCCGATGACGCCGAGGTCCGTGCACGCCACCAACACGATCGACCCTGTGACGTTCAACACCGATTCAATGGTGCGCACGACGATGAGAAATCGAAGACGCTTCAGTGCCAGCAATATGGACCATTGCGTTCCCATGGCATACGCGAACAGGTCCACAATGGCCCAGTAGAACAAGACCTGCGCAGCGATCCGCCAGTCCTCCCCGAGTGACTTGCCGAGCCACCGATAGACGATTGGGCCGGCGAACGTTCCCATCAGCACGCAGAACGGAATGCCCATGAGAAGCGTGTAGCGCGTGCCCCGGAAGAGGATCGCCCGGAGTCTGCCCGCGTTGCCGGTCGCCTGCGCGGCGGCCGCGACCGGATGCAACTGCATCTTCAGGACACCGGCGAGCGTCCGGAACATCCGGCTGAGCTGCTCGCACGGGCTGTACATGGAGACAGAGCCCGCGCCCAGAAAGGCGGACAGGACGACCGGATCGGTCTGGACGCCGATCAGGTTACTCGCTCGCAGGAACGAAATCCCAGTCGCAAGGGACAACACCGACCTCAATTGGCCGCGGCGGAAGAGCCTCAGGTCGATCCTGACTTCGGGGCTGATGCGGTGGGAGCACGCCGCCACCGCGAGGCAGTTGACGACCCGGGCCGCCGTCATCGCGAGAGCCCAGCCCGGGAGGCCCGCGCGAAACACGACGACCATGAGTACCATCAGCGCCGCACCGAGCACCGCGCTCAGCGCCTCCGCCAGATTGACGGCATCGAATCGGTTCTTGCTGGTCAGGATCGCGCTGTAGGTCGGCTTGGCGCACTGGATGAAGATCATGCCCGGCACGTACCACCGGACAAGGAACATGGCGTCTCCCAGCCGGCGGGCCGGGATGTCGATCCACCGAAGCGCAAACGGAAGCACCGCCATGGAGAGAGCGGCCGTGACGAGACCGATCACCAGGTAGGCAATGAACGTCGTGCTGGCGATCCGGGCCGCCTGCTCGGTGTGCTTGAGCGCCAGCTCGCCGGCCAGGTTCCGGGCGGCGGCCGTGCGCATGCCGGCGTCGAGCAGGGTCGCGAAGATGATGACGCTGCCGACGAGCGCAGTCAGGCCGAAGCCATCCTTCCCCAGTTCGGTGATCAAAAGGGGGACCAGCGCGAACGCGATCGCGGCTCGCAGGATGACCGACAGCCAGTAGGTGGCCGCGTTTAGGGCCACACGCGTCGAGGTTTTCATCCGAGCAACTCAGAGGACCTGGGCGCTCTCAGCGGCGAGCCACTTGCTCGAACCCGATGCAGCAGTTGCCGAGCGGCCAGATGCGCGGCCCGTCGGATCAGCCCGAGGGCCGTCGCCATCCGCCACTTGAGACACCAGCCGAAGCTCAGCGGCCGACCCGCCGGGTGGTAGCCGTGCTCTCTCATCTTGCCGCCCGCCACGTGCTCGATCACCGCAACCTGGTACCCGCTCAGGGCGCTGCGCCATTTGTCGATGCTGGCGGTACTGATCGGCTTCATGGCGGCCTCGAGGGCGCCTTTGGCCCATCCCTCTCGGTTCCGGAGCATCGTCTCGTTCGCATCTCGCCGAGAAAGCATCGCGTCAACGAACTCCTCGCCCAGAAAGCGACAGAGCTCCTTCGTCTCAGATTCCGGCTCGGCAACCAACGCCTCATACCGGACGGTGCGCACGCGCGGGTCGTCTTTCCAGCGCTCGAGAACGGCCACGCTCCTGCACCAGGCCCGCGCGTGTCTCCCGACCTCTTTGCCGCCCCACGGGGTCCGGAGCAGCGAGGCCGATACTGCCCGGGGATCTCGCAGGAGGAACACCACTTGAGCATCCGGGAACCACTCGAGAAGGACGTCGATGTGCTCGTAGTTGCGCGGCGTCTTCTCGCCCCAGCGAGGCTTGCCGACAGTCGCCACGAACTCATCGAGGAGCGAGCGAAACACCGTCCGAAAACTGACCGCCTCACATGCCCGAATCCGGGACCGGACCTTCTCGGCATCGACGCAGAAGTGGCCGAACTGGTCGCAGCGGATGAACTCTCGCCAGAATCGGTCAAACTGCTCCTCTTGCTCCAGGTCCAGATGGCCGAACTTCCGGACCCAACTGAAAAAGTTCAGCTCCGGAGAGATGATGATCCGCGGGTGGGCGCACAGAATGCTCCGGACCAGGGTCGTGCCGGACCGCGGCATTCCGGCGATGAAGATGGGGCTGTTTCTCTCGTCCACAAGTGTCTCCGAGGACACACCCATTCTATTGGAACGTTGCCGCACGGGCAATACGGCGGGCGCGGCCACACCGGTTGTGCTCTTCATCCGTTGCGCGACGACGTGGCGGCTGCCGCCGCGCGTCATCCGCCGGCACCCGCCTGTTCATCCGGAGCCGGCTGGCCAATCAACTCGGCCATCTCGTCGATAAACGCCAGGCCTCGCTGCCTCATCGCGTCTGTCCCGGCCAAGACCTTGTCAGGGTTCCAGGTGGCGAGCGCCCGGTCGGCCGCATCGAACAACACCTGCGGATCGGGCGCGCATTCATCGCCTCGGACAATGTTCTCACACAGGTCGAAGTCCATTGCCAACGAACGCATCTTGCTGATCATATCCCGGTAGGAGCGATGCATTTCGATAGTCACGAACGGTGTGCCCGCCTTCATAGCGCACACCGTCCCGTGAAAGAGGTCACCGATGAAGAGCGAGAAGTGGCGGAAGGCATCCGCCCACTCGAATGGATTGAGTTTGTCGATCAGGCTCGCGTCCGTGAACCGGTTCAGCTTGCTGATGGAGACGACCTGCCAGCCCTGAGCTTTGAACCGCTCATAGACCGCTCTCGCGAGCCGGCTCGGGCTCCGTGGGCCGTCTTTGATGCTGACGGCGACAATGGGCCTGCCCAGGTCAATGCCCGCTCGTTCGAGGATCTCCCCGGCCCGCGTCGGCGGAATGTCCAGCATGAACGTGGGGTCAGGTACCATCGGCACATCGTCGCTCGGGCGCCCGAGCAGAGCGCCGACGAGCTTCTGCGTGCTTCGGTCGCGCACACTGATCAGGTCATACGCCTGAAGCAGTCCCCTTGCCAACTCCCGCTGGCCCGGTTCGATCTCATCGACGTTGAACCGGTCGGCCGATACCGCGAAGGCGATCTTCCGGCATTCCAGAGAAGGATGGAGCCAGAAGATGTTCGGGAACGGTCGCATGAGGCCGTGAATTGTCCAAAGACTGTCGCTGCCGGTCACGATAACATCATACTTGCCCTTCAGGAAAGCGACCGCCTTCTCGTAATCATCTGTTACGATGCTCTCGCGACTGAGCGGGATGTTCTGCTTCCAGAAGGCCCGGAGGCGGCGCCGGCGACGGATGCGGGAGAAGGCGAACCGGGGCCACGTTCGCAACATGTCGGCCAGTTCCCTGCGCTCCCAGCGGCGGGAGCGTTCATTCACAACCTCGACCTGGTACTCGGGGAACCGCCGCAGCAGCTCGTGAGAGAGTGTGTAAGCCTGGAGCATGGCTCCTTCGTTGATCGCAGCATGGTACGTGATGATCCCAAGTCGTCTCATGTCACGTCCTGCAAGGTCCGGAAGTCGAGGCGCGGGCGACGGGCGCCCGCCACCGTCACTGTCAACAGCCGCCGAAGAATCTTCAACCATCTGTCCGAGACCGTTCGCTCCGAGGCTGAATCACGGCGCGGTAAATGTCCAGGAGTTGATGCACGTGCTCCTCGGCGCTGAACGCGTCGCTGTGACGGCGAGCATTCTTGGACAGCCGGAGTTCCAAGTCTGTATCCCCCAGCACCGAACAGATCGCATCGGCCAAGGCGCCCGCGTCGTTCGCGGGACACAGGAGCCCGGTCTCGCCGTCAACGATGACCTCCGGGATCCCACCGCGTCGGGTGCCGACAGTCAGCCGGCCGGCGCTCGCTGCCTCGAGGATGTTCAGGCCAAACGCCTCCACCCAGAGAGATGGAACAACAAGGATGTCACAGTCGCGGTAGTACGCGCCGAGCTTCTCATGGTCGACCCAGCCTGCGAACGTGATGCTCCCGGCGATCCCGAGGTCCGCAATGCGCTCCTTCAGGCGGCTCTCTTCTCGGCCGGCTCCCGCGAACGTCAGCGTCGCATCCGGGAACCGCTCCAGCACGAGCTTCATGGCGTCGGCCAGGCAGAAGACGCCCTTGACCCACTCCAGTCGGCCAACGTAGAGCAGCCGCTTCTCCACGGGCGGTGACGTCTCCTGCAGCCGCAGTGTCACGAAGTTCGGGACAACATGCACATTGGGATAGCCCGCGTTCGCCATGTGGTCGGCGATGGCCTGCGAGGGGCAGATTGTTGCCCGGTACGTTCGCAACATGCAGGAGCGCACGAACGTCCGCGGCAGGTATCTCAAGAAGTACCTTGACCCGTGCACACACCCGTGGAGCACGCAGTTGATCCCAGGCGACTCAGCGCACAGGGTTCCCGATGGCAGGACCTTCGTGTTGCGGGGGCAGGCCGCGTCACCAACGACATGGCTGGTCCAAACAGCAGGGACGCGTGAGTGCTTCACCGCGAGTATTGTTGCCAGGCTTTCTCGGTGGTAATCGTTGTTGTGAATGATGTCCGGTTGTTCTTCCGAGATGATGCGGCGGAGGGCTCGATAGACACGCGGGTCGAACGTAATGCGACCGATGGAGGCCAGCCACCGTGCTCGCGGCTCCGGCAGCACGTGATCCACGTGCGCCGACGCGCCGCCGCCCTTGCGGAGAGGCCCCTTCGCCACCGTCGCGACCCCGTGCCCCATATCAAGAAGGGTCTGCCGCAGTTGCGTCGTGTACAGGGATTGGCCCCCAAAGTCATGCGTGCTTTCCCGCAGCAATAAGACTTTCACAGGGGCCTTGTCCCCCACAGCCTCGCGCCGGCCATGCCACGGCAACGTGCTGAAATGCGCCGCGATCGTGCCTGCGCTCCCGCCCGATAGCTCGGCATCCTCTTGCAGACAGATATCAAGACGGAGGCCCTCCGGAAACGGGACCGCTGTCCGTCGTCAGCCCTGTCATTTCTGCCTCTTGCTGGCTCAGGAGTTGCTCTTGGCGATGTATGCCTGCACGGCCTCGAGGTCTTCCTGGAAGTCGATCTCCTTGCAGAAGAGACCGTCGAGGAACACGGGTTTGAGCCGGATCTTGCCGGCGAGCGTGAGGTTCTCGACCGCTTTTTCGAAGTAGTCGTGCGCGCTGACGTTTGCCAGCTCCTCGGCCAGCAAGGGCCGGTCGTCCCGCGAGATGACGTTGATGCCGACGGCCTCGCCCAGCGGTTCCGCGACCGACTTCGACAGGTTGCGAACGAAGCCCTCGCCGTCGGTGTCGTACTTCACCTCCTCGTCGCCGCACTTCGATCGGTCGACGAGCGCGGCCGAACAGCCGGCCTCGATAAGCTTGTCGAGCACGGCCGGGTCGAAGTACACGTCGCCGTTGAGCCAGAGGACGTCGTCGTCGAATTTCGTGACGGCGCGGACCAGGCTCTTGGCGGTGTTCGTCGTCGCGTAGGCCGCGTTGTAGACGTAGAGCAGCTCGGGCCGCTTCTCCATCAGCAGCTCCTTCTTGTAGCCGACGACGACGGCGATGGAGTCCGGCCCAAGGACGCGCTCGAGCTGCTCGACCTGGTAGTCGAAGATCATCGTCCCGTCGGCCAGCTCGGTCAGCGGCTTCGGCACGAGCGAGCCGAGGCGCGTGCCCATTCCTGCGGCGAGTATGACGGCTTTCACGTGTTCGGCCTCCTGGTCACGGTCTTTGAGAGTCCTTCAATCCGCTGCTCGATCCGGTGATGATAGAGCTTGTACAGCGCCCACCAGAACAGCACGAAGTAGCCAGCTCCGGCGACGCAGATGAAGACAAGCTCCGTCTGCGGCAGTGCGAGCGCGAGCAGCGCAACGGCGAGCGGAATGTAGTTCTTCGCAGTCATGTAACTGGAGTACCACGGCACAAACTTGGGCACGTCGGCCTCGCCCTCCTCCACGGCGGGATCGGCCTTCGGCGCGTTGTAGAGGACGTAGTTGTACGTGGCCCAGTAGCCCAGCCCGTCCGCGATGCCCTTCAGGAGGAAGAAGCAGGGCGCCGCGCACCCGAGGAGCAGGTGCCACGTCGTGCCCGTCCGCTGGTAGACGCCGAGTGCGAGCCCCATCAGGAATCCGCCGGTCGACACATAGTGGTAGACGTGATCGAGGAACATCCCCTGCGTCGCGCGCATGTCGCAGACGTCGGCCATGCGGATCTTGTCCGGATCGCTCGTGTCCTCCTCGACAACCCCCGCCTCCCGCCATCGGTCGAACCGCGCCACTTCGCCATCGACCCAATCGAGGAAATAGGCGAAGACATAGAGCAGGCCGCCGATCACGTGCAGCAGAGGGTCCTCGAAAGCGAAGAGCACGCCGCCGCAGAGCGCGACGAGGAGCATCAGAAGCGTCACGCCGTTGGCCGACACGCCCAGCTTGACGAAGAGCCGTGTGAAGTAGATGGAGACAATGGGATTGTAGAACTCGATGAAGAGCTTCTTGTGCTTGTGCGGGCGGCAGATGCGCCGCATCTCGGAAACACTCGGCAGTTCCTTCATTCGCCGCTCCTGTGTGACGACCGGTATCGCGGCGTTCGCAGCCGTTCGACGCCGAAATGAGCCGCTGCCGGCGCTGATGCGAGACCCATTATACCAGGGCGCAGTCTATCATCCCGGGTCGGCGAGCACAACCCGCCGGCGAACTCGCTCATGCGTCGGCCGCCGGGATGCCCTGAGGGGCTTGGGACTGCTCGGCCGCCACCCCGGGGCCGGATGTCGGCTTCTTTCCCACGACGACAAAGCACTCCAGAAAAGTTGTCTTCAACTTCCTCAATCTGCGTGGCGGGAGCGTGGGGCCGAACAGGGATTCCACGACGTTCCAGGGATTGAGCTTGTTGGCGATGAGGAAAGGATAACGTGCAACCCCCGCGAAAGGTCCCGACACACTCGTGCAATACTCGGGAACCAGTCCGTGATCATGGAACATGCTCATTGTCTGATACGCCCAGGTAGGAAACGTGTGCGTGTGGTCGCCGCGCCAGAAGTTGATCCCCCACGATCTGAGTTCCGGCGAACAAATCGCCATAATGCCGCCGGGCGCGAGGTGCGCGATCGCGCCGGCCACGAACTCGTCAGCCACTCCCGGCGACGGCATATGCTCCAACACATGTACGGCGCAGATGCAGTCGAACTGCTCGTCGGAAAACGGGAACGGCGGCACGATCGCGTGGATCACATTCAGCCTCCTGGCCCGCAGTTCGTCACAGGCAGCCGCGTTTCCCTCTATCCCAAGGTACTCGTACCCCATCCGCACGCACGCCGCTGCCGCATGGCCCCTTCCCGGTCCTATTTCCAGAATCCTGGCGCCGGGTTGCACGAACTTCCCAATCTGTCGCACGAAACCGCGGCCCGACGCCGCAGAAAACCACCGCCCCAGCCTCGTGGTCGATCCGCCGAAGAAATGGTCAAAGAACGCCACGCTCTCGCCTCCATCGTCGGGAATAAGATTGACTGGCGCTCAGGTTGCTCATCGAGTTCCTCCTGAGGCCGCCTGCTCGATAAGATCGAGCGTACGCCGGGCCATCTGACGTGCGTCGAAGCGAACCAGGTTTTCCGTCCCCTTCCGAATCAGCTCTTCTCGGTGCTCCGCGTCGTTGAGCACGCGAACCAGGGCCGCGGCGATCTCATCCACACTCGTCGGATCGACGACCTCGGCCCCGTCCCCCGCCACCTCCGGCATCGACGTGGCCGACGACGTAATCACGGGGCACCCTGATGCCATCGACTCGAGGATCGGAAGGCCGAAGCCCTCGTACAGCGACACGTAGGCGCAGCAGGCGGCGTTCCGATACAAGGCGACGAGTTCATCAGTCGACACCAGCCCGGCCAGAACGACGCGCTCCTCAAGCCGGGCTTTCTTGACCAGCCCCGTCAGGTTGACATGCCCCCACGACGCGACGCCCGTCAGCACCACGTTGTGCGAGACTTCGTCCCGGACGCGCGCGAACGCCTCCACGAGCCGCCGCAGGTTCTTGCGAGGTGTGATGCTGCTGGGAATGAAAACGTATTGCCCGCTCTCAATGCCCAGTCGCCGGGCCAGTCCCTCCCAGACGCCGGCCGGGGTCGGTTCGGAGAACCATCCGGGCACGGCCTCATGAACCACGTCAATGCGTTCAGGCGCCACGCCGGTGTACTTGACGATCTCACCCCTCGTCGACCCCGAGACAGCAATGACCCGCGCGGCCCGTTTCACCGCGCTCTTAAGAGCCCACCGCTGATAGAGACGGTCGCAAATCGGATAGGCATCGAGCCCCGGTACGAAATAGCCCAGGTCGTGAATGGTCACAACCGCCGGGCACGGCAGCCCGAACGGCATCTGCCCCTTCGGGAAGAACGCCACGTCGAGCCCGGCCCGGCGAGCCAGGCGCGGAACCACGATGTGGTCCCACAGGACGCGGTGCGGCGCGCGCCCGTACACCTCCTCAGCTCCGGGGAACCGCCCCGGGCCGTCTGGGCCGTTGTAGAGCAAGACGAACTCGTGCCGCTTGCCTTCCTCCAGCAGAGCAGGGATCAGTGTGCTCAAGTATCGCTTCACCCCGCCTTCACGCTGCAGCAGAGCCCTGCACGAGACACCGATTCTCAGCTTCCGCGTCGTCACACCCCTCTCTGACCGTCCGACTTCCTGCCCGCGTCACTCGCCAAACACGACCCTGAGCGTCCCAGAGAGTGTAACGGACACCCTGGCGCGCGTCAAATATCTTCCCCGTCTCCGGCGCGCGGCTCCGCCGCACCGGCACACGAGGCGTACAGGCCTGCGTACGTCTCGGCAACCTGATGCCAGCCCATCCTCTCCGCGATCTCGCGCGACCGGCGGCCCATGTCGCGAGCCGCCTCGGGGTTCTCTGTGACGCTGAGAATGGCGTGGGCGAGTGCGGCGGTGTCCTGCGGCGCAACGAGGAAGCCGTTCTCGCCCTCGCGCACGAGGGCATCGTTGCCGCCGACGGTCGTGCCGACGACCGGTAGCCCGCTGGCCACGGCCTCGAGCACGGTGTTCGACATCCCTTCGTTCTTCGAGGGCAGCACGAACAGGTCGGCCTCGCGATAACGCGCGGGCAGATCCTCGTGCGCGACGCGGCCCGGGAGCCGTACCGACTCGCTCAGGCCAAGCGACCGAACGAGCTCTTCGAGCGGTTCCTTGATGTTGCCCTCGCCGAAGACCGTGAGCGTCGCGCGCGGGTGCTTCTCGATGACCGCCGGCATCGCGTGGATCAGGGTGTCGATCCCTTTCCGCTCGATCAGGCGCGACACGCAGATCAGCCTCGGGCCCGGCCCGATGAAGATCTCCGCCGGCGTGAACTCGTCGGTGTCGACCCCGTTCGGAATAATGCCGATCGGAAGGTCGTCGGTTTCGAGCGCCAGGTCGCGCAGCCCCTCGCTGTTGGCGATCACGGCCGCGGCCCGGCGCCAGATGCGCCGGAACACGGGCCTCAAGACGACGTACTGGGCGGAGAAACGCTGGTTGAATCCGGGCACGTCGGACCCGCGGAGCGAAACGATATACGGCAGCCGCTTGCGGACAAGGTACGCGACCAGGCCCGACGGGAACCCGAAGATGGCGTGACAGACATCGTACGACGAGAGGTCGAGGGACCGTTTCACATATCGCCGCGCCCGCCGGAGCCAGCGCAGCACCTCTCCCTGTGTCCAGTAGTGCAGCGCCTTCTTGCGCACGTTCAGGCGGTGGAGCGTGATGTTCGGCGCGAACCGCTCCGTCCGGTCGGCGCGGGTCTCGGAGGAGGTCACGAGGTCGATGGAGAGCCCGGGGCGGGCCGCGAACTCCTTCAGGATATAGTGGTTCGCGTTCGCCCCGCCGCCGCCGATCGGGGGAAACTCGTAGTTGAGCATCAGAACGCGCAAGGGGATAGAAGGCCTCTCACTCGAGTATCCGCCGCACCGTGTAGACCGGCTTGTCCTGCGACTCGTGATAGGTGCGGACCATGAGTTCGGCGAGCAGGCCGAGCATGACGCACATCGCGCCCAGAACGACGAGCATCACGGTGAGCAGCAGGAGCGGGCTGCGGATCATCGAGAGGTTCCACACCAGCTTCCGGATGGTGACCGCGATGCCCGAGACGCCGGCGCCGAGCAGAAGCACCAGGGCCATCGCGCCGAAGAAGTAGATCGGCTTCGTGCCGTAGCCGCCGAGGAACTTCACGGTGATCAGGTCGAGCACGACCTTCATCGTACGCACGAGCCCATACTTCGTCACGCCGTGGATGCGGGGCCGGTGGTTGACGACCATCTCGGTAATCCGGGCGCCGTGCCAGCTCGCGATGGCCGGGATGAACCGATGCATCTCGCCGTAGAGCCGGATGTGCTGCAGAACCTCGGCGCGGTAGGCTTTGAGCGAGCAGCCATAGTCGTGGATCTTCACGCCGGTGACCGCGCCGATGAGCCAGTTGGCCATCTTGCTCGGAATCTTGCGGGTGAGCGTCTTGTCCTTCCGGTTCTTCCGCCAGCCCGAGACGATGTCGTATCCCTCCTCGAGCGCGGCGATCAGGCGCGGGATGTCGGCCGGATCGTTCTGGAGGTCGCCGTCCATCGGGATGATGATGCCGCCGCGGGCGTGGTCGAAGCCCGCGGCCATCGCGGCCGTCTGGCCGAAGTTGCGGCGGAACTGAATCGCCACGACGTGATCGTCTTCGTTCCGGATCGCTTCGAGCTTCTCGAACGTCGTGTCCGACGAGCCGTCATCGACGTAGATGACCTCGTAGGGCCGGCCGAACTCTTCCATCGTGGCGGAGATCTCGGCGTGGAGTTGGCCGACGTTCTCCTCCTCGTTCATCACCGGCACGACCACGGTGACTTCGACCTCGCGGGCCGGCTGGCTTTCGCGTGCGGATTCAGACATTTCCACCTCGCCCCGGGCCCCTGAGAACGGGCCTTAATTCATTCTCTGGACGGCACTTGCCGCCATATTACAGTGTCGGCACGTCGGGCCGACGCTTTAGCCCTCGTCCCCGGCCGAAGTCCGGTCTGCGGCGGGCTCGGCGGCTGGCGGCCGCGCGATCGGCCGCTCGGGCCATTTCGGGTCGTAGAGCCAGATTTCGATGTCTCGCGTCAGGTAGTCGTAGCGTTTCGCCCGCCAGCGGCGAACGAGCTGGGCGTTGGTCCGGAGCCAGTCACCGAGTTGCCACGGCATGCCGACGCGGGGATACGACACGATGAACCACGTGCGGGCGTCGGCCGCCTTGATCTTCGCCAGTGGCTCGTCCCAACTACCGACGGCGGAGTAGAACTGAGGGAATTCTCCGTGCAAGGTCGCACGCCCGAGGTTCCGCTCGTTCAGCCCCGACATGAAGTTGACCACCTGATCGCTTGGCCGCGCGTGCTCGTCGAAGTACGCGAGCGGCACGTCGGGATTGTCGAACCGTTTCTCCGTGAAATACGACACCATGGGCGGGAACTGTGAGGCCACGACGATCACGGCGAGCGCGGCCACGCAGAGATTCGTGTGGGCGCCCGAGCCGCGACCCTCGAACGGGACGACGCAGAGCGCCGCGGCGAGAAAGAAGATGGCCGGCGCCACGCCGAAGGTGTAGTCGGGCCGGACGTCCGCGACGAGCGCCACGACAATCAGCCCCGCGACACCCGGAAGCAGCCAGCACAACAGGAAGACGGCCCATCGCGACCTCCGGAACGCGCAGACGAGCGCCCCGGCGAACGCCGCCAGACACACGACGTAGCCGCTTTGCCGCATGATGCCCAGCATCATGTGGATCGGAGAATAGCTCCACAGCAGGCCCCGTTCGATCCTGCCCCTGATGTAGCCAGCGGCCAAGATCGATCCCGGCACCGCGCCGACGGCCACCGGGATGAGGTAGAACGCGGCAACCTTGCCGATCGGATGTGCCGGGCGTAACCGCGGGAACAGCCACAAGACGATGAAATAGCACACCCCGCCCACGACCACCATCCCGCCAGACGGATGGAACGTGGCCGCGGCGACTCCGAGGATCAGCGCGGCAAGCGCGCGCCACGGCCGGCGCTCCCACACGGCCGTGTAGAGCAGCAGGGCCGAGAGCCCCGCGAGCAGGAAGACGCCCGTGTAGAACCGAGCCTGCGCCGAGTGGTACGCATGCCACTCCGTAACCGCGATCGCCGCGACGGCAATCAGCGCGACGTGCCGACCGAACGCCCGGCGGCCGTAGTGCCAGAACAGCGGAAACGTGGCGAGCGCGATCAACAGTGACGGAATCCGCGCCAGATACGCTGACCGGGAGCCCGTCAGCTTGAAGAGGACCGCGGTGATCACATAATAGGACGGATACTTCGACAGCCTCCCCTGCTCGAAAACACGCAGGCTGTCGCGCACCGTGAACGGCTCATCGCCCCGAATCGGCCACGCGGCGGCGCTGTAGATTCGGATGGCGGCCGCGACCAGGATCACGGCAAGCAACAGGAGCCGCCAGGTCCGGGCGCGTCCTTCGGGCAGCAGCTCGCTTTCAAGCGCGTCTGTCATCGAATCTCTCCGCGTTCCCGAACTGCTTCGCGACGTGCCACAACAGCGCGACGTTCCGCGGGATGGCTCGATCTCGCCCACACAAGGCCGCCCGGCCCGGCCATCTCGGACAGGGGCCGCGCGCAGGCGCCAGTACTCGCGCTCACATCGACGACAAACCGGGCGCCAAGACGCCCGAAGCCCGGTGATTTCACGCTCATTTTACTACCCCCTTTCGGGTGTTTCAATCGCTAACTCGTTCCCCGACATTGCATTTGGGTTGAACGACCGGGACGGCTCGGCTAGAATACAGTCACCTGCACGAGACCATCACCAGCCGGAGGGGCGCCGTGCCCGGCCAAGAGGACAAGAGCGGGCCACGACCAACGCGCAACCGCATCGGCGGCTACGAACTTGTGGCCAAGCTCGGCCAGGGCGGCATGGGGGCCGTCTTCAAGGCCACGCAACTCTCCATCGGCCGGACGGTCGCCCTCAAGATCCTCCCGCCCCGGCTCGCGAAGAACAAGGAATACGTCGCGCGGTTCTTCCGCGAGGCGCGGTCCGCCGCCAAGCTCAACCACCCCAACATCGTCCAGGCGATCGACGCCGGCGAGGCCGACGGATACGACTATTTCGCGATGGAGTTCATCGAGGGCCGCTCGGTCGAACACATGCTCAAGGCCGGCGGCGCCCTGTCCGAGGAGCAGGCGCTCGAGATCGTGCGCGACATCGGCCGAGCGCTCGACTACGCCCACGACGCCAACATCATCCACCGCGATATCAAGCCCGGCAATATCCTCCTGACCACGGAGGGCACGGCGAAGCTGGCCGACCTCGGGCTCGCGCGCGAGGCGACGAGCCAGGCGACGAACCTCACGCAGGCCGGGTTCGCCATCGGCACGCCCGACTACATCTCGCCCGAACAGGTCCGCGGCGAGACCGAGATCGACGGCCGCTCGGATGTCTATTCGCTCGGGGCGACGCTCTACGAGATGCTGACCGGCCTGCCGCCCTTCGCCGGCGGCTCCGCCAACGAGGTCATGGCCAAGCACCTCGCCGAGCCGACCCCGAACGCGCACAGGGCCGATCCCGAGGTGTCGACGTCGGCCGCCCGCATCGCGTCGAAAGCGATGGCGAAAGAGCCCGGACGGCGGTACCAGACGGCGGGCGAGATGGTCGGGGACATCGAGCGCGCGCTCGCCGGCGGCGAGGTCAGCGCGCCCGTCCACGCGGCGAGCCAGAGCCGGCGTGAACCGCACGCTCCCGACAGGGAGCGAGGCGGCAAGGCGCTGCTGCTTGTCGGCGGGCTTGTCGCCGCAGCCGCTGTCGCCATCGCCCTCATCATCCTGCTTCGCCCGAAACCGCCTACGCCCCGCCCCATCGACCCCGGCGCGGAGCACGTCCCGGACGAGAGGCCGAAGAACGGCCCGGCCGACGCCAAGCTGCTTGCCGCGCTCCGCGGCTGGACGAAGCACAACCCCGACAAGGTCGCCGACGCCATCAAGCGGTACGAGCTGGCCCTGCCGCGCATGAGCGGTGCCGAGGCGCGGTCGGCGAAGGCCGACCTCGGGAAACTCCGCAGGCGGCTTCGCGATGCGGCCGACAAGGCGTTCGCCTCGATCGCCGCGTCGGCCGACCGGTTCGCCCAGGCCGGAGACTACGACGGCGCCCTCTCGGCCTGCCGCCGACTGCCGGATGAGTACGCGAGCGTTCTGGCCGACAAGGCCGAGGCGAAGATCGCGCAGCTTCGGGCGGCGGCCGAGTCGGAGCTCAGCGCCGCCATTGATGCCGCCCGCGGCCACCTCGATGCCAAGAGGCCCGAGGAGGGGCTCGCGGAACTGAATCGAGTCAAGAACATCCGCTACGCGCCGCTCCGGGCCGACGTGCAAGACCTGCGCGAGCACCTGGAAGGACTCCGGCGCACCGCCGACACGAAGCCCGACCCGGAGCCGACGCCCGAGGCCCGTGCGGCTATCGGGAAGCTGCTCGAGCAGATCGAGGCCGCGGCCGCGCGGGGCGAGCTTCTCGAGGCCGGCCGGCTCGCCGAGGCCGCCCTCAAGAACAAGGACCTCGCCGCGTTGAAGGGCGAACTCGAGCCCGTCACTGAGGTCGGCCGGATTCTGGGCGACGTCGACCGATGGCATCGCGCGGCCCTGCTTCGGGCCCTTCGCGGCCTGGTCGGCAAACGCGTCTCGCTGCAGACCGTCAAGGGCACGCGAGCGGGCGAGGTCAAGCAGGTCACCGACGACGCCATCGTTCTCGACCGGAGCTTCAAGATCGGCGGGGAGGTCCGCCACCGGCCCGACGAGACGGTGCCGATCAACGACCTGACCGAGGCGGAGCGCCGCAAGCACGGCGCGGCCTGGACGCCGCGCTCCCAGGCGGGCCACATCGCCGCGGTCTTGATCGCGCTGCCGGGCAAGGACGCGACCAAGGTCGCCGCGTTGCTTGAAAACGCCAAGGAGCACCCGCTCCACTCACGCTACGCCACGCGCCTTGAAGCCCTGACGCGCGACGCCGTCGAGCAGGCGGCGCGGGACGCGTGGAAGAAACTGGCCGCATACCTGGACAAGCCCTTTCTGACCGCGGAGGAGGCGAATGCGGTCCGGCCCGCGCTCGAAACGTTCAAGAAGAAGCATGGCGCGACGCAGTTCGCGATCTCGATCGCCGTGGACCTCAAGATACTGGCAGGAGCGGCCGCCAACCCCAAGCGTGAGTTCAACACCCGCTTGCCGCTTGAGGTGCTTCTCAGAACGTCCGGTGACGGTGGAATTCGCACGGACGTCATCGGGACCACGCCCGTTCCAGCCGGAGACAGACTCCTCGTCCCGACGCGCGGCATCTGGTTCGTGAAGCCCCGGGTCGAAGCCAAGCGGCCGCTGTCCGACCGAGAGATTCGCGACGTGGCGCTCCTGCTGCGGCGGGAGAGGATACCCGGCGTCAGCCTGTCTCGCCATTCGACGGTGACGGACGAACATGTCGCCCTCCTCTGCAAGGCTCGGCATCTGCGTCTGCTCGGTCTCAGGGGAACCGCCGTTACGGACCGCTCCTTGGGGCAGATCGGTGCACTCAAAGAACTCGAAGTCCTGACACTTATGAAGACGCGCATCACCGATGCCGGTCTCGCGCGCCTGCGGGGACTGGGGAAGCTGCGGCAGCTCGACCTGAGCCGCACCGCTGCTTCCGATGCGGGCTTGGCGCATCTCCGGGGGCTGAAGACACTCGAGTCGCTGGATCTCCGCAGAACGAAGGTCACCAACAACGGCGTGCGAAGCCTGCAGCGGACCCTCCCCGGCCTTCAAATCTCGCGTTAGCGAGTCCTGAACCGGATGAACGCGGCGAACCGCAGAAGCCCGAACGCCGGACTGCACCGTCCCCCGCCGACGGGCGCGAACTCGAGAGAGATCACGCCTCCGCGAAGCGCACCGCATCGGCGATAACGTAGCCATCGGT
>CAYLQD010000041.1:0-29116 GCA_964385685.1 uncultured Planctomycetota bacterium | reverse complement strand
GTCTTGATGAGTGCCATCGCCTTGGCCGCCGCGGAGATCATCGCTTCCGGCTTGGGCGGGCAGCCCGGCACATACATGATGATCGCGTTCGGATCGACGGCCTTGATCGCCTCGTCCACCGGGGAGCCCACGTGGTACGCCTCGGTGAAAATGCCCTGGTGGAGGGAGCACGAGCCCACGGCCATCACGGCGCAGGGCTTCGGCGTCTGCATGTAGACCTCCTGGAGCCGCGGCATTATCTGCCGCGTGCAGACGCCCGTCACCGCAAGCACGTCGGCGTGGCGCGGCGAGCCGACGAGCACCATGCCGAACCGCTCGATGTCGTACCGCGGGGTGAGCAGCTCGAGCACCTCGATGTCGCAGTTGTTGCACGCGCCGGCGTTGACGTGATACACCCACAGCGACTTCGCGAAGGAGCGCTTCCACAACTCCCGGCACCAGGTGGTTAGAGCCATGACAGTCCCTTCACATTCCCGATCAGGGCCAGAATCAGCGCCACAACGGCCAGCGGCGTCAGCATGAACCAGAAGAACCGCACGGTCTGGTCGATGCGGAGACGGGGGTTCGTGTTGCGGATGAGGGTCACGAGCGCGACGAGCAGCACGTACTTGCCGAGGAACGCCGGCACGCCCCATCCCTTCAGCGTGAGGCCGCCCCAGAAGACGAGGATCACGAGGAGCGGCATCACGGCGAGCATCATCGCGCGGGTCATCAGCCAGAAGGCGAGCGACGGGCCGGAGTATTCGACGAACACGCCGGACATGATCTCGCACTCGGCCTCGGCGAGGTCGAAGGGCACCTGCCCGAGCTTCGCCTGCGTGCACACGATCATCACGATCAACGCGATCACGCCCGAGATGCTGAACAGCACGGGCGCCGCGTTCTGCTGCGCGTCGACCAGCCCGCCGACCTGAAGCTTCCAGCCGGTGTGGACCACGGCGACGAGGATCGCGATGACGAGCGGCAGCTCGTAGCTGAGCATGAGCTTCATCTCGCGGCTCGCGCCGACCGATGCGTGCGGGTTGCCGCTGGCGCCGGCTCCGATGATGAGCATCAGCGCCGGGATCGTGAGCAGGTAGATGACGACGATCAGGTCGCCGACGAACGTCGTCTTCGGGCTGAGCGCCGCCATCCAGAGGATCGCGGCGGCGACGCCCGTCGCCGCGAACGCGAGCACCGGCATGTACAGAAAGCCGGTTCCCCGCGCCGTCGACGGCATGAGGTTCTCCTTGCCGAGCAGCTTGATGACGTCGGCGAAGGGCTGGTACCACGGCGGCCCCACCCGCCACTGAACGCGGGCCGTGACCTTGCGGTCCACGTAGCGCAAGAGCAGCCCGAGCACGAGGGTGCCCAGGGCGGCGGCCACGAACACGAGCAGCATCCAGGCGATTGTCATCGTCTCACCTACGCTTGTAGAAGTCTTCCGCGGCCGTTCGCCCGCCCACGACCTTGATGCCCGCCTCCCCGGCCGTGTGCTCGTCGGCGAACATCAACGCCCCGGCCGGACAGGCCGCGACGCAACGAGGTACGGTGCCCGCCGTCCGGCGGGCGCTGGAGCTTGCCTCCGGCAAACTCTCACGGCTCGCGGGGCCTTGAGCCCCGCGAGACGCGTCGTCCTGGCCGACGCGATCGACACAAAGGTCGCACTTCGCGATCTGGTGGCCGCTCATGCGGTCGGGGCTCTTCGATTGAACCGGCGTGCCGCCCAGCTCGGTCGGAATGACGCCGAACGGGCAGGCGCGGGCGCAGGATCCGCAGCCGATGCAGCGGAACAGGCGGCGGCGGACGACCCCGCGGTCGTCGCGGACCATCGCTTCCGCCGGGCACGTCTCGACGCACGGCGCCGCCTTGCACTGCCGGCAGATGACGGGCAGGAGCGCCCAGCCCGCCTTCGCCTGCTGCACCGCCGGCATGTTCGCGTGGCTGTAATAGCACGCCGCGGCGCAGGACCCGCACTCGATGCAACGGTCCATGTCGACCAGCACGCGCTTCTCGATGATCGCACTGTCGGTTGTCATATCAGCTCGTTACCTGCGCGGACACCATGGCGGCGGATACCGTATCCTGATCGGCGCGCGACGGAGCCAGCCGCCGCGCCTCGGCGATTGCCTGTGGCAGCACGACCCGGCCGGGTGCAAGCTCCGGCGCGATGCGCACCTCGGCGCGGACTTCGCTCTCGCCGGCCCGGACCGTGACCTCTGCGAAACTCGCCAGCCCCGCCCGCTCGGCGTCCGCGGGCGACATCCGGACGACGGGCAGCCGTGCCGCCGCCTGCCAACTCGCGTGGCGCGTCAGCGCGCCGCAGCCGGCGAGGGCCGCATCGCGCCCGAAGAGGAGCGCCATGTCGGGCGGGGCGCCCGCCTCGGCGGCCGCGCCGGGCGCATCCACCGCCACGCGGCCCGACGGCGTCTCGGCGGCCGCGGGCTCCGACACGCCCGCCGCCGCGGCCAGCGCCGCGACCAGTTCGCCGGGCGAGAGCAGCCCGGCCGGCGCATCGACCAGCGGCTCGACCTCGCCCAGCGCGTAAGCCCCGCCGTATTCACCCGGCAGGGCCGTCGGCAGCACAATGCGCGCCGCCGCGGTTGTCTCGTTCGGCAGCGCCGCGGCAGCCGCGACGATTTCCACGTCGGCGCGCCCGAGGATGCCGAGCACGTCGCATCCGAGCGCGACCTTGACGTCGCCGGTCGCGGCGAGGGCCGCGGCCAGCGAGACCGCCCGGCCCTCGGCGCAAAGCCGGACCGCGGTGAGCACGTTCGCACCGTCCGGCTGCGCACAGACACCGCCGCCGTGCTCTTGGGCGAACTGGCCGGCGAGATAGCCGATCCGGCGCCAGCCGGCCGTGCGGCCGTATTCAGCGGAAAGCAGGACGCCGAGTCGCTTGCAGCCGGCGAGGGCCTTCCCGGCGGGCGCGGCCGCGAGATCGGCAAGGGCGGCCGCCTCGCCACCGGGCGGGACGTCGACGACGTGCGTCGCGAACTTCGCGACCGAGCCGGCCGCGGAGTCGATCGCGACGATGGGCATCCGTGGCTCGGCGTTGTGGCGGTCGAGCACGTCGCGGGCGCAGCGAGGATTCGCCGCGAACACGTCGCCCACAATAAGGAACCCGTCGCAGTCTTTCAGGTCGGCGCCGGCCAGATGGTCCGCTCCGCTGGCCTCGATGCCGAGGAGGAGCTGCTCTTCCGCGGGCTCGACAACGAGGCAGAGGGTCGCCGCCGGCCATGCGTCCGCCCAGGCCGCGGCCGACGCCAGTTGTTCGTCCGGCAGGTTGCCGTCGAGGAACAGGGTGATGGACTTGTCGCGGGCCGCGTCGACGACGGCCGCGATGGCGTCGTCGAGCGAGATGCTGCGCGAGGTCGCGCCGTCGCGCCACGCGGGCCACAGGATCCGGCGCGCGCTGCCGAAGAGCTCGCAAAGCGCCGCACCCCGGGCGCAGAGCCCGGTCCCCTCGGTCAGGGGGTATTCGGGGGCCCATCGGTCGGGGCCGGCCGGGGCGAGTCCGAGTTCGCACCCGGCAGGACACAAGACACATCGCGTACGCGCCTGCACGCTTGCTTGAGCTTCGGCCACGGTGATCGACTCCTGGCGTCGACCAGTGGACCTGCGGCTGGGACCCACGCGGGCCCCGGCCCGCAACGCGTGGTGCTAAAACACGTTGGGGTAGTCCTTGATCAACGCGTAGTTGATGTCAGGCCCGTCCTTGCACAGGTAGTACGGGCCAATATTGCAGCGTCCGCAGAGCCCCTTGCCACAGGACATGCGGCGGTTCATCGACAGATAGATCTGCTCGGGCGGGAAGCCCTCGTCCTCGAGCGCGAGGACGACGAACTTGAGCATGATGCTCGGCCCGCAGACGAAGCAGAGGGTGTTCGGCTTGTTGACGTCGACGCCCTTGAGGAGCGTGGTGACGACGCCGGTGTTGCCCGACCAGCCCTCCTGGGGGCGGTCGATCGTGCACGTGAAATCCACCTTGGGATTGGCGGCCCACTGCTCGTGCTGCTCGAGGTAGAGCAGTTCTTCCATGCAGCGGGCGCCGTACTTGATGCTGAGGCGCGGGATGCCTTCCATGTCGTCGAGGAGCGCGAGGATCAGGGCGCGGAGCGGCGCGAGGCCGACGCCGCCGCCGACGATCAGCACGTCCTTGCCCTGGAGCTTGTCGATGGGGTAGCCCTTGCCGAACGGCCCGCGAATGCCGAGCGTCTGGCCGGGCTGCGCCTCGTGGAACGCGTCGGTGATCGTGCCGGTCCGGAGCACGGTGATGTCGAGCCGGTCGGGCCGGGTGGGCGAGCTGGACGGGGTGAAGGGCGCTTCGCCGTGCCCGGGCAGGGTGAGCTGGATGAACTGCCCGGCTCGGAACGGCATCGGCTGCTCGGGCTCGACGACGAGCGTCTTGATCGTCGGGGTCTCGTCGATGACGTCCGCGAGCTTCGCCGACATGGGAAGATACGAGTCGTCGGCCCCCGGGCCTTGCCCGGGACGGTGAGCTTCTTGAGCTACGGTCATGCGCTCAGTTCCTTCACGACCTCGCGAATGTCGATGGCGCCCGGGCACGCGTCGATGCACCGGCCGCATCCGACGCATCCCAGCAGCTCGTACTGCTGGGGCGAATAGGTGATCTTGTGCAGCACGCGGTTGGCCAGCCGGCTCGAGAGCCGTGGCCGCGGGCTCAGCTTCATCTGGGCGCCGCCGGCCATCCGGTGATACGTGCTGAGGAGGCAGCTGTCCCACGTGCGGAGCCGCTCGAAGTTCTCCGGCCCGAGCAACTGGTCGTAGAGGTAGAAGCAGTGGCAGGTGGGGCAGATGTGGGTGCAGGCGCCGCACTCGACGCAATCGGCGGAGAACTGCCGCCAGGCGTCGTCGGCGTCGTCGGGGAGGGCGGGCTGGGCCTCGTCCGACGCGGCGAACCCGAACGCGGCGTTCTGCTCCTCGACGCGCTTCGTCATTGCGTCGCGGGCGGCGTCGCGCCGCGCGAGGTCGTCGGCCGTGGCCTCGGGCGGCGTCTCGTCGCCGAGGCCGACCAGCCAGGCCTCGCCCTTGGGCGTGGCGACGTCGACGAGGAAACAATCGTCGAGCGCGGTGACGTTCGCGTCGAAGCCCTCGGTCGCGTGGGGCTTCCCGCCCATCAGCGTGCAGGCGCACGTGTCGGTGCAGTCGACGCAGTCGCACGCGACGACGGTGGCGGCCTCGCGGCGTTCCCGGTAAGCGGCGTCTGCGAAGTCCCCGCCCAGCAACACGCGGTCGATGTAGGTCTGGGCTCGGAGTTCGCAGGCCCGAACGCCGGCGAGTGTGAGCGACGCCGGCAGGGTGGCCGTTGTCTCTCCGGCCTTGGCGCCGTAACAGCCGACAGATTCGGAGGCGGGGAAGAAGAGGCCTTTGGGGCTTTGCGCGGGCCGCGGCTCGCGCAGCGCGTCCGCGCTGGCTTCTCCTTGCGCCGCTCGCATCTGTGGCAGGTTGGCGCCGGGTGTGGGTGCGAAGACGGTCGCGCTTTCTTGATCGGAAAGCAGCCGCCCCAACTGCGCCTTATCCAGGCGGTACGTCGCCATAACTCGGCTCCCTCTCTCTCTCGAGCCGGCCAGGAACAAGTCCATTGAGCGACGGTGGTGCGACAACGCAAGGTGTCGAATCCAAGGTGCACGGTGAGTATAAGGATGTGCTCTTGCGAAAGTCAAGCCCCTTTGCGAACTTTTTCACAAAGTTTCTTGGGACCGCCCGGCGGCTCTTGTGGTATTATCTCCCGCCATGGTCCTGGCACCGAGTACGCGCTACCAGAACCTCACCATCACCGACCGGGAACTGTTCGACCGCCTCCGGTGGTTCACGCACGTCCGGTGGGTGTTCGGGGTCTTCTGTCTTGTCCTGTTGCTGGTGAGTTGGCGGGGCCTGGGCGTTCGATTCGTCGCCGCCGACGGCTCGCCGCTCCTGGCGCCCGCCGTTCACGTCATCTTCGGCCTCTTCCTCTGCAACGCCGTGTTCACGCTCGTCAACCGGATCCTGCGAGCGCGCGAGCAGATCACCCGCCGCATGATCGAGTGGATCGCGCTGGCGCAGATTCTGTGCGACGTCATTGTCATCTGCCTGCTGGTCCACCGGACGGGCGGCGTCGAGAACATCTTCGTGATCCTGGTGCTCGTGCCGATCGTGATCGTGACGGAGCTGCTGCCGCAGCGCGTCGCGTACCTCACGGCGGGCATCGCGGCCATGATGCTGAACTTCGTGGCGTGGGGCGAGCAGCAGGGCCTGCTGCCGCACGTCCACGTGCGCCTCGCCGGCGTGTCGCCGGCCGTCGTCGACGGCCTCTACGCCAACCGGCTCTACGTGCTGCACGTGACCGCGGCGCTGACCGTGACGATCTTCGGGATGGTGTTCATCGCGTCGACCATCGCCGCGCGGCTCCGTCGGCGCGAGGTCGAACTCGAGAAGGCCTACGATCAGCTCCGCGCGGCCGACGAGGCCAAGAGCTTCTTCATGAGGAAGGCGGGCCACGAGATGCGGGCACCGCTCTCCGCGATCCACAGCATCCTCGACGCGGTCAGCACCGTCAATCGCGATCTCCCGGCCGAGCAGCTCTCGCTCATCGACCGCGCGAGGCACCGCTGTCGCGCGATGATGGGCCTTGTGAACGACCTGCTGCGGTACTCGCGGCTCCGGGCGCCGCTCGACAGCTTCCGGCCGGGACGGGTGGCCCTGCACGAGATCGTCAACAACACCGTCCAGCTCATGCGGGAGCGGGCCGAGGCCGCCGGGCTCACGCTCGCGTGCGATGCGCCGCGGCTCGTTCTCGAAGGGGACGAGGAGATGCTCCGGCAGCTCATCACGAACCTCGTCAGCAACGCGATCCAATATACGCCCGCGGGCGGGAGCATCGACGTCGCACTGTCGCCGGAGAAAGATGCGGCGACGCTCACCGTCGCCGACACGGGCATCGGCATCGGGGAGGCGACGCGCAAACGGCTGTTCGAGGAGTTCTACCGCGCACCCGAGGCCCGGGAGACCTTTCGCGACGGGACCGGGCTCGGGCTGGCCATCTGCAAACGGATCGTGAACCTGCACGGGGGGACGATCGAGGTGTCGCCGCGTCCCGAGGGCGGCACGACCTTCACCGTGCACCTGCCGCTCCGGCGCCCGCAGACGCCCGCGATCACGTGAGCCCCGACGGCGCCGTTCAGGCGCCCAATTCCCTGAGGCGATTGCTCAGCAGGGCGATGTGCCCCATCTCCTCGCGGATGACGGCGTCCATCTGCTCCCGGCCGCGATTGCCTGGGACCGCGTCCTTGATGCCGGTGTAGAAGACGACGGACTCCTTCTCGAGCCCGACGGCGATCGTGAGGACCTCGGCGAGCGAGGTGGACTCGCTCAGGACCGCGGCCGGCTCGGCGTTGAAGTCGAACACCTGCCCCGCCGCTGCGGCCTGGAGGTACAGGGCCGGATCGTCCTCGGAGCTGGCGGCGAACGCGCGGGAGAGCCACTCGGGATTCTCTTTCTTGAGATCCTCGCGCATCGCCGTGAACACCTCGACGTGCCCGTCCTCCATCACGGCGAGGTCGGTCAGCATCGCCTTGGCGTCGTCGTCGCCCGAGAGTTCCGCGGCCCGCCGGTAGAAGGCGCCGCCGTTTCGCTCGATCTGGACCGCGATCTCAAACACATCGTCCGCCGTGTATCCTTCCGCCATGATTCTCCTCCTTCTGTGATTCGGCCCCGTGGCGAAACGTTACCGGATTTGTCGCGGCGTTGCAAGTCCCCAGCGCGCCCCTTGCATTACATGGAGAGCCTGCCTCGTTGAAAAGCGAGATCCTTCGCTGACGCTCAGGATGACAACCGATACGGACGCTTACATGCTGTCATTCTGAGCGAAGCGAAGAATCTCTCTCTTCTCCCGTTGCCGGCGTCTTCAACGCGGCAGGGGCAGCCGAGCGTCCGGCGCCGAGCAGACGCGAAAAAACGTTGGCTTCCCCCGGCGCAGTTGGTAATATCCCCGCCTTTGACGGCCGCTTCAGTATGGACTTCTTCTGAGAGGGAAAACGATGTCGATTCCGCGTCCGGAATACCCGCGTCCGCAGTTCGCCCGCACCGACTGGCTGTGTCTCAACGGCGAATGGCAGTTCGAGATGGACCCCGGCGACAGCGGCCACCAGCGCGGCCTGCTCGAACGCGAACTCACCGACAAGATCACCGTCCCGTTCTGCATGGAGTCGGAGCTGTCCGGCATCGGGCACGTCGACTTCGTCGACTGCGTCTGGTACCGGCGCGAGGTCGCCATCCCGTCGGAGTGGGCCGGCCGCACCGTGCTGCTCCACTTCCAGGCGGTCGACTACGACACGACCGTGTGGATCAACGGGGTAGAGGTCGGCCGGCATCGCGGCGGCTGGTCGCCGTTCACCTGCGACCTCGGCGGCGTCGCCGAGCCCGGCGAGACGGTCACCCTCGTCGTCCGCGCGCGCGACCGCATCCTCTACTCGCAGAGCCCGCACGGCAAGCAGTGCGAGACCTACTTCAACTGCGGCTGCTCCTACACACGCACGACGGGCATCTGGCAGACGGTCTGGATGGAGCCCGTGCCCGACGTCCGGATGAAGCGGCCCCGCATCACGCCCGACGTCGCCAACCGGCGCTTCCGCCTCGAAGTTCCGCTGACGAACAACACGCCCGGCATGAAGCTCCGCGCCGCGCTCACGGACGAGGCCGGCGAGGTCGCGGCGGCCGAGGTCGCCGCCGACCAGGACTTCGCGCCGCAGCTCGACCTCGTCATCCCCGAAGACCGTGTCCGCCTCTGGGGCCCGGGCGAGCCGAACCTCTACGACATCACGCTCGAACTCGTCGACGCCGGCGGCAGCGTGGTCGATTCCGCCGAGAGCTACGCCGGGCTCCGCAGCATCACCATCGACGGCATGGCCGTCAAGATCAACGGCGTGTCCGTCTTCCAGCGCCAGGTGCTCGACCAGGGCTACTATCCCGACGGCGTCATGACCGCGCCGACCGATGCCGCGCTCCGGGCCGACATCGAGATGTCGATGGCCGTCGGCTTCAACTCCGCCCGCCTCCACCAGAAGGTCTTCGAAGAGCGGTTCCTCTATCACGCCGACAAGCTCGGCTACCTCGTCTGGGGCGAGTTCGGCGACTGGGGCGCCAACCGCGTGGACCCGAAAATCACCTACGCCACGCAGTGGCTCGAGGTGCTCCGGCGCGACTACTCGCATCCGTGCATCATCGGCTGGTGCGGCATCAACGAGATGATGATGGACATCGTCGACCGCATCGACGGCGTGAACGACTTCACCCACGCCGTGTTCGTTGCCGCGAAGGCGATCGACAGGACGCGGCCCGTCCTCGACGCCTCCGGCTACTCGCACCGCGTCGCCGAGATCGACGTCACTGATTGCCACGACTACCACCAGGATCCCGACGTGCTGCGCGAGCACCACAAGGCGCTCGCCAAGGGCGAGGCGTTCTCGAACAACCCGAAAGCGTCGCTTCCCTACCGGGGCCAGCCGTTCTTCGTCAGCGAGTTCGGCGGCATCTGGTGGAACCCCGAGGCCCCCGAGGGCGAAGCGTCGTGGGGATACGGCGAGCGGCCGAAGACCGTCGAGGAGTTCTACACGCGGTTCGAAGGGCTCTGCAACGCGCTGCTCGACAACCCCGACCTGTTCGGCTACTGCTACACGCAGTTGACCGACATCCACCAGGAGCAGAACGGGCTCTTCTACTTCGACCGGCGTGCGAAGTTCGACAACGCCAAGCTCCACGCCATCCAGACCCGCCCCGCGGCGATCGAGCAGAAGTAGGGCTCGCACCACGAAGTTTACCCGCCTCTGCGGGCTCGCCCGCCGCAGGCGGGGACACGAAGCACACGAAGGAAACATGAGAAACCCGTGCGGCACACGGCTGACTGCAACGGCCGTCTGCCGCCCGTGGATTTTCGTTGCCGCGTTGCTTTGGCGGGTTGTATACTAAGCGGAGGAAGATTGGTCGAAGCCCACCCCTCTGACAGGAGATCTGCGATGAACGTGTCCCGACGAGCCGTTGCGTTGTCGCTGCTGGCCCTTCTCGCCACGACGCTCGCGCTTGGCTGCAAGTCGCCGCCCCCGCCGATGCAGAAGGTCAGCGAGGCGGCACCCGGCGATTGGGCCGACACGAAGGTCTCCATCACGTTCGTGCCGACCGAGCGGGCCGTGAAGGTCACCATCGCCGTGACCGGGTATCCGAAGGACAGGGGGTACGCGCGGAAGTTCGAGCTGTTCGACGGCAGGAACGACAGCATCGGCCACCGCGTGTTCGGGTCGCGCGACGTGCCCAAGGAAACCTTCATCCTCGATCCCGCGCCGAAGCGGCTGACGATCGAGGTCACGTCGAGCGAGCACAGCATGGGGATTTGGCGTTCCGACCAGCGGAAGGTCCCGCCGAAGAAGTAAGACGCGCCGGCGCGGCGGGTGGTTGTGTCTGTTCGGTCGCCATCGGCGTCGACCGGTTTCCGATCCGGGGGCGAACTCAGGGTCGTTTTGGGGGGGCGGTCCGCCGTTCGACGACGCTCACGGCGCGTGAACCGCCCGTTGTTGTTTCGTCGGGTGTTCGTGCCGCAGGTTTGTCCAAACCGGGGGAGAGATCCCGTGGCTTCCAGGAAGAGCTGGCTCTGGGGCTTTGCCTTTCTTCTCATCATCGTCTTGTTTCTCCTCGCGGATGTCGTCCGCGTCGAGATGCAGGTCCGGCACGCGGCTGACCAGGTTAACTTGGGCGACTCCGCTGCGGACGTGAAGCAGCAACTCGCGGGGCCCCACTTGGGGGTGCTCGTAGAGGGGCTCGAGAACGAACTCCCCTCGTCCGCATCCCTGTACCTCGAGAACTTCTACGGCCACGCTCCGGAGTGGCTCCTGCTGCGAGGTCGAGAGGCCTTCGATCGATTGCGCGGCCGCGGCGCCGGTGACGCGTTCTTCGCGACAGTCGACTGGTACAAGGCGCACAGCGCGGCAGTACGAATAGACTTCGAAGATGGCAAGGCGGCTCGCGTCGCCCGGCGCCGGTTTGGCGGCGAGTGGGAGACCGTCAAATCCAAGCCGGGTTGGGTGGGGGACCCGTGGCTTGAACTGCTCGATTTCGACCCGTCAGACGACACCGCCGACAACGTGCAGCTCGGGACGCGCGGCCCCGACCTGACGGCGGACGAGGACGACGAGGGCGCTTTCGAGCCGTTGCCCGACGAGGTGGCTCCCTCCGAAGGCCGGGCCGGCAGCACTGGCGGGGGCGGGGGCGAAGACGGCGCGGGGGCGGAGCCAGGGCAGGATGCTCAGGAATGATCATGTGAGGGGACGAAGATGAACACGTTGAGTAGTCGGAACCGGCGGGGGCTGTCGGCCATCGAGGTCCTCATCATTGTTGTGTGCATCTGCGCCGTGGTCCTGCTTGGGATCATGGCGTACCGGCCCACGGTCCATACGCCGTCGCGACGAGTCAGATGCAAGAGCAACCTGAAGCAACTCGGCACGGCCATGCACATCTACCTCGGCAAGTACGGCGGCGGCGGCACGTTCCCCGAGCCCGCGGAGTACTTCCGGGGCGACGAGTTCCTCGCTATTCTCTATTGGAAAGGCATCGTCCCGGAGCCAAGGGTGTTCGCGTGCCCGGCCACGACGGACATCGGCCCTATCGATTCCTTCGGCGACCCGGTCCCGATGCCCGACCCGGCCCTGGGAACCGACTGGTGCCGCTCCGATTCGCTGAGCGAGGAGCAGTGCAGCTACGCGGGGCGCTGCAAACTGCCCGACGGCCACGCCGTCGTGTGGCGCCGCACCGGACACGGCACGGCCGACGTCAACCATCCCTTCACGGAATCGCTGATGAGCAGCGGGTCTGCCATGGCCTGCGACAAGCCGGGCAACCACGCGAGCGGCGTCAGCGTCGTCTACTTCGACAGCCACGTCCAGTTCATTCCCGACGTGAACGACTACGTCGGCGCGGAGCCATCGAGCATCCCGAGCCCCGCATCCTCGGACCCGGACATTCGCCAACTCTCGCAGATGGCCGACGGCGAGCCGTAGAGGATCGGGCCTTGCGCGGGGGCACGGCAGGCCGTGCCTCTACAAACGACCGCGCGAGCGCCTGCCGCTTCGTTACGGAAGAGGAAAAGGGGGAAAGTGGGGAGTCGAAGACAAGAAAGGCGGAAGACTCGAGTAGTCGAGGGCCGTCCGTTCAGGGCTTCGTCGTTGGGTGGCCCGGACTCCGTCCGGGTCCGCGGAGCGGACAAGAGGAAGAACCGATTCCCTCCTGTCGCCTTCGGCGACCCCGACACAGTCGGGGCCGCCCCCGAGGAGAGGCCATTCAACGGAGCAAGGAAGGCCCTCTTTCCTTGGTTCCACGTCGAGCACGCCGCCGACCTCGGATGTCGCGCGCCTACTCCGCCAGGCGCGTGGCTTCCTGAATCAGCGGGACGGTCAGGTAGCGCTCGCCGGTGTCGCAGATGACGGTGACGATGCACTGGCCCTTGCTCTCGGGCCGCTTGGCGACCTCGAGCGCCGCCCGAACGTTCGCGCCGGCCGAGATGCCGCAGAGGATGCCCTCTTTCTGAGCGAGCGCGATGGCCGTCGCAACCGCGTCGGCGGCGGTCACCTGAATGATCTCGTCGATGAGGTCGCGGTCGAGCACGTCGGGCACGAAGCCGGCGCCGATCCCCTGAATCTTGTGGGGGCCGGGCGCGCCGCCCGAGAGCACAGGCGAGTCCGTCGGCTCGACGGCGATGACCTTCGCGTCGAGCTTGCGTTCCTTGAGCAGCTCGCCGACGCCCGTCAGCGTGCCGCCCGTCCCCACGCCGGCGACGAAGACGTCGACGGCGCCGTCGGTATCGGCCCAGATTTCCTCGCCCGTCGTCCGGCGATGGATGGCGGGATTGGCCGGGTTCTCAAACTGCTGGGGCATGAAGGCGTTGGGCGTGGCGCCGAGCAGTTCCTCGGCGTGTGAGATGGCGCCCGGCATGCCTTCGTCGCCGGGGGTGAGGACGACCTCGGCCCCGAGCATCTCGAGCAGGTTGCGCCGCTCGACGCTCATCGAGTCGGGCATCGTCAGAATCACGTGATAGCCCTTGGCCGCGCCGACGAAGGCGAGCCCGATGCCCGTGTTGCCCGAGGTCGGTTCGATGATGACGCTGCCCGGCTCGAGCAGCCCGTCCTTCTCGGCCGCCTCGACCATGCTGAGCGCGATCCGGTCCTTCACGCTCCCGCACGGGTTCATGCTCTCCATCTTGCCCAGGACGGTTGCGTCGAGCCCTTCGGCAAGCTTCGTGATCTTGACCAGCGGCGTGCGGCCGATCGTCTCAAGCACCGTTTCGCAGATGTTCGCCATTCGAGAATTCCTCCCGTCCCCAAATCCTATCAGTTCGCCCGATTATGCCTGCTTCCCCGAGCGCGGTCAAGCCAAATCAGGCCGGGGCCCCGAAGATTGTCCGGCTCGTGCGCGGGGGCGGCCTTGGTGTGTTGGGAATCGTTCGTTCAGGGTCTCGTCGTTGGGTGGCCCGGACTTCGTCCGGGTCCGCGAAGCGGACAAGAGGAGGAAGCGATTCCCTCCTGTCGCCTGCCGCGGGCTTGGCCCTCTCATGGGGGCCGAGCCCGTTGGCGTTTGCTTTCAGCAAACACTCACGTCTCGCGGAGCATCGAACTCCGCGAGACGCGGCGACCCCGACACAGTCGGGGCCACCCGGAGAGAAGAGCTTTTCAACGGAGCAAGGAT
Organism: uncultured Planctomycetota bacterium; assembly: GCA_964385685.1. GTDB lineage: Bacteria > Planctomycetota > PUPC01 > PUPC01 > PUPC01 > CAYLQD01. The sequence goes on along the minus strand of CAYLQD010000041.1, from coordinate 15,412 downwards.
GATTCGGTCTTGTGCGAGCTTGACCCGACCCCCGCGCGGATGGTAGAGTCGCTCCTCCGATTCGCCACGGCTCAAGACGGTCTCCGCCCATGCAGCTTGCAGACAGACGCGTCACGGTGATGGGGCTCGGCCGCTTCGGCGGCGGGGTCGGCGTCGCGGCCCTCCTGCTGGAACAGGGCGCGGCCGTCACCGTGACCGACCTCGACACGGCCGAGAACCTGGCCGATTCGATCACCGCCCTCGGCGACGGCGCCGCTCTCCACCTCGGCGGCCACCGGCCCGAAGACTTCACCGAGGCCGACCTCATCGTCGTCAACCCCGCCGTCCGGCCGGGCAACGGGTTCGTCGAACTCGCCCGCGGGGCCGGCGTGCCCGTGACGACCGAGATCAATCTGTTCTTCGAACGATGCCCCGCGCGCATCATTGGCGTGACGGGCAGCGTCGGCAAGACGACGACGGTGTCGATGATGGGCCGCGCGCTCGAACGGCCCGGCGTGTGGGTCGGCGGCAACATCGGCCGGTCGCTAGTCGGCGAGGCCGGCCGGATGTCGGCCGGCGACCTCGTCGTGCTCGAACTCTCGAGCGCGCAGCTCGAACGGCTCGGGCCGACGGGCCGCGCGCCCGCGGTCTCGGTCGTGACGAACATCTCGCCGAACCATATCGACTGGCACGGCACGATGGCGAGCTACGTCGCCGCGAAGCGCCACATCATCGCGAACCAGTCGCCGGGCGACACGGTGGTGCTGAACCACGACGATCCCGTGCTGCGTGAGTGGGCGGCGGACTGCGCCGCGAGCGTCATCCCGTTCAGCACGGCGGCCGAGCCCGCGGAGGGCGTCTTCGTGCGGGACGGAGCGCTCGTCGCCCGGCTCGGCGGCGTGGAGACGCACGTGCTCGACGTCGCGGACATGCGCCTGCCCGGGGCGCACAACGTGGCGAACGCGGCGGCGGCGGTCGCGGCCTGCGCCGCCGTCGGGGCGGACCTCGCCGAGGTCGGCCGGCGCCTGTGCGCGTTCGAGGGCGCCGAGCATCGCCTCGAGTTCGTGCTCGAGGTGGGCGGCGTTCGCTACTACAACGACTCGAAGGCGACGACGCCCGAGTCGGCCGTCGCCGCGCTGCGCGCGTTCGACGAGCCGACGGTGCTCATCCTCGGCGGGCGCGACAAGGGCGTCGAGTACGACGACCTCGCGGCCGAGGCCGCGGGCTGCCGGGCCGTCGTGCTTGTCGGCGAGATGGCCGACCGGCTCGACGCGCTGCTCGCGAAGCGTGCGCCCGAGGTCGCGAGAGGGCGGGCAAACTCGTTCGAGGACGCGGTCGACGCGGCGGCGTCGCTGGCACGGCCGGGCGACGTCGTTCTGCTTTCGCCCGCGTGCACGAGCTATGACATGTTCAAGAACTTCGAGGAGCGCGGCCGCCTCTTCAAGGAACTGGTCGCCCGGCTGGATCCGGGGGAGTGAGCAATGGCTCAAGACCTGTGTGGCAACGGCTGCTGTCTCGGCGCTGCAATGTAGGGGCACGGCCTGCCGGACCCACGCACGACGATAGGATGACGAGGGCACGGCGGGCCGTGCCCCTACAGAAACCGCATGATGTCCGGGGCGCTTGCGGGAGTGATTCAAGCTTTCGCTGGCCTGCGTGCCGGGGTAGAATTGACTCGTCGGTCTCTAAGGGAGAGGGGAAGCAGAACGTCGGGCCGTCGCGTCGGCTCGCGTGACAGGAGTGAGACAATGGCGGACCTCGAAGCGGCACAGCGGGACCGCAAGTACCCGCGGGTGAAGGAAAGCTGCCACGTCAAGTACCGGGTGGTCCAGGACGCGGCGGTCGGCCAACTGGAGGACCGGGGCGTCGCCGTGAACATCAGCGGCGGCGGGATGTGTTTTCAGTCGGGCGAGCCGCTCAAAGCGGGCGAGACGGTCGCGCTCGAACTGACGCTCGAGCAGTTGTCGACGCCCGTCGTCTCGCTGGGCAAGGTCTGCTGGTGCGAGCCCGCCGCCGAAGCCGGCAAGTTCGACGTCGGCGTCGAGTTCTGGTGGATCGGCTGGGCCGACCAGGAGGCGCAGGAGCGGATGCTGGGCTACGTCAGCGAAAAACTGGGCGACATCAGCGTCGACGAGTGAGTCGCTCGGGCCCAGCACGCCGCGGACGTCCCGTGTTCCCAAGTCTGCAAGTAACCCCGCGCTTTCAGTGTATTAGAGGGTGTGAGCCTGGCTATGGCCATGAGCGACAAGGAGCTCGTGAAGCATTGCCAGGCCGACCCGGCGGCCTTCGAGGAGCTGGTGCGCCGATTCAAGCGGCCGATTTACGCCTACGCCCGCTCGGCCATCGGATCGCCGCAGGACGCCGAGGAAGTCGCCCAGGACGTCTTTGTGAAGGTGTATCGGGCCGCGCACCGCTTCAATCCGAAGTACAGTTTCAAGACGTGGCTCTACACGATCGCGTCGAATACGTGCAAAAACAAGCTTCGGAGCCGGAGCCGGCACAAGGCCAAGCTGTCGCTGGATCATGAGGATTCGCCGGTGGTTACGCTCAGTCACGAGGCCGATCCGCTCGATGCGTATGAGCGAAACGTCGCGATCGCCGAGGTAAGGGATGCAATAAACTCGCTCCCGCCAAAGTATAGACAAGTGCTGCATCTCCGGTATGTCGAGGGCCTGCAGTACAAGGAGATCAGCAAGGCCCTCGGATTGTCGTTGGGCAACGTCGAGGCCCGCATTTTCAGGGGCAAGGAACGCATTCGGCAGCGGCTCCTGAAGCTGTCGGGCCAGCCAGGGGCCGGGGGGCCCCGGGAGAGGTAACGTGAGCGCCTGCAAGGAAATCGAAGTTCTTCTCGAGCGATATGTCGACGGCGAACTCGGCGCGACCGAGACCAGCCGGGTCGACAGCCATCTCAGCGTCTGCGAGGCCTGCGCCGGCAGGGTCCGCCTGCTGGAGCGCGAGGCCGAGCTGATCCGCGCCGCCCTCGTGCCCGACGAAATGCCCGAGGACCTGTGCGCGAACCTCTGGGCATCGCTGCGGCAGCCGCCGCCGCGGTTCCGGTGGACGCCCGTCCGGTGGGCGGGGCTCGCCGCCGCGGCCGGGATCCTCGTCGCCCTGTTCGTCGGCACGATGCTGTCGGGCTCGGGCCCGGGCCGCGAACTCGCACGCGTCACGACGTGCTCCGGCCCGCTCGAAGTCCAGTCGCGCGGAGGGGAGTGGCACCCGCTCGCGACATATGCGATGCTGCGCGACGGCGACCGCATCCGGTGCCGCGGCGACCGCGCGGGCACGCTCGTCGTCGACACCGACAACCGGTTCGACCTCGACGCCGACACGACGCTCGTCTTTTCCGGGGCCGAGAAGGACGCGGGGCCGTTCGCGCTGCGGATGGAGCGCGGCCGGCTGCACGCGCGGTTCGACGGGCTGACCGGCCCGCTGGCGATCAGGACCCCCGTCGCCGATATGATCGTGGCAATCGAAGTGGCCGACGTGCCCGCGTTCACGGAGATCGAACTCGCGCTGCTCGACGTGAAGCCGGAGGTCGGGTTCCTCGACCGCATTCATCTGCTGCCCGCGGCCTACGCCGGCACGGACGGGCCGCGGCTCGAGCTGCTCGTCTTCGAGGGCCTCGTGCTGCTGGTCAACAAGTCCGAACTGGCGACGACCGTCGACGCTGGCCAGCAAATCACGATTGGTCCCACGGGGCCGATGCCCGGGCCCGTCTCGTTCGATGAGTCGGCCCGCCGGGCTTGGTGGCCCGACAACCTGCGCCCCGCGCTGGTCGTGCGCGGGCCGGTCGAGTCGCCGCTCGACGAACCGTGGCGCGGCGCCCTCAAGCCGACCGATGGCGCCGGAGCGACCGACGCCAGGCCGGGCGCGACCGCGAAGGGGACCGCCGACACGACCCCGCCCACGCCCCCGACCCCCGAGGTCGAAGGCCCGCCCGCGCCGGCCGGCCTCGTCGCACTGACCGACCTCGAAGCCGTGCTGCTCGTGTGGAAGCCCGTCCAGTACGAGCAGCCGATCGTCGAGTACGGCATCTACCGCCGCGCGCCCGGCGACACCGAGTTCGGCCTTATCGCCCGATTCCAGGCGCTCAGCAAGAGCGTGCAGAGATACGAGTTCCGCGACGCCGGCCTCGCCATCGGCACGAAGTACCAGTATGCCGTCGCGGCCGCAACACGGGATGAGGAGAGCGGCGACTTGATCGACGGCAAGCTCTCGAACGTCGCGGCCGGCTCGCCCGCCGACTTCCACCTCTACTACACCGGCGGCGACGGCGAGGACCTCGCCATCATCGTCGTCGAGCGGCTCCACGGCGACGCCCTCCGCCGCCAGACGTTCATGGTCCGCACGCGCAACCTCGCGACGGGCCAGGCCGGCGCCATCGGCGGCCCGAGGCAGGTCGTCGTCGAGCCGATCAAGGGCGCCCGGCACCGCGTCGAGATCGATTTCTCGACCGGCTATCGCCTCGTCGGCATCGTGGCCCGCGTCGTCGACGAGAGCGGCACCGCGAAGGGGCGCTCGGGCATCGTCGTCGAGAACGAGTCCGGCATTCGGCGCACCATCTTCCGCCGCGGCGAGACGCCGTAGCAGCTTGGCAATCGCGATTCCATTCGTAATCTGGGGAAGGGGCTGACGACATGCGTGCGTGTGCGCACGGGCTGAGGACTTGCTGTAGCCGGTGAACGTAACCTGCCCCGCGCTTTGCAGCGAGTAGCGGGATCGTGTTCTTTGCGGTTCGCCTCCGCCCACGCTCAACGTTGCCACAAGGCGGGTAGGGCCACCGCGCATCAGGTGGGGTCTCTGCCTCTCAGAACGTTACGGATCGACCGCGGCATCTTGGCCGTCGCGTGCACCCGGTTGCTTGCCATCTGCTTGCCCCGGGACTATGCCGTGGCCTTCAGTCCTCTTGTCGCCCGCGTACAGTCCGTCCCACCAGCGCTTGCCGCCGCTGATAACGTGCTCAGTGCAAATCAGCGTGCCGTCTGGCCTTCTAAACTCAATCTCTCGGAACCAGATTCTGAGATCGAGAATACGTTCGGGAATCGAGCCCTCTTGAAAGAGAAAGATACTGTGCTCCATTCCCGACGGGTCGCCGTGCCAATCCAGACTCAGTCTGTTCGACCAACTCCTGAACTTGTCTTCACTCAAGTCGAAGAACTCCCACCCGTAGATTGGGAGACCTTCGAAGCTCTGGACCACCGAAAGCAATTCGGCCAGCTCGAACGGCTGGACGGCAGCGGTATCGTTGTCCCATCGCCCCATGCGCAGGGACGCGGCAACCCGCCCCACAGGATGAAGGAGAACTTGGATTCTTGAGTCTTCCGGAGCAGGACTACTTTCGGGAAGCGTGAGCAGCGAGAATGTGATTCCGCAGAGGCTCCGCTCTGCCGAGACCTCCACGCCCAGAAGACTCGCTTCGTTGAATGCGACGCCCAGACCTTGTTTCTGTTCTTCGGTGAGTGATTCCATTTCTCTGGCGAACTCACCACTCTACGCCCATTGCCTCTTGCCGGGCGCAATCCGCTACGAGGGGAGAAGTTCTGTTTCAAGCGAATGGTGGAGGCGGGGGGAATCGAACCCCCGTCCCGCGGCATCGCCACACGAGCGTCTACGTGTGTAGTCTGTCTTTTGACGACGGCAGCAGAGCTACCGCCTCTCGCCTAGACGAACTCCGACAAACAGGATTTCGCGTCGGCATCCCCGACAAAGTGTCTCGCCCTCAGCCCGTCGAGGAAGGGCGTTGGGCCAGCCCGCTAGCTGTCGCCATCATCGGTCCCGCGGGCAAGACCGCGACGGCGTGGCCGCTCTAGGCAGCCATGCGTAGATTGGTATTCGCACTTATAGTGCTGCCAGGGGTTTTACGAGGCCTCCTGGCAACCTCGACACGCAGCCCGAGCTTTGAGTGCCCGGTCGATACCTGGTCGCCCCCTTGTCAAAGAACCGCTACCAGCACTATACCACATGCCGCGCGGCTTGGGAAGTCGGGGAACGAGCGGATGGCGCACGAGCCGTCTCGACGGTCGGGGCGGTGAGGTGCGGCCCCGCGAGGACGGGCTTGACATGAAACGACCCCGGCCCGCGCAACACACGCGAACCGGGGCCGCTCTGTTTCAGTTTCGGGCGTCCTGTCCTACTTCCGCCTTCGCCTCACGGCCAGCGTAGCGAGACCGACAACACTGAGACCTGTGGGCTCGGGTACGGGCGAAACGTGGTGGTGCCGAACAGCGTCGTGGTTGGGCCGATTACGCGGGGTGAGCGCAGTGGAGCCCTACGCCAGGTCCGGCAGGAAGTCGCGCTGGAGCGTCAGCATCTCGTCGAGCAGCTTCTCGGCGGCGGCGGTGTTGTCGACGACGGGATCGAGCACGAGCGCCTGAAGGACGAGTTTCTTCGACTTCGTCCGCCAGGCCTCGGTCAGCAGCTCGGCGATGGTGAACTGGGTGCGGATGATGGCGGCGAATGGTTCGGGCAGCGGGCCGACGTGCTCGGGGTGGATGCCGGCCGCGTCGACGGTCGCCGGCACCTCGATCACGCCGCTCGCCGGCAGGTTTGTGATGTAGCGGTCGGCGTTGAGCACGTTGACGGCCTCGCGGAACGCCTTCCGGTCGCCGTCGACATCGCAGATGATCGGCACCGCCAGTTCGCCGCTCGGTCGCCGGGCCCAGTCGGGCAACGGTTCGCCGCCAGCGACGGTGTCCTCGACCCAGTTCCGCCCCGGCTCCGGCGGGTTGAGAGCGACCGGCCGGCACTCCTGCCCGTAGCGCCACTTGACGCCGAGGAACTCCTCGGCGAACGAGACGTACTCGCCGATGTGGTCGCTGGACGGGAACGTGAAGACGTCGAAGACCTCGAGCATGCGTCGGAAGAGCGGCGAATGAGCTTCGGGCGGCGCGGCCAGGACCTTGCGCTTCGCCTCGTCGAGCAGATCGTCGCCCGTCTGCTTGTCCGTCACCTTCAGGACGGCGTAGAGGTGGTTCATCCCGGCCGACGTGACTTGGAATGTGTTGGCCGGCCGGTCGAGGACGTCCGCGAGCGTGTTGATCGCGCTGCCGATCCCGTGGCAGAGGCCCGCGGCCCGCACGTCCGTCAGGTGGTTGATCGCGTGGAGGACGCGCATCTCGGGGTTCGTGAAGTTGAGCACGAGCGCGTCTGGGCACAGCTCTTCGACGTCCCTGCTGATCGGGATGACGAGTTCGAAGCTGCGGAGCGCGTGGAACGCGGCGCCGGGGCCGCCGTTCTCGCCGAGGCAATGGCGGAAGCCGTGGGCGAGCGGGACGCGGAAATCTTGCTCCCACAGCTCGTATCGCCTGCGGCAGACCGAGATGATAGCGAAGCTCGCGCCCGGCAGCGCGGCGCGGCGGTCGGTCGCCTGCTCGAGGATCATGTCCGAGCCGGTCTCGGCCTTAAGCTTCGTGGCGAACGCCATCGCGCGGTCGAGCGACGCGGCGTCGGTATCGACGAGCGCGAGCGTCGCCCCGCGCGTCTTCAGCTCGGGGCAGAGGAGTAGATCCTTGATCATCGTCGCGCCGAAACTGGCGCTGCCTGCCCCGATGATGACGATCTTCATTCGCCGACTCCGGTTCTGCTGCGGCGGGATACCTCGGCGGCCCGCGGCCGCGGGGGTATACTGTATGCACGCCGCCGTCCCGGCGCAAGCGCGAGCGCCTGCCCAGATCCAGCGATAGACCCCTGTCCGGTTGCCCTACGAATCCCACGAGCGGCATCACAACGAGCGTCGCCCGCCCCCAAGCCCATCGCAGAAACGCTCAGAATATTTACCATATGGTATCTGTGGTGAGCGCCGGGAAGACGCGGCGGGCCCCCTGTGGCACGGCCGTCCCGGCCGTGAACGCCCACGGGCGACCGGCCGAACTCGCACTGCGGGGGGCCTTCGCGTCCTCTTGCAGCCGCGTCCAAGTCCTATCGCTGGATTTGGGGCTTGGACGGCAGGAGCGGGAACCCGCCGGGATTGCCAGGCCGGATGGGAGGAACAGTCGGCCTTCAGCGCGCGTCGAGGTGAGGGCCGAGATCTGTGCCTCCGGCCCCGAAGGTCCCGGTGGGCAAGATCGACACCGGCGGGCCGGCGGCGTGCGCCGGGAAGACAGCGCTGAGCCAGGCGGAACAGTCAACGTTGACAGGTCGGGTGATCCTCTTCACGGGCTGAGGATTGATGTGCCGGAGGGGGCAGGAGAGGAGGCACGGCGTGGAATCGGCTGGCGTGCTCGTTCCTGCTGCCTGGCCGGTCGTTCCCCGTCCCGGGGTCTGTGCAGATGTTGCGTCGAGCCGTCAACGGTCGATCTCGGCCCGGACGGCCCCGTCGGCCCAGTTCGCCGACGTCACCTTGCCGAGGCGCCCGCCGACCTCGACGTCGGCGCAGATCACGTTCCCCAGTTGGAGCCGGCGGACGTCCGACCCGACCGTCATCGTCCAGTCCTCGACATCACCGCCGACGCAGACCTTGCCGACGCTCCCGCTGATGTTCCAGACGGCATCGCTCAGGCCGTCCGCGATGCGGACCCTGCCGAGGACGATCCCGGTGCCGGTCAACTCGAGCCCGGCGTCGAACGCACCGGAGCGGGCGGCGGGGGCTGCGCGCCGCGCGGCCCGGACTTGCAGCCGGTCGACGGATGGCGCCGTCACGCGGTCGCCGATGCCGTCGGTGTTGGTCCAACCGGTGACGATGATGCTGCGGATCGGCATCGCCGAGTCCACGCTCATGTCCGTCACGTGGTTCAGCCGGAGCCTCACCGCGGCCCCATCGGCGCTCGCGGAGCCGATCGTGATCGTGCCCGGACCGACGACGTTGTTTGCGGTCAGCGAGCCGAGCGTGCCGTCGACGTCGATGTTCCCCGTCAGGTTGATGCCCTTGAGGCGAAGCGAGTGGATCGAGCCGTCGACGACGATGCCGCCGAGCTCGGCGGATGGGGCTTTCGATGTCACCTTCAACGACGAGCGGCTGTTCGTGCCGACGAGCGTGACGAACTCGACCCCGGACTGGCTCTCGACCACCCCGTAGCCGTTGCCCTTGAGCGAGAACGTGACGAGCGGGCCGTCCGCCGTGGGCAGGGTCAGGCGCACGCCGCTCCGGCCGTCGAAGCGGCCGAAGCGGCCGATCACGACCGATGGGGCGGCCACGGCGACGTCGAACGTGCCCAGTGCGCCCGGCGCGGTGACGTTGCCGTTCGTGTCGCTCACCCGGCCGGGGAGGAGCGAGACGGTGTACGTTCCGTTGTCGGTCGAGTCCCACGACCCGCTCGGCGTCGTGACACGGTAGGTGACGGTTTGCCGCTTCGGCAATGCGCCCTGTCGCCACCGGAGGTAGCTGAACGACAGGCGGTAGTTCTGCGTGAACTGCTTTCCGCCGCTCAGGTATGCACCCCTGACGGCGCCCGCGAATGCCGCATCGCCACGTTCGAGGTACTTCACCTCTTGCGTCTGCTTGAACAGCCATGCGTACATCGGGGCGATGAGCATGTTGAGGTCGGGTGCGCCGGGCTGGGGCTCGGCCGTCGGATCGTACGGGGCGCCGCTCCGGTAGTAGAAGCTCCGGTCCGCCTCGACCCACGCGTTCTCCCAGAGCCAGTCCGCGGCCCTCTCGAGAAGTGGCTGTATGCGCTCATCGCCGACCATCTCGTCGTATTCTATGAGAGCGTGAGCCGTCAGGCCCACCATGAACGGCTGTATGGACCCGGCGGTCTTGGAAACGAACCACTGGTCCATGTGGCCGAGAGCAAATTCCAGAGCCACGGGCAACTTCGCATTGGGCTCGCCGAGCTTCTCGGCATACATATACGCCTGCATGATGTAGGCCGTCTCCCGGCTGCGCCCGAGCTTCTTGTTGCCCGCCGTATAGGCATAGGCCGACCTCTTGGCGAGCAGCAGGACCGCCCGCCTCGATTCCTCGTCGCCCGTGCGAACGAAGTCCTCATACAGGCCGTGCGGGAACACCCGCCACCCGGGCACCCCGCCGTCGTTCGCCAGGACATACGAGCGGTACGTGTTCTCTATGTGTTCCGCGGCCGCGTTCCAGCTATCGTCGCCGGTGTAGTCCGCGATCTGATAGAACGCCCATTCGCCGTCGTAATACCAGGGAAACCCTTCCCACGTAGTGTACTCCTTGCTCGTGTCGCCGTGGATCGCGCCGTAGGCCAGCATGTTCTGCTCCCACCGGCGGAGGTCGGGGATGGGCTGATCGACGGCGTCTGGGTCGATGGCGACCAACGTCGCGTATTGGCCGTAGCCGTTCGGACCGGTAACCCAGACCGCCTTCCCGTCCAGGCGCGTCGCGTCGACGGCCTCGTCGTCGGCAAGGACGACCTGGAAGGTGTGGCTGGTCGCCCCGGGCTCCGTGACGTCTGTCGCGAGAAGCTTGGCGCTCGGAGCCGTGACGTCCCGGGAGCCGCCACCGAGCGCTCTTTCGCCCGCATCCGTGACGGAGGCGTGCATGGCGGGCGCCGACGTCTCAGGTCCGTCCCCAAGATCGAACGCCAGGGGCGCGGCCGAGGAAAGAAGCTCCCTCGGCTCGAGCGACTCGAAAAGCGGGGGGCCGGCCGGACGCCGGTGTGTCCGTTTTCCGATTGACGGGGGGGAACGGCGGGGGCGTCTGCGTTGCTGTCTCATGTTGGTGTGCCTCTCGGTGTTGTGCCAGCGTCGCTACACCAATGCAATGAGCGTGCCAGACGCGGCACCGTCAGCCCGAACACCGAGCGCCGTCCTCATATCTGCTGGCGGGACAAAGAGACAGACGGGCCGGATTCCAGGGAATGCTCGTCGCCACAGCCGCAGACACACGCGGCCGGAATGTGCTGTTACGATACCACGCTCAGGTCGGCTGCCAGCGGGTCGCTGCTGCGTAATGAGTTATGGCACCCAAGCGGCTCGGCGCGTGATGTATCGCAAGCGTACATTCTGGCGGCCGCGCTCACCGCAGCCTGATGGGACCGTGGGGAGCGCTGTGTGCTGCGCGTCAGGCGCCGCCGCCGGCCACCGCGTGCACGCTGCCGCCCCGGCCCGAACGCGGGCGCCCGGGCGGCAGGCGCGTGAACCCGCCCGGACCGGCCGGCCGGATCGCGGGAGCCCGTCGCCTTGACCGCGGCCGGAACTGCTGGTACGTTGTCACGGGCTCCGGCACAACCTTGTGGATGAGCGCGCGATGAAGCAGCTTGAGTATTCACATTGTCTGGTGAGCGGCGTGCTGCACATATCCCAGGTGCTGGAAGATCTGCGACCGCTGGCCGACCGCATTTCGTACGCGAGCGCGTCGTGCGAGGCGCGGGAGTCCTTCGACATCGACCGCGCCGACGACCGAGCCCTCCTGCGGCGGTTCCTCGACGAGCACAACATCCGGGGCGACTGGCTGCACACGGAGTTTGGGGCCGGGCTGAACCTGGTCACCATCACGGAGGATGCGGCCTTCGAGCGGCACCGCGCCGCCATCGCGTTCGCGGGCGACGTCCCGTTCAAGGCCGTGGTGCTGCACGGCGGAGTCGCGCCCGACGAGCCGACGTTCCTCGAACGGGCGAAGGCGAGCTTGGGCCGCCTGCTGCCGTGGGCGGAGGACGCCGGGGTCACGCTGGCCGTCGAGGCCCCCATCGGCCCGCCCACCCTGCTCGACAGCTTCATCGAGTGGCGGACGACCCTGGGGAACGCGCCCCTCGCCCTGTGCCTCGACACCGGCCACGCCAATTGCTGGCAGCCCGATTTCCTCGCCTGCGCCCGCCAGGCGCTGCCCCACGCCTGCTGTCTGCACGTGCACGACAACGACGGCATCGACGACCAGCATCGGCTGCCGGGCGAGGGCACCATCCCGTGGGACCGCTTCATCGACCTCCTGATCGAGTCCGGCTACGACGGCGCGATCGGAAGCGAATGCGTGACGTCGCCGGAGTGGCCGTGCGAGGACATCTACGAGCGGTTCCACGAGGTTTTCGAACGGGTCCTCGTCCCGCGCGCCTGACCGGCCGGGCGGCGCGTCACTCGATCCGCGCCGGCTAAACTAGGGACAGTCACCTATTTCCGCACACCTCTCACTGCGACCGTTCGCCAAGTCAATCCTTCATAAATAGGTGACTGTCCCTAGTCTTAGTCTTCTAGTCTTCCTAGTTTTCTAGTTTTCACGAGGTTTTCGAACGGGTCCTCGTCCCGCGCGCGTGACCGGCCGGGCGGCGCGTCACTCGATCCGCGCCGGCTTGCTTGCGGTGCAGACAGAGATGATGCCGCAGGACCAGTGGCCGCGTTCGAGCCCGTCTCCGCGTTGTTGCTGGCGGTCGGTGGCGCGTTGCTGGCGCGTCGGCAGCGCCGCTAGCGCTTGTGCCTCTCGGTGGCCGCCCCGACGAGCTGACCACATCTCAACGGGACAGAGGGCATGCTGCCGTGGCCTCTTCTCTTTGGTCCGTCTTCGCTGGCGCGATGCGCGGCCGCAACGTCGAAACCGGCCTTTCGTTGCCACAGAGCAACGCTCCCTTCCCCCCATAGACGCGCCTCTTTGGCGTTAGTGGCACACCATGCACCACTTCCAATTCCCGTGGATTTCGCGAGTTTGTGTGGCACGCCAATTGCATAGCGTAGCGCTAGGAAATCTGGCTGAGGTGAAGTGGAGGGTCGCCTATGGTCTGATTGAGACCGAGGCGACAGTGCGCCGAAAGGATGAGCGCCGGCGTTCGTGCGCGAAGTGTGCGCCGAGGCCGTCGGTCCGTCCTTCGTCTGCCAGCGCGCCATGGGAGGGTGTGCGCGCGGGCGGTGTGGGCGCATGGTCTCAGAGGAGACTGCGCGCCCAGGGAGTGCTCTGTCGCTACGCACAGGCACGGGCTTGTGTGACAGTATGGCTGCACTTCGCGCATTCGGTGCGGGAGCCCATGTTGCGCTCCCGCCACGGACACGCTTCGTGCGCACCCTGCGCACGGAGCAACAGGAAAAAGGAGGAAAGACGATGGAAGGAAAACTGAAAGGAGGAGGCATTGGAGCCGCGGTCGTCGCGATCGCGCTGCTTGCGCTAATCGCATCGCCTGCCGCGGCGTTTACGTTCATGGGGCCCAAGACGAAATGGGATACGGGGATTAACACGGCGAGCGTGCACGGATTCACGGCGCCCGACGGCCCTCGGATCCCCGGCGCCGCGACCTGGAGCGTGATGGGTGCCGGCTTCGACCTCGATGCCGGCGCTCCGGCTGCGCTCGACCCCGACCACGGAGCGAACCTGACCAAGGTCATGACCGACCTCGGTGTTCCCGGCTTCGCCACGGTGGCAGCTTACGAGGCCGTGTTCAAATCGGCGCTCGACACGTGGGCGGGCGTCTCGGGGTTCAGCAACCTCGGAAAGGTGGCCGACGGTGCCGTGGACGCCGGCGCCCCGGACGGCGGCGGCGGCGAGCTGGGCGACATTCGGTTCGCCGCGTGGGAGCTGACGGATGACGACCCCCTCGCCCACGCCTACGCACCGGGCACCGAGGCGGTCTTCGGAGCCGGCGGCACGATCCAGGGAGACGTGCACATCGACAAGGGGCGGACCTGGATTAACGTGGCCAACCACATGGCCGGTGACGGCAAGCACGACCTCCACACGGTTGTTCTGCATGAACTCGGCCACTCACTCGGTCTGGGCCACTCAACCGTTCCGAGTTCGGTGATGGTGCCCAAGTACAGCGGCGGGCGGCGCGTGCTGCAAGCCGATGACAAGGAGGGGATCCAGGCGCTCTACGGCGGCCCCGCCACGGCCGGGTTCTCGGTCGACGGCGGCTTCGCCAATCCGTTCCGGCCGGCCGGAACGGCGAACCCCGCCGAAGGCATCGACGTCGCGGGGGCGGGCCCGTTCCCCAACGACGTCTATGTCGTCGGGACGGCGCCCGGCGGCTACGGGTTCAACACGGAGGCCGAGATCTTCACCTCACCGATGGACGGCACGAACACACTCACAACCGGCAGCGCGCTGGGGCCGGCGCTCGTCGGGCCGAACACGAAGGGCGTGCCCGGTGCGCCCGCGCCGCCGGGCATGCTCGGGCTTGTGCCGACGGACAACATGAATGCGTTGTCCAACGGCACCAACGGGACGGGCGGCCTGGGCGCGGTGCTCAAGTTCTCGGTCGATCCCGCCGCGATCGGAGGGATCGGAAGCGAGGTCGAGTTTGAGGCGTTGCTCTCGCCTGCCGGGCCGGCCGCAGTCGCACCGTTCCCGGACAACCCGGGTGGCGGCGACCCGGGCGCGCAAGCGGCCGGGGACATCTTCGCGTCGACCGTCCTGCCCAAGACGTTCGGTGCCTATCCCGGCATCGCGACGGCGACCGTCGCCCACGCGGGCGACAACCGGCTCTTTGCCGATGACGGCGTGCTCGGGCTTCAGGCGCCGGCCGCCAACGGATCGGCGGGCGTCGGGACGGCCGAGGACGACCTCGATGCGCTCGAACTGGACGGGACCGAGAACATATTCTTCTCGATCGACCCGTTCTCGCCGTCGGTGTCGCCCGCGCTGACGACGTACGACGGGGGGCCGATTGCGAACTACTACCCCGTGCCCATCCACATGATCGGCGAGACGATCACGCCCGACGACATCCTGCGCGGGCCGGCCGCGGCCCTCGGCATCTATGCCGGCGGGGTGAAGCACATCGGTCTCGTGCCGGGCGATGACCTCGACGCGCTCGTCCTGTCCGACCAGACCGACGATCAGTTCGGTGGCGTGATCATGACGCCGAACGGGATCCTCGATCCCGTGATCGACACGGCCCTGTTCTCGCTGGCTCCGGGCTCCCCGTCGGCTGGCGCGTTCGGCCCGGGCGCTGTCTTCTGGACCGACTTCACGGGCAGCTTCTCGCTGTTCGCAACTGCCGCCGAACTCGGTCTGACGCCGGGCGACAATCTGAACGCGCTGGACGTGCGGATCGGCAATCTCCCGCCTCCGCTCGGCGGGATCCTCATTCCGGAGCCCGCGGGGCTTGGTCTCGTGGGCGTCGTCCTGCTTGCGCTTCGCAGGCGGAGGCAGTAGGCAAACCCCTGCGGCCCTGCGCGATGGGGCCGCGGCGGGACAAGCGGTTGATGGATGGCGCCCGCCGGAGCGTCGTGCGCTTCGGTGTCCGGGTTCCGGCGGGCGCACGGCCGTCCGGCGTTTCGTGCGCCCGCCCCGCGTCCGCGTCGCTCCTTCCTCCCCTGAGTCATCCCCAGTTTTCTAATGCTCCGTTTGAGCGGCGTTTACGCCGCTTCGCGAGGCCCTTCAGGGCCGAGTCCAGGCCCCCGCTTTGAGCGGGGGCGACCCGGCGGGAGACCCTGCATGTTGTCCCAGCCCGGTTCACCGGGCTTACCCAGCGGCTCAAGCCACGCTGGCGGGTGGCAGGGGAAGCCCGTGAACGGGGCTGGCCGGCGTTTACGCCGCCCAGTTACCCCGGCTAAAGCCCTTGTCTTTACCCACATCTTAAGCGCCTCCCTGGGCGAGATGATAACCTTG
>CAYLQD010000040.1:0-29627 GCA_964385685.1 uncultured Planctomycetota bacterium | reverse complement strand
CCGGTACATGTCCCCGTCCGATCCCCGTGCGGTCGAAGGCGGAAGGGGCTTCCGGCACATGTCCCCGTCCGGTCCCCGTGCGGCGGCGGAAATTCCCCGAGTTCGGAGTATCGACTCCCAGACCTCCTTCCCGCTTGACTGGACGCGCCCGCCGGGCTATTCTCTCGACCGGCAGGAACCTCAACACGAAAGGAGCACGCTATGCCGACATACGAGGGACTCCGGAAGCCGTTCGAGCCGAACGGGCAGGGACTGATCGACAACCTGGCCCGCAAGGGCACGCCCGACCGCGTCTACAACATGGAGCTGTTCCACGACGGCGAGGTCCGAGAAGCCATCACCAAGCGGTTCGATCTCGACAAAGACCTCGACCCGAACGATCCCGACTTCGAGCGGTGGCGGTTCGTCGCGTTCCACCGATTCCTGGGGTTCGACTACATGCAAGCCAGCCCGCTCGGCCAGGCCTGGACGTTCAAGAACGAGGCGACGGCGGACACCGCCGAGCTATCGCGGGGGGAGCGCACGTACCGCGACGAGCACGCCGGCCCGATCACGACCTGGGAGGAGTTCGAGAAGTATCCCTGGCCCGACCCGCACGCGCCGGAGATGACGAGCGACCTCGAGTGGTGGAGCGAGAACCTGCCCGACGACATGTGCCTGGTCGGGCGGGCCCTCGGCCACTTCTGCGAGTACGTCACCTGGCTGATGGGGTACGAGACGCTCTGCTTCGCGCTCTACGACCGGCGCGACCTCGTCAAGGCGATCGCCGACCGGCTGTACGAATACTACAAGGTCGTCAACGAGCGCGTCCTCGCGTTCGAGCGGGTCCGGATAGTCTTCCCGAGCGACGACATGGGCTTCAAGGGCGGGACGCTGATCTCGCCGGACGACACGCGGGAGTTCTGCCTGCCGGGGCACAAGATGACGGCGCAGATGGCGCACGACGCCGGCCGCCTCTGCGTCCTGCACACATGCGGCAACATGAGCCAGATCATCGACGACCTGACCGACGACGTGGGGATCGACGCGAAGCACAGCTTCGAGGACACGATCGAGGACGTGCGGGAGGTGAAGAAGACGTATGGACAGAAGATTGCGCTGATCGGCGGGATCGACGTCGACTTCCTCTGCCGGTCCGACGAGGCGGCCATTCGGAAACGTGTCCGCGAGACGCTCGACATCTGCCAGGACGGCGGCGGGTATTGCCTGGGGAGCGGGAACAGTGTCGCGAACTACATCCCCATCGACAACTACCTCGCGATGGTCGACGAAGGCCGCCTCTACGGGGGGTGACGGATTCACCGCAGAGAACGCAGAGGCCGCAGAGACGGATCTGCTCCGCGATCTTCGCGCGCACCGTGGTGCATGGTCCATTCCGAAAAAGGGTTGCATCGTCGGGCGGGCACACTATGATTTCGGCGACGCCCGGCCCGGACGCCGGGCGCATGGGCCACCCGCGTTCAGAGGAGTCTGCTGTGAAGAGGTTCAAGCGGGCGAAAGACATCAAGGTCGGCGTGATCGGCTACGGCGGCGCGTTCAACATGGGGCTCGCGCACATTCGCGAGATGGAGCGGGCCGGGATGACGGCCACGGCGGTCGCCGAGCTCGACACGTCGCGGCTCGAGGTCGCGGAGAAAGATTTCCCCGGGATCGAGACGTACACCTCGGTCGCGACGATGCTCCGGAAGTCGGACGTCAATCTCATCACGATCATCACGCCGCACAACACGCACGCGCGGCTCGCGGGCCAGTGCCTCAACGCGGGCCGGCACGTCGTCTGCGAGAAGCCGCTCGCCATCACGACGGCCGAGTGCGACAAGATGATCGCCGCGGCCAGGAAGAACAAGGTGGTCATCTCGGCCTACCACAACCGCCACTGGGATGGCTGCATCCTCCAGGCGGTCAAGAAGATCGTGAAGCGGAAGGTGATCGGCGACGTGGTCCGCATCGAGGCGCACGGCGGCGGCTACGGCAAGCCGGGGCCGTGGTGGCGCTCGAGCAAGTCCATCTCCGGCGGCATCCTCTACGACTGGGGCGTCCACTTCCTCGAGTATGCGCTCCAGCTCATCGACTCCGAGATCGTCGAGGTCATGGGCGTCGCCAAGACCGGGTTCTGGGCGCCGAAGACCGCGTGGAAGAAGGACACGAACGAGGACGACGCGCTCGCCGTCGTGCGGTTCAAGGGCGGGCAGTGGCTGACGCTGCACATGTCGCAGATCGACTCGATGCCGAAGCACGAGCGCGGGATGCTCGAGATCACGGGCACGAAGGGCACCTACATCATGGGCGGCGGCGACTACAAGCTTGTCCGGCAGACACCCAAGGGGCCGAAGGAAGAGACCGGCCCCGTGCCGCCCGGCGAGGGCTGGCGGTTCTATCAGAACGTCGCCGACCACCTCGTCAAGGGCACGAAGCTCGTCATCACGCCCGATTGGGCGCGGCGGCCGATCCATATTCTCGACCTCGCCGACCGGAGCGCGAAACAGGGCAAGGCGCTGCGGGCGAAGTACGCGTAGGAAATGACGTGGCACCTGCGTCACACACAGCGACGCAGGTGCCCTGAAGGATGCAATGGATACCTCCGAGCGCGGCTTCGCTGCGCAACGAGGCCCGAATGACCGGACGACGGGGCGCGGCCTCATTGGGCTGGTGGCGCGGACATTCCTGTCCGCCACGGCCCCCGGCTTCCCGAACGGCGGACAAGAATGTCCGCCCAACGGATGGGATGCCGTAGCAGCAGATGTCGCCATTGACTGGTCATTCGTCATTCCCCTCTCGGTGATCGGAGCGACAAGCCATGTCATACGAAGACGGCTGGGCGGCCATCAATCTCGAAATGCCCGCGCGCGTCCCGCGCACCGAGTATTCGCTCGAAGGCCACTACGAGGCGCTCAAGGCCATCACCGGCATCGGCGTGACGCTCGACAGCCCGGACGAGGTCAAGCGCAAGGCGGCCCGAGAGCTGTGGCGGCGCTGGAACTACGATTTCTTCTGGTGCACCAGCGTCGGCGGCGAGGGGTTCGGCAAGTGGACGACGGACATGGGCCACGCCGAGTATGCCGCCGGCGGCGTCGACCGCCGCGAGATCGGCACGTGCCCATTCAAGACGCCCGAGGAGGTCCTCGCCTTCGATCCGCGCGAGCACTTCGACAAGCCCGCCCACGCCGACCTCGTCGCGCACTTCGAAAACGCCTACAACTCGCAGTGCGAGGCGTGGCCCGAAGGCGTCCACATGACCGGAACCTACACCACCTGCTTCTCCGGCCTGATCGATATGCTCGGCTGGGACATGCTCCTCCTCGCCGCCGGGACCGATCCCGTACGCTTCGGCGACCTCACCAACCGCTACTGCGAGTGGTTCCAGCAATACATGAACGCGCTCGCCGACGCCGACATCCCGCTCGTCATGATCCACGACGACATGGTCTGGACCGCGGGGGCCTTCATCCATCCCGATTGGTACCGCACCTACGTCTTCCCCAACTTCAAGAAGTACTTCACGCCCATCCGCGAGAGCGGCAAGAAGATCATGTTCACGTCCGACGGCGACTACACCGAGTTCGTCGACGACCTCGCCGACGCGGGCGTGACGGGCTTCGTGATGGAGCCGATGACGGACATGGCCCTCATCGCCGAGAAGTACGGCAAGACGCACAGCTTCGTCGGCAACGCCGACACGCGCGTCCTGCTCATGGGCACAAAGGCCGACATCCGCGCGGAGGTCGAGCGGTGCATGGCCATCGGCAAGGGCTGCCCGGGCTACTTCATGGCCGTCGGCAACCACATCCCGCCCAACACGCCGGTCGACAGCGTGCTCCACTACAACGAGGTCTACGAGAAGCTGAGCAAGCGGTAGGCCGGCTCTTCCTGATCGAGCGCGGGGGCGCGGCGGCAGCGGCAGAGCTGTCCGTGTGAGAACCTTTCCTTTCCCAACGGTCGCGGATATACTCTACATATGGCCGACGACCGGTTCACCGACTACTTCCAGAAGGAGGTGTTACGCAAGCGACCATATCTGAAGCGTGAATGGTGCATCCGGGTGCTCGAGAATCCGATCCGAGTCGAAAAACAGGAGAACAATCGCTTCCGGTTCTGGGGCGCGGTCGCCGAATTGGAGGGACGCATTGTCCGGGTTGTCACGCTGGCAGATAAGAGAACCATTCACAATGCGTTCATAGACAGGGGGTTCAAACCGTGAAACTGACGTACTATCCTGACACCGACTCACTCTACATCGACCTCTCGTCCAAGCCCGGCGCGGAAAGCCGCGAGATATCGGAGGGCGTTGTGCTGGACTATGACAGTGCCGGCAACCTTGTCGGCATCGATATCGACAACGCGAGCAAGAAGGTGAGCCTGGACGAACTCACACTGGACAGATTTCCTGCGAAGCTCCAGACGCTGACGACGTAGGCGACCAGCAACTCCGCCGCTTCTTTCTCCACGCCTTCCGGGGTCAGTCGTTTTCTGCTGCTCCAGCGCCGCCTCGACGAGGGCAGTGCCGTTTTCGACGGGCATGCCTCGTATGAACGGCCCCGAAGGCCCGAGCACGTAGCCGCCCGCCCCGGCCCGCTGATGCCGGGCATTCTCACGCCAAGAGGAGAGATTGTCATGGACTGGATGATGGCCCTGGCGCAGCATCCGATGTACTTCCTCATCCGGGAAGATACGCGGTGCGCCGAGCGGACGCCGCCGTGGGGCGAGCCGAACATCGAGGCGTACATCGAGCGCGTCAAGCAGAACCTCTCGGCCCTCCACGAGTTTCCCCGAGGTCAAGGTGGGCGGGGCGAACGTTATCTGCCGGCTCTATTCCACGGCCGAAGAGAATCGCGAGGTGGCGCCCACGATGGAGGGGCTGCGGGCGGTGGGGCTGCGCGCGATCGGCGGGGACGAGATCGCGCAGATCGCACCGTGCCAGATCGGCGAGTTGATCCTGAAGCCAGAAAGTAACACTTCAGCCAAGCGGGGTGGCGAGGACGAAAAGCGGTGACAGGCACGTCTACGCTCGTTTCACTCGCTTCGCTCGTGCCAGTCACCGTTTTTCGCCCACAGCGCTGCCGAGACACGCAGGCGGAAAACAGGGACTGCCACCCGCTGGCTGTCCCGTTTTCCGCACCTTGCGCTCTTCACTTGGCCGTAGTGTTACGCCAGAAAGATGAGCGGCCGTCGGCAAGTGGGGGACCGGCTCTCCTGAGTCACAAGGGCTTGAGACCGACGAACAGCCGGGCATCCGGATCGGTAAGCGGGTCGATCTCGCCGTTGGCTGCGGCGCGGGCGAGGACGACGCCGGCGTTGCGCGACCGCATCGCCCTCGCCAGGACACTGAACCCTTTCGGCTCGCACATCCGCCGGCGCTCGCGGCCCAGGTCCAGGCAGCTCAGGGCCGTCTGGGCCAGGCCCCTGAGGGAGCCGACGGTCCACGTGAAGAACTCCTCCGCGTCGTGCCCCGCGACGAACGACCGCCGCGTGAAGAACAGTCTGTTATCGATGTCGGCGATCACGGCGCCGGTCAGTAAGTTGCGAAGCTGGCCGGCGTTGCCGCGCGCGCCGCTCTTCACCGCGAGCAACTGCGGGCCGAAGTCGTTCGACTCGTAGTCCGTGCGAGCGAGGAGCGCGTCGTTCATCTCGTCCAGCCACGTCAGGCACGTCTCGATGTCCATCGACTCCGGCTCGGCGGGCTCGGGCAGCGATTCGCCGGCGAACGGATTGACCGATGCGCCGGATCGCTTGGCCGCCTCGAACCCCAGACGCATCAGCCCTTCGAGGATCTCCAGCGTCTTCTCCTCGCCGTCGCGGCGGAGCATCTCGCGCCCCGCGTCGATGAGGCTGCCCTTGCTGACGAAGCCCTCGCTGCCAACGAGATCCATGCCGGCGACCGCCTCGATCTCTTCCCGGCCCGCGGCGGTGAGACTGAGCTTCGCCAGCCCCCACAGCGCATCCTGCGGCGGGACGACGCAATGAATAAGGTCTGCCTCGCGCCGCAGGTGGGCCGCGACGGACAGCGTCTCGCCGGCCTCGCTCTGAGCGGCGGGCGTGACGGGCAGGAAGACGGCCACCTGGTCGCCGTCGAAGTCAGCGTTCATGAATACGCACGCCAGCGGGTGAATGCGTATCACGCGCTCCGGGCAGCGGACGGGACGGAAGGCCAGGTGGCACGTCGGCGTCATGGTCGGAGCGCGGTTGATGATGACCCAGGAACGAGCCATTATCTCATCGAGCTTCTCAGCGGCTCGCGCGGTGCGTTCGGCGACCGGCTCGCTGTCGCCGAGTTCGCGCGCGACGAACGGCCCGAACAGCGTCCAGGCCATCTCGTCCGGCAGGCCGACCTGGTCGATCCGCAGGTCGAGCCCGGGAGCGATGACCGACCGGCCGCTGAAGCTGACCCGCCCGCCGACGACCACGCGGCCCCGCAGGTCCGCCCCCTCGGGACGCAGCAGGATCTCCATGAACTTCGCCGCCGCCCGCGCGAGGTTGTCCCGCGACCGGGCGACGAGCGTCTCGGGCGCCCGGCCTTCGAGCATCCGCCCCACCTGCTCGTTCGCCTCGGCAAGCCGTTGGAACTCCGCCAGGTCCGGCATCGCGCCGACCTCGGTCAGCTCGCGGCCCCGCAGCCACGGATGCGGCACCGGGCACGCGAGCGCCAGCTTCTCACCCGTCGGCTCGGCGAGCGCGAACGCCACCCGCTCGCCGTCGAACTCCATCCGGACCCCACCCGCGGCGAGGTGGCGCTGGAGATACTTGAACATCGGCGCGGGCGGGGCGGCGGGCTCGAACTCGCCCGCGGCGAGTCGTTCGGGCAGCGTCTCGATCCCGTCCCGCTCGGCCGAGCACGTGTTGAACGACTCGATGATGTTTTCGAAGGCGCCGATGTCCCGCAGCGCCCAATAGTCGAGCTCGCCGCGCCGCTGGCTCCGCCCGGTGCCGGCGACGACGTGCAGCTTGTTTCGGACGAGGTGGTCCAGCACGCCCCAGTAGACGTAGCCGACAGTGCTGGGCCGTTCGAGCGCCGGGCCGTCCTTCCCCATGCGAAGCATCTCCATCCCGCTCTCGGGTAGGCCGGCCTTCGCGAGGCGTTCGCGTATCTCCTCGGACGTCGGCCCGCCGAACGGCGGCGCAATGATGGGCTCCCCTTCGGCCCGCGCCAACCGGCCGAGCACGGCCTCACGGATCTGCCCGTAGTTCATCCGCGACTGGAGTCCGATGAAGTTGCACACGAGTTCGACCGGCATGCCGTCGGCCAGGTGCGGCATCTCGGCGTCGGGCAGAATCCGGCCGATCACGCCCTTCTGGCCGTGCCGGTTCGACATCTTGTCGCCCGGCTCGATCAACCCGTCGACGCGAAGCCGCTCGGCACACGACTCGCTGATGACAATCCCGTCCTCGAACGTGCCCAGGCCCCACGACACGTACGCGGTCAGGAGATTCCGCCCGCACCAGAAGTCCGGCGCGTCGGGCTCGCAGCCGCTCTGTACGAGCGCCGGCTCCGGATCCGGCAGGACGATCCGCTGCCGCATCATGTTGAGCCCCATGAGCGCGCGGTTGACGTCCGTGTGCTGAATGAGCGGGATCATTGACGCAGAGACCGAGAGCTTCGCGACCGGGCTGTCGTCCATGATGATGATCTTCCCGTCGCGGATCTCGGCGCCCCGCGCCACGGAGAGGACCCGCCCGATGTTGGGCCCTTCGGGCGTGCACATCGGGCAGACGCGGCCCGGCTGGCCCTTGACCATCACGCGCTGCCTGCCGCGCGGGACGTCGACGACGACGCGGCGCAGATGCTCCAAGCGGGACAGCCAGTTGAGGTCGTCGAGCGGGGTGACCCAGGGCACGTTGGCGGGGCGGAGGAACTCGCGCACCCAGTCGTCGAGCGGCAGCCAGGACCGCGCGAGGGATTCGTCCCACCGCAGGTCGGGCGGCGCCTCGCCGAGGCGCGGCTCGATGAAGTCGTACAGATAATCGCCCACGCAGCGGATCTCCGCCTCGTCCATCTCCTCGCACGAGGCGCTCGGCAGGACAACGAGCTTCTTGCCGTCGACGCGGAATAGGCCGGTCTCGTCCGGGGCGGGGACGTTGTCGATCTCCAGGCGGGTCGTGCCCGCGGCGTTCGCCAGGATCAGGGAGACCCTGCACGCGTTCGGGCCCGTCGCCTCGGCGCGGTACGCTTCGAGCGGCAGCCGCGCGGCAATCAACTCCGGCAGCCGCTCGTTGAGGAAGCGATCGTAGGACCGCTTGTGCCAGGAAGCAGGGGGTGGAGTCGACATCACGGGTTCTCCTCATCTTGCATCAGTTCGAGCCATTGCCTCGCCAACTCCGAGCGCGCGTAGTACAGCCGCGACTTGACCGTGCCGGGCGGGATGCCGAGCCGATCGGCGATCTCGCCGATGCCCATCTCCGCCTCGTGCGCCATCCGGATCAGTTCGCGCTTCTGCTCGGGGAGCGCATCGAGCACCCCGCGAAACGCGGCGTCCCGTTCGGCCTGTTCGACGATCTCATCCGGGCCGAGGGCCGCCGTGTCTATCATCCATCCGGGCACGAGGTCCTCGTCATCTTTGCCGGAGTTGTCGGGCACGTCGAGCGGCCGGTCGTGCCGGCGGCGGGCCGAGCGGAGGTGGTTGAGGGCGAGGTTCGTCGCCATCCGCAGCAGCCAGGCCGCGAGCGGGCCGCGCTCCCCCCACTGATCCGCCCGCGTCCAGAGCCGGAGGAAGACTTCCTGCAGCAGATCGTCGGCCGCGGACCCGCTCCGCACCACGCGGAGCAAGCGGGCCCGGACGCGGGGGCCGTAGCGCTCGAACAGCACGTCGAACGCTCCGGCGTCCCCGGCCCGTACCCGTTTCATCAGTTCGTGGTCGGCCCGCATCGAGCGCCCCATCACTCAGTATGACACCGTGGAGCGGCTGCGGTTCAACAGAAAACCAGAAAGGGATGAGCAGAACCTGGTGTTGTCTCGCGTCGTGCGCCCGGCGATCACTTCTTCCGTCGGGTTTTCTTCTTCGCGGCGGGCTTGGCGCCCTTGCGGGCCTGCTTCTCGCGCGCCTCGGCCGCCTTGTCCGACGCGGCGGCACGCCGGCGGGCGGCGGCCGCATCCCGCTTCATCTCCGCGATCGTCTTCGTCCTGACCCGCGCGGCGCCCTTCGTGGTCCGCGTCCCGAGCCGCTTCTCGGTGCGGAGCCGCTTCCGCGCCCTCGGAATCTCGCTCTTGTATTGCGGCAGCCACTTCGCCTGCGCGACCAGCATCTCGTCGGTCATCTGCGAAATCTCGTTCGGGTCGCACGCGGCCCCGACGAGCGGGTCCATCATCATCGCCTGCTTCAGGAGCGTCACGTCGCCGAGCACGGCGGCCGCGACGGCGAGCCGCTGGACCTGGATCGACGCGCTGCAGACGGCGGCGCACCCGAGCGGCAGGTCGCCGACCTGCGGGATGCTGATGCCGTTGCGGTCGACGTAGGCCGGGACCTCGACGATCGCGTCGTCGGGCAGGTTGGTGATGCAGTTGTCGTTGGGCACGTTGAAGTGCCCGCGGTAGAGCCGGCCGGTCTGGAGCGATTCGATGATGTAGCTGCCGTGCTCGTGGCCGCGGTGCTCGGGCGAGATGGGCGGGCTCTCCGCCTTGAGCCACTGCGGGAAGTCCGTCTCGAACCAGTTCCGCCCCTCGGTGCAGACGCGCAGGTAGCCGCCCGTCTCGCCGTTGATCCAGCAATCGAGCGAGATCCACTTCCGGATGTCCTTGACGCGCTTGCGATACCACGGCACGTACTCGCTCAGGTGCCCGTTCGACTCGGTCGAGTAGTAGCCGAACCGGCGGAGCATGTCGATGCGGACCTTCTCGCTCTTGCGGAAGCCGGGATGCCGCTCGAACCCGTCGAGCAGCCGGCTGCACCAGTCCTCGCCGTCGTAGATGACCTGGATGTACCACGTCTGGTGGTTAATGCCGGCGGCGATGATGTCCACCTCGTGCACGCCGACCGGCTTGTAGCCCTTCGAGCCCGGCTTCTTGCCCTTGTTGACGAGGAACTCGATGACGTGCGCAATCTGATGGTGTCCGCCCAGGACGCCGTGGCACAGGCCGACCGTCGGGACGCCGCCGTAGGCGTTGGCGGCCCAGGTCATCATCGCGTTCGGGTTGGCGTAGTTGAGCAGGAGGGCGCCCGGCTTGGCGACGTCGAGGATGTCGGCGCAGAAGTCGAGCATGCACGCGATGCCCCGCTGCCCGTACATGATGCCGCCGGCGCAGAGCGTGTCGCCGACGCACTGGTCGACGCCGTAGCGGAGCGGGATGTCGATGTCGGTCTGAAACCCCTCGAGCCCGCCGACGCGGACGCAGTTGACGACATAGTCGGCCCCGTCGATCGCGCGGCGGCGGTCGAGCGTCGACGTGATCTTCCCCGGCAGCTTGTTGTCGCGGATGTCCTTGCGGCAGAGCTGCGTCACCATGTCGAGGTTGCGCTTGTCGATGTCGGTGAAGCCGAACTCGGTGTCGCGGAGTTCGGGCACGGCGAGGATGTCGCGCAGGAGTCCGCGGGTGAAGCCGATGCTGCCCGCGCCGATGAAGGCCACCTTGATCGCCATGAACGTGTCTCCTTGTCAGCCGATTTGTCGATGGAAGATGTCTGATCCTCCGGCCAAGACCGAGATCCCTGCTTGCGGCAGGCAAGCTTCGCTTGCGCTCAGGATGACGGCCATCGCTACGCGACGGCTTGGCAGTTGCCCTGCAACTGCAACACGCGAGCTTAGCGAAAAATGTCATTCTGAGCAGAGCGAAGAATCTCCACGTCGTCATAGAAGTCGATCATCAGCAAGACGTTCGACGGTGTAAAGCAGGCCGGCACGCCCCGGCCGCGTCAGCGTGTCGTGTCGTCCTCCGGCTTCTCGGGCGGCGTGGCCAGTTCCTCGCCGGGCCGTCCCGTCAGTTCGTGCGGCAGCGGCTCGCGCGTGAACACGAGGTTGAAGGCTTGCTCGCGGAGCACGTTGCCGGACTCGTCGACCCACGTCGTCACCCTTCCCATCTCGTGTCGCGTCTCCACCTCGAAGACGGAATACTCGTGGCCCCGCAACGTGATGGTCGTCTTCCGCTTGACCGTGACGAACGCGTCGCCGAACTGGAACGTCGGGACGGCGAGCACGCGGATGCGCCAGGTCTGCCCGACGCGCAGGTCGGGCAATGCGCCGAGCGCCAGCATGCCCGTCGAGATCGTGTCGCCGCGGGTGACCGGGATCGACATCTTGTGCTCGGTCCCCGCGATCCGCACGACCGTCTCGAGCGTGTCGCCCTTGACCTCGCCCTTCATGTACGCGAGCATCTCGCCCGACCGGCACTCGACGGTCAACCACCGCAAAGCGTCGTCGGGCCCGACGGTCGTCCGCGACGTCATCCTCAAGCTCGACCACCGCCGCGCCGAGTCCGGCTTGCCGGCCCACGGCTCCCGGAGCAGCGCGTCGAACTCGATGCTCGCGGTCGATTCGATCTCGCAGTCCCCGTTCTCGCGGAGCTGATACGTCGTCTTCGCAGTGCCGACGCGCTTGTTGCCGATCGTCGTGATGCTCATGCGATATCCGGGGTGGCCCTGGGCGTAGGAACGGACGGCCGCGTATCCGCGCACGGGCGGCGCGAACGCGCGCGGGATGATCTCGCGGCGGACGAACCACGCGGCCATCGCGACCCAGAACAGGACGATGAGATAGGCGGTGAGCTTCTTCAAACGGCTGCCGTCTCCACGATGCCCTCCTCAGTTAATTCTAGGCCCGCGCCGGGTGGGTGTCAAACGCAAGTGGATATTGTCACACGGGGATGCCGGTCGGCGCCTTGCCGGGCTCGTGGCACGGCCATCTTGGCCGTGCGTCACACGCCCATCTTGGGCGTGCACCTCACGGGCAGGCCTGTCCTGAGCGAAGTCGAAGGGATGCCCGTGGGACTCACGGGCGGGACGCCCGTGCCACGATGGGGGCCTTCCGGCCGACTCCTTTCGGTCTCACCGCCTTCGAGATTCCCCGCGTTCGGAGTATCTGCTCGTCAAACGCCCCCTCGCTTGACGCCCGCGCGCCGACCCGATACCATAGCGGCCGATAGAACGACCGGCGGGCACAGCGATGGGCGGATTCCAACACCTCTTCGACCCGAAGACCCTGATCGTCACGGTCCCCGTCTTCCTCTTCTCGCTCTCGCTGCACGAGTTTATGCACGCGTGGATGGCCGACCGGCTCGGCGATCCGACCGCGCGCTACATGGGCCGCCTGACGCTCAATCCGATCGCGCACTACGACCCGATCGGCACGACGATGGGCCTCGTCTTCCGCGTGTTCGGCTGGGCGAAGCCCGTGCCTGTCAACCCCTCGGTCTTCAAGTGGCCCAAGCGCGACATGATGCTGACGGCGCTCGGGGGGCCCGCGATCAATCTCTCGGTCGCCCTCGTCTGCGCCGTCGCGTTCAAGGTCCTCCAGCTCGATGCCGTCCGGCCGGACACCCAGGCCGGGACGGCCGCGTCGACGCTCGTTCTCGTCGAGCGCGCCATCGCCTATGCCGTGTTCCTGAACCTGGCCCTCGGCATCTTCAACCTGATTCCGCTCTACCCGCTGGACGGCCACCACATCTGGCGCGGATTCCTCAGCTTCCGCGCGGCGATGGCCTACGACCGCACCAAGCAGTACGGTCAGTATCTGCTCTTCGCGCTGATCCTGTTCGGCCGCGGGCTCCTCTGGATCCCGATCAGGATCGTCCTTGGCCTGACGTTCACAGACAGGGAACTCGCTCGGCTCTTTGACTGCATGCAAGAGCTGGGGCTCTTCCGATGACGGAGGAACAAGTGGCCGACGAGACCGCGCACACATCAAGCGACGAACCGGCCGGGCCGGCGGGCCCGCCTCCTTCGCCGCCGGTCGACGAGGGAGCCGCGACACCCGGCGCGGGCTACCGCGTCACCCTCGACGCCTACGCCGGCCCGCTCGATCTGCTCCTCTACCTGATCCGCAAGAACGAAGTCGACATTCACGATATTCCCGTCGCCCACATCGCCGAACAATATCAGCGGCACATCGAGTTGCTCGCGGAAATCAACGTCAACGTCGCGGGCGAGTTCCTCGTCATGGCCGCGACGCTCATGGAGATCAAGTCGCGCATGCTCATCCCGCGCGAGGAAGGACTCGAGGGCGAAGAGGAAGAGGACCCGCGCGCCGAACTGGTCCGGCAGCTTCTCGAATACAAGCGGTACAAGGATCTGGCTCGCGAGTTGGGCGACCGCGCGGCTCAGCAGGCGCTCAAGTATAAGCGGCCCGAGCTGGCCGCGCCGCAGGTCGAGTCCGACGAGACAGATCCCGAGGGCAACCTCGGCGTCGCGCTCGAGGGCGTCGGCCTGTGGGAATTGATCGACGCGTTCTCCAAGGTGCTGAGCGAGACGAGCCTGGGCGCGCCCGAGGGCCAGGTCCTCGAGCGCGAGCGCCCCATCCAGGAGTATCGCCAGGCCCTGCTCCAGACGCTGCAAAGCGAGGGGGCCCTCGCGTTCTCGGAGATCTTCGCCCGGTGCCAGAGCCGCGACGAGATGATCGCGATGTTCATCGCCCTGCTCGAGTTGGTCCGGCTGCATCAGCTGACCGTGCAGCAGGCGGGGGATTTCGGCGAGCTGCACGTCGCCGTATCCGAAGGCAAACCGGCCGAGCCGGCTGCGCCGCCCGAGCCGGCGCCGGCCCAGCAGGCCGCACAAGCCGTGGAGCCAGGCCGGTTTAAGCCCGTCGTCAAGCAGGCTGACATCCTCGACGAGCTGGAGGACGAGGCGGAAACGCTCGGCCGCTCGCGCGAGCGGATCGACGCCGCCATCCGGGCCGCCGAGTCGTTCCTCAAAGACCACCAC
Source organism: uncultured Planctomycetota bacterium (assembly GCA_964385685.1). Lineage (GTDB taxonomy): Bacteria > Planctomycetota > PUPC01 > PUPC01 > PUPC01 > CAYLQD01. The sequence goes on along the minus strand of CAYLQD010000040.1, from coordinate 15,789 downwards.
CAGCAGGCGAAGCCCGACGAACCGGGGCCGCCCGAAGAGGGCGCGGCCGAGCCGCCGAGCCCCGACGACCCGGCGCCCCCGGCGCCCGAGACCACACCACCGGAGGACAGCACGCCCGATGCGCAGGAAGGCACAGGCCTGGATCAGCGCCAGTAACCGCGAGGAATCGATGGCCCGGGTGCTCTCGCGTGCGGGCTTCCACGAGGGGACCGTGCTCCACGCGCACCGCGCCGCCTCCGGCTCGCTCATCGCCGTCTTCGAGCAGAACGGCTGGGCGCACATGTCGAACCGGTGCGCCGACCTGTGCGCTGCGCTCGACGCGCGCGAGATCGTTCCGACCGCCGACGTCGTGCGCGCGGCGCAGGCGCTCGACCGTCAGGCCGAGGACCTGCACGTCGATGCATCGGGCGCCGATCCCGCCCGCCCGTGCGACGCGAGGGCCGCGGCCGACGCGCTCGACCGCGCGAAGTGCGTGCGCGCGTTCGTCAACGCGACGCTTTCCAAGTAGTCGCCGCGCGACATCCCCGCCGATTTCACGCGAATCACATGATCCGCGCGACATTTTTCTCTAAAGTTTGCTGTTTGTGCCTCCGATATAACAAGTGCCGCGAGTTTTTTGTAGTTCGTCGTTTCTTTTTTGGAAGGAGGTGAGGACGAATGGCGAAGAAGAAGGCGGCCAAGAAGAAGAAGGCCAAGAAGAAGGCGACAAAGAAGAAGAAAGCAACGAAGAAGAAGACCAAGAAGAAAGCAACGAAGAAGAAAGCCAAGAAGAAAGCAGCGAAGAAGAAAAAGAAAAAATAGCGCTGCTATCAAGTCACAAGAAAGCCGCCCGGCCTCCTGAAGGTCGGGCGGCTTTTTTTGGGTTCATCTCCCAATACCGGGGAACTGCGGGTCACCTACGGTTCCGAAGCCCTGAAAGGGCGCCATGTGATAGCCCAGGGCAACGCCCTGGGTGCCGTCGGGCATGGAAGAGCGGAGCCCTGTAGGGGCGAGATGGAATCCGGCGCACCTATATCGCCCCTTCAGGGCTCTGGCGATGGCTCACCTGTCCCTGGGGCGTTGCCCCAGGCTATCGAATTCTGCCCCTTTGGGGCTACCTTGCGTGGGGCCAATGATCCCCGGTATTGGGAGATGAATCTTTTCTTGTCGCATAAGGATTCGGCGAGCGAGAGGCGCTACAGCCAGCGTTTCTTCTTGAAGTAGACCAACATCACAACGGCAATCGCCAGCATGAGCGCCAGCGCGGACGGGTAGGCCCAGCGCCACTTCAGCTCCGGCATGAACTCGAAGTTCATCCCGTAGAGCCCCGCGACGAATGTCAGGGGGATGAAGATCGTAGCGATGATGGTCAGCACCTTCATCACCTCGTTCATCCGGGTGCTCAGCACGGTCAGATACGTGTCGCGCATGCCCGAGATGACGTCGCGGAACGTCTCGACCGTATCGACGACCTGGATGGTGTGGTCGTAGACATCCCGCAGATACGGGATGGTCTCGGGCGTGATCAGGTCGAGTTCGCCCCGGGCGAGCACGCCGACGACCTCGCGCAGGGGCCAGACGGCCTTTCGCGAGCGCAAGCTGCGTCTCTTCATCTCGCGAATCCGGCCCGCCGTCTCCGGGGTTGGATTGTCCGCCACCTCCTCCTCGAGCCCCTCGAGTTCCTCCCCGACCCGTTCGAGCACGAGGAAGTAGCCGTCGACGACCGCGTCGAGCAGAGCATAGGCGAGGTAGTCGGCCCCCGCCTTGCGGACGCGCCCCTTCCCCCGGCGGAGCCGGTCACGGACCGGGTCGAACACGTCGCCGGCGCGTTCCTGAAACGAGAGGACGAACTGCCGGCCGAGGACGAGACTGATCTGTTCGATCCTCGCCGGGCGGCCAGGCTCATCCGGGCACAGCATCTTGAGCGTCGTGAAGACGACCTCGCCGTAGTCCTCGGTCTTCGGCCGCTGCTCCGTGTTGGCGATGTCCTCGAGAAGCAGCGGGTGCAGCCCGAAACACTCGCCGATCTTCTCGATCAGCTTCACGTCGTGGACGCCGTCGACGTTGATCCAGGTGACGCGGCCGGGCTCGGGCGGCGCGCAGGCCTCCTCAGCGGTCGCGGCCTCCCGCTCGGTGCAGTCGTCCTCGGAGTAGGTGAAGACGGAGATGTGTACGTTGTCGACGGGCGCCGCGCCCGCCTCGTCCGAACTTGGCCCGGCGTCTGTCGACATGGCTGCGCCCCCTTCGAGAACGCGCCGGCCCCGCTAGAGCCGGATGAGTTTCGCGTCGGAGATGATCGGCGAGGCCTTGATCGCGGCGAGCACTTCGGACTCGACCGGGCCGTCGATGTTGATGACCGTGGCGGCGGTGCCGCCGCGCTCGCGCCGGCCGACGGTCATGTTCGCGATGTTCGCCTTGTGCTCGGCAAGAATCGTGCTGACGTAGCTGATCACGCCGGGCTCGTCCTTGTTCGTGCAGAAGATGATGTGCCCCTCGGGGACGACGTCGACGTGATAGTCGTTGACGCGCACGATCCGCGGGTCGTTGCGGCCGAAGAACGTGCCGGATAGCGAGAGCGGCTCGCCCGTGTCGAGGATCTCGACCGTGATGAGGTTGGCGAAATCGTGCGACTGCGCGCTCGTGACCTCGGACACCCGCACGCCGCGCTCGCGCGCGATCAGGGGCGCGTTGACGTGGTTGATGGGCCCCTCGAGGAGCATCGACAGGATGCCCTTCAGGAGCGACGCGGTCACGAACTCGAGCGGGTCCTCGATCAGTTCGCCGCGGTAGGTCACGCGGATTTCTTTGATCGGCTTGTCCCAGAGCTGGGCGACGGCGCGGCCGAGGCGTTCGGCGAGCTGCGCGTACGGCGCGACCTTCGTCAGCGCGTCGGCCTCCATCATCGGCATGTTGACCGCGTTTCGGGCGGGCTTGCCTTCGAGCACCTCGCAAATTTGCTGCGCGACCTGCTCGGCGACGTTCGCCTGGGCCTCGTCGGTCAGCGCGCCGAGGTGGGGCGTGCAGACGACGCCCGGCTTCCCGACGAGCGGGTTGTCCGTCGGCGGCTCCGACGAATAGACGTCGACGGCGCAGCCGGCGACCTTGCCCGACTCGAGCGCGTCGCTCAGCGCGGCCTCGTCGATCAGGCCGCCGCGGGCGCAGTTGATGAGCCGCACGCCGTCCTTCATCTTCGCGATCTCGTCGGCGCCGATCATGCCGCGCGTGTCGTCGTTCATCGGCGTGTGGAGCGAGATATAGTCGGCGGTCGCGATCAGTTCATCCAGCTCGACCATCTCGAGGTCGAGCCCGCCGGAATCGCCGACGATGAAGGGGTCGGTGCCGACGACCTTCATCGCGAACGCGGCGGCGCGGCGAGCGACCGCTCGGCCGATGCGGCCGACGCCGACGACGCCGAGCGTCTTGCCGTTCAGCTCCGTGCCCTTGAACGCCTTCCGGTTCCACTCGCCGCCGAGCAGGCTGATCTGCGCCTGCGGGATGTTGCGCGAGAGCGCGAGGATCATCGCCATCGTCAATTCCGCGGTCGAGACCGTGTTGCCCTCCGGCGTGTTCATCACGATCACGCCCTGGTGGGTCGCGGCGTCGATGTCGATGTTGTCCACGCCGACGCCCGCGCGGCCGACGCAGACGAGCTTCTTGCCCGCCGCGATCACGTCCGCGGTCACCTTCGTGCCGCTGCGCACGATGAGGGCCTCGCAGTCGGCGATCGTGTCGAGCAGCTCCTGCCCCTTCAGGCCCTTGCGGTCGAGCACCTCGTGGCCCTCGGCCGCGAGAATCTCCTGCCCCTGCTCCGAGAGCGAATCCGTGATCAGTACCTTCATTGTCCTAGCCATCTCCTTCTTCTGAGCCGGTGTACAGCTCCGATTGCTTGTATCGGTCGAACAGTTCCGCGGCGAGCACCTTGACGACCGCCGCGATCGGCACGGCGAAGATGACGCCGAGGAATCCGAACAGCGTCCCGAAAACCAGAATCGACAGGATCACGACGACGGGGTGCATCCCGACGCGCTTCCCGATGATCTTCGGCGTGATGAGCACGTTGTCGATGGCGAGCCCGACCCCGAACACGATCGCGACGGCCAGCGGGCGCCCGAGGTTGCCGTACTGCGCCGCGGCGAGGATCATCCCCGGCACCATGCCCGAGGCGAGCGCGAAATACGGGATGAAGGCGCCGATCCCGCCCGCGATCCCGATCAGATACCAGAACGGGCAGCCGACGATGAGCAGGCCGACGGTGAAGATGAGCGACAGGCACATCACGACGACGCACTGGCCGCGGAAGAACGCCTTCAGGTTGGCGTCGAGCCGGCCGGCGATGCGCAGGATCTCGTCCTTGTGCGCAAGCGGGAGGGCATCGCGCACGCGGTCCCGGACGCGGTCGATGTCGATCAGCAGGTAGACGGTCACGACGAAGAAAAGGAAGAAGTTGAAGACCCACATCAGCGCGGCGAACGCGCTGACGGCGACGGCCCGGGCGCCCTCGCCGACGGCGCTCGCGGCCCCCTTGCTCGCGAGCAGGTCGCCCAGCAGGCGCTGGATGATGAGCTGCCGCTCCGCCGGGCCCTCGGCGTTCTTCAACTCCTCGACCACCTCCCGCACGTTCTTGGGCAGGACCTGGACGACGCTGTCCATGTTCTTCGCGGTGATTAGATCTTCGAGCGACTGCACCGCGTTGGGAACCGCGAACAAGGCGAAGCCCGCGACGACGGCGACCGCGGCGCACACGAGCAGGCAGACGCAGAAGCCGCGGCTCGGCCGGAACCGCCCGATCTGCCGCTCCTCCATCCAGTCGACGACGGGATCGAAAATGTAGGCGACGACGAGGGCGAGCGAGAACGGCACGAGGATGCTGCGGATGGCGTGGAGCACGCGCACGCCGACGACGATGAGGATGATGAGCCCGATGAACCGGACCCACGGATTCTTGAGCACCGTCTTCATAATCGTTCCTCGCGGCGTCCCTACCGTGGCACGGGCGGCTTCGCCCGTGAGTCCCACGGGCATCCTTCGCTCAGGACAGGCCTGCCCGTGAAGTGCACGCCCAAGATGGGCGTGCGACGCACGGCCAAGCCCGCCCTGAGCGGAGCCGAAGGGATGGCCGTGCCACGGATCCGGCAGGGGCCCGACCTGCCGGGCGGATTATAGGGACGAGCCCCCCGGAATGCAACCGCCTGGGCCTGCGCCGGCGGAGCGGCGTTGCTCCCGTGGCACGGGCGTCCCGCCCGTGAGATGCACGCCCAAGATGGGCGTGTGACGCACGGCCAAGATGGCCGTGCCACGGATCCGGGCAAGGCGCCGACCGGCCCCCGTGTTGAGAGTGTTCGCTCGAAAGGAGGCCGGAGCCATCCCCCGGAAAAAGCCCTTGAGAACGGGCGGGCGATGCACTACCCTCGCGCCTGCAATTCCGTCTCACACGGGGTTGCTGTAAAAGTAGCTTCCTGAGCCTGCAAGGCTCGGATTCATCAGCCCAGGGCGAAGCCCTGGGAGAACGCCGGCAGGGCGGGAAAGCCCTGAAGGGGCGATAGAGATTCTGTGACGCCCCTACAGGGCTTGGTCAGAGATCCATTTGTCACCCAGGGCTTCGCCCTGGGCTGGCGGGCGAGCGTGGCTCGCCTGGCAGTTTGCTTTGGGCAAACTGCGACGGCAGCAAGACTGCCGCTGTTGCCCCGCCGGGGCAAGAAACAAACCTTTTCAGCGGCTCCTCTTGCCGGAGGTAACGATGCGCCGATTCTTGACCGTCCTCGCAATCGCAACGCTCTGCGGCGGCGCCGGCCCGGCCGCCCGACCCGCGGCCGCGGCCGAAAAGATGTTCGCGTTCAACAACGGCGCCGAGCCCGAGACGCTCGACCCGGCACTCATGACGGGCGTGCCCGAGCACAACCTCGCGATGTCGCTCTTCGAGGGGCTCGTCACGTATCACCCGAAGACGCTCGGGCCCGCGCCCGGCATCGCCGAGAGCTGGACCATCTCGAACGACAAGCTGACCTACACCTTCCGACTCCGCCGGTCGATCTGGTCGAACGGCGACCCGCTGACGGCTCGCGACTTCCTGGCCTCCTGGCGGCGGGTCCTCGAGCCGAAGACCGCGTCGGAATACGCCTACCAGCTCTGGCACATCAAGAACGCCCGCGCCTACACGAAGCGGACGGTGACCGACTTCTCGAAGGTCGGCATCCGCGCGCCCGACGACCACACGTTCGAGGTCACGCTCGAACATCCGACCGCCTACTTGCTCGGCCTGCTCGCGTTCGAGACGTTTATGCCCGTGCACCGCGCGACCGTCGAGAAGCACGGCGCCCGCTGGACGCGGGCCGAGCACATCGTGTCGAACGGGCCGTTCGTGCTCGCCGAGTGGCGCCCGCAGGACCGGATCATCATGAAGAAGAATCCGCGCTACTGGGACGCGGAGAACGTGAAGCTCGACGGCGTCGTCGCGTTCGCGATCAACAACCAGAACACGGCCCTGCTCCGCTATCGCTCGGGCGAGCTGCACTGGCTCAACGCGCTCCCCATCGCCCTCGTGCCGAAGCTGATGAAGCGGCCCGACTACCACAAGGCCCCGTACCTCGGCACGTACTTCTATCGGTTCAACTGCACGCGGAAGCCGTTCAACGATCCGCTCGTCCGCAAGGCCTTCAACCTGGCGCTCGACAAGAAGACGCTGTGCAAGTTTATCCTGCACGGGCAGTACGAGCCGGCGCGGTCGTTCGTGCCGCCGATGATGCCGCCCTACGAGCCGCCGAAGGGCCCGGCGTATGACCCGAAGCGCGCGGCCGAGCTGCTCGCCCAGGCCGGCTATCCGCGCGGCCGCGGGTTCCCGCGCGTCACGCTCCTCTACAACACGAGCAAGCAGCACGAGCGGATCGCCGTGGTCGCGCAGAACATGTGGAAGAAGACCCTCGGCGTCCGGATCAACCTCGTCAACCAGGAGTGGAAGGTCTACCTGAACACGGTCAGCAAGAAGAACTACGACATCGCGCGGTCCGCGTGGATCGGCGATTACATGGACCCGAACACGTTCCTCGACATGTTCGTGTCGGGCGGCGGCAACAACCGCACGGGCTGGAGCAACGAGCAGTACGACGCGCTGATCCAGGCGGCCGCGGGCGAGCCCGACGCCGCGAAGCGGCTCGACCTCTTCCGCAAGGCGGAGCGCATTCTCATCGTCGACGAGATGCCCATCGTGCCCGTCTACTACTACGCGAACCTCAGCCTGCGCGATCCCGCCGTCAGGGGCTTCTATCCCAACCCCCGCGACCTGCATCCGACCAAGTACCTCGACCTCGCGCCGGCAGGGGAATGAAGCTGGATGCCGTCCGAGATCCTATGGCCTGCCGAGGGCAGGACGCGAGTTCGGCTACAGCATCGCTGAAATCCTGCCACGCGGCGAGGAGCGCCATGCAACAGCGTTGGGCCGTGGCGTCCAGGAACTTGCGGGGCGACAGCGTCGGGCAGCAGGGCAATCCCGCGCTCAGAGGGACCGGACATGGGTAGAGCGCCTCTCGATCACGGATATCCAGCAGCTAGGCAAGGCCCCCCAGTGGTGCGCGAAAAACGATTGACACTGGCCGCGTGCCAGGGCATAATTCTGGTAGGGTGTATCTTTTGGCCAGTTTCCTGTTGTTGTGGGCCGACCATGTGGGAATCAGTTTATCAGTGCCAGTTTCTGGTGTCTCCGGGGACGAGTAGAACATGGCAGTTGTCCTGAACGATCAAGAACTACGTAAGTTGCTCGGGAAAGTGATCATTGACGGCGATGAGGGCTGTGTGCGCCCGAACTCGTATGTGCTCCGGTTAGGTCCGACGGGGGAGTTCTTGAACGCCGGAAAGGAGTTTGCTCTCGGCAAGAAGAAAAGGGGCATTCGGATAGCACCAGGCCATTCTGTTGCCGTTACTGCCCTTGAAACGCTGGATTTCGGTAGAGAGACCGTTCACAGCATTTACCCCGGTCATGATTTGCACGCGCTAGTCAGCCCCACAACAGACCTCTCGCGCGAGGCCATCGTGGCTCCCACAACGCAGGTCGACGCTGGCTACCACGGCACATTGAATTGGACAATCACCAATACATCCAATGACGAACGACGCTTCCTACTTGGGGAAAGGATCTATCGGCTGACGATCTTTAGGCTTGAGGAGGGAGAAACGCCGGACCGAATCTACGATGGTGACTACCAGGGTCAGACGGGTTACGTGCGCTCCACACGGAAGGGCGCTCCCGCTGGAATGCGGGAAGACGAGTGGGAAAGCTCCCTGGTGGAAGGAGGGCCTGAGCAACTTCTGGACAACCTGCTCAAGTCGGGTTACCCGTGGCATGCGCTTGGCCACCGCCTAAAGTCGATCGACGGCCAGTTCAGAGCTGTTTCAGATGAATACGCGGAGATCCGGGACTCGCTCGACAAGCTCGCGACGGACGTGGATTCGATACGTCGAGACAGCGACAACGTTGAGGATAGAGTACGCGGCGTCGTAAAGGAAACAATAAGCGATCACGCTTCCGCCCTTCAGAACAGGTGGCTTGTGGGCACAGGCGGCTTGCTGGTCGTCCTCCTGGGACTCGTTCTTTCCGCGACGAGCAATGCGAAGGCGTTTCAATTCCTCAAGGATCAGGGGGCGTGGATCGGATGCGTGCTGATCATCTTAGGCATTATCGCGCTTATCGTAGTATCCGCAGCGCGGAAAGTCGGTCGTAGGCGCAAACCTCCCGGCCAATGAGAGCGCTCTGAAGTTCTTCGCGTTCGCCGAGTCCACGACTTCAGGCGGAATCCCAGGGGAGAACTGGGCACCCGGACTGCGACGTTACATCGCGAGGGCATCCAGAAGCTAAGGGCCCATTGGTTGTACCTGGCTTAGGGGTGCCCGTCGACTCTCAGCCGCGCCAACTTCGGAATGGCCGCACATGCCATGTCGAAGTAGTGCCGGTCTTTCTCGATCCCAATGCTCTCGTACTCGACCGCTTCGGCCGCCGCAAGTGTCGAACCGGCACCGGCGAAGGGGTCGACGACCACGCCCTCTCCCAACGGCAGCACCGCACGCACGACCTGACGCATGAATCCTTGTGGCTTAAGGCTCGGGTGCGGAGCAAGACCGCGCTCGTTCTTCCTCGTCGGGGAGGACTTGATGACATCGCCGAACGGTCTGTCGCGCGAAGGACGACGGAATCCTCCGGTTTTCCACCTCCGCAGGTTGTCTTGCGCGCGGCCATCGAGCTGTTTCCGGAACACGAGCCAGGGTTCCCACATGGACCGAGGCATCACGCTGACCTCGCCAAACTCCGTGTGAGCGGCTTTGGGGCGATCGCCGCCGCGCATGGTCATGACCAGTCGGATGATCTCCCCCCGCCGCTCCAGGCCCGCTTCGGCGAGAGCGCCCGCCACAATATAGGAGAGCAGGGGATTGGAGGCGACCACGACATTGCCCCCCGGCACGAGTTTCGGCAGCAGTGCACGCGCCCATGAGAAGAAAAAGTGTCCCAGGTCATCAAGCTGGCGCTGCGTCAGCGTGGTGAACCTCGGAAGCGGTGAACGAGCGTTGCCGTCGAATGATGGGGGTATTCGCCACACTCCACCTTTACCGTTTCGGAGCTTGGTTTGCTGTTCGGGAGTATACTCATGAAGCCCATATGGGGGATCGGTCACAATTGCGTGGAGACTCTCGTCCGGCTGCAACTCAAACCAGTCAAAACAGTCCGCGTGGAAGAGCTTCGCACCGCCACAGCAGAAGGGCTTCTTCAGATCCTGAACGGTGTCGAGTTTGGTCTTCAGCCCAGGCAGGCGCTGCACCCGAATCCGGTAGACCCCCCGGCTCTCGCGCACGAACATGTCCGGGGTATTCAGCCGGAGATAAGAGCGCACGGAGGAGAGCGGCGCCGAGCCCAAGACCCGGGAGACGCCCCGCTCGATTTCCTTCACGGGCAACGCCTTCCCGCTCGTCACCAGAACGCGAACGATGGCATCGCGCACCTCGCCGGGTCGTCGTTTCTCTCTGCCCTTCCTCATGCCGCCACAGTATTGACGTCTAGACGTCAGAGGTCAAGAGAAATCTTGAGGGAATCCCGCCCGGGTCGACACGGTTGCTGCCATCCCAACCCCCGCGACCTGCATCCGACCAAGTACCTCGACCTCGCGGCGGGGAAGAAGTGACGTCGGGCTGCTCTGCTGAAAACCGAGATCCTTCGCTCCGCTCAGGATGACGGCCATCGCCGCGCGATGGCTTGGCAGTTGCTCTGCAACTGCAACGCGCGAACTTAGCGAAGATTGTCATTCTGAGCGGAGCGAAGAATCTCCACGCTGTCACAGAAGCTGGCGTTCAACAGAGCGACCTCGACCGCCGCACTCCGCGCGGACGGAATGCCGCGTCCGGCACCGCGTCACGGGACGTAATACTCCTGCCAGTTGTCGGCGTCGCAGAAGTGGCCGAGGGACAGTCGACCGCGTCGCGCAGGCGTCCCGAAGATCGTGTGGTCCGTGCAGGGGCACGGCCTGCCGTGCCCGCGCACAACGATAAGACGGCCAGGGCACGGCAGGCCGCGCCCCTGCATCGCAAGCCCGAGGCAGCAAGCGTTGGCGCACAGACTTCGGCGCGGTTACCGCCTTGCCGAGGTGCGAAGCGCCGAAGGTACCCGAAGATTTCTGGAAAGCGGCGTCAAGCCGCCGCACTCCAAAGTCACGTGCGGCAAGCCGCCCTGGCATCTGCGCCGCGGGCCGCCGCTTGCGGTTCCTCGTTGCACCGCTCCTCGACCGCCGCACTCCGCGCGGACGGAATGCCGCGTCCGGCACCGCGTCACGGGACGTAATACTCCTGCCAGTTGTCGGCGTCGCAGAAGTGGCCGAGGGACAGTCGACCGCGTCGCGCAGGCGTCCCGAAGATCGTGTGGTCCGTGCAGGGGCACGGCCTGCCGTGCCCGCGCACAACGATAAGACGGCCAGGGCACGGCAGGCCGCGCCCCTGCATCGCAAGCCCGAGGCAGCAAGCGTTGGCGCACAGACTTCGGCGCGGTTACCGCCTTGCCGAGGTGCGAAGCGCCGAAGGTACCCGAAGATTTCTGGAAAGCGGCGTCAAGCCGCCGCACTCCAAAGTCACGTGCGGCAAGCCGCCCTGGCATCTGCCCTGCAGGCCGGCGAACGGAGCCCGACGAGGCCGGACGGCGGCGGGTGTTGACGGTGGTGTGTGGCAGGCCGATCCGGTAGAATCGAATGGGGAGCGGGGGCAACGCGGAAACCATGCGTGAGCCGGTCAGGACAAACAGATGACTGAGGAACCACTGATCGTCAGGTACCGATGGACGGCGGACGAGTTCATAGCCGCCCACCGTTACCAGTTCCGCCGCGCGTGTCGGCCGGTGTTCCGGGCAATCATTCATGCGATCGCCGTTCTGTTCATCGTCGGTGGCGTCGCGGCCTACTGGCGGACAGGCCTGTCGTTCGTTGCGGCCCTGTTTCCTTTGTTGGGAATCTACTGGTTCTTGCTGAGGCCCGTCGAGCGCCGCTGGGCTTTGCGCCGGCGGTTCGCAAAACGGCCAGACAAGAACATAGAGATTGAATGGCAGATCTGGCCGGATCGCCTCGTCACGTCGCACAAGTTGGGATGCTCAGAAGTCTGTTGGGATGGAATCATGGAAGTCGTGCAGACGTCGCAGGGGTATTTGGTCTATTCGAGCCCGGGCCTTTTCCACTGGCTCTCCCGCCATGGCTTTCAGAGTGACGATGCCTATGAACGACTGCGGGAGCTTGCGAAGGACCGAGGAATACGGACGAGACACGTGGCCTAGAGTGTGCGCCGACCGAGCATTAGGCCGGACAGGCGGCGGGTCTTGATGATGGTGTGAAGGAACCCCGTGTAGTACAATCGGGCCAAGAGGGAGGGGCGCCATGCGGGAACCCGACGGAACACAGCGAAAAGGCCGGATCTCATGTGTTGCGCGCTGCATCCGCATCGGGGCCGCGATATGCCTGATCGTCGTCTGTCTGCACACCGCCCAGTTCTCGGCGAAGTACGTCTACAACGCCATCGCGAACGCCTCAATGGCTGCTGACGTCTTGCTTGGCGCCGCGACGGCGCTGACCTGGATCCTCCTGCTCACCGGGAGCATTGGACTGCTCGTGAAGAAGCGTTGGGCGTTCTGGCTGATCTACGTCGCAGCGGCTCTCAATATCGTACCTGGCTACTTCTTCGTGCCGTTCGTGGGCCTGATCTTCCGTCATGTTGATCCGATGGTTGCGCTGATCGTGCTATTCTACGGCGGGAATACGGTATTCCTCACGCTGCTCATTCTTGCTCACGTGGTAACGCGGCCAAGCCGCCGGGGTGATGCGGCACGTTGATGAACCGGGGAGGTCGGCGGGGATCCGCGGGGACCGGGGCGCGCCGGCCAAAAGTAAGAGTTTGTATGGAACGGCCGGCGCGGCCAAATACGGGTTGAATGTCCCTTGCCCAAGAACTAATATGGGTCGGTTGGTTATTCTGCCCAAATCCGCGCACCCATTTGTGAGGGGATTCAGATGAACCGCGACGCAAAAATCGGTATTGTCGTCATCCTTATCATCGTCGGCCTGCTGGTGATCATCTGGGGGCGCGAACGCGGCAACGAGCCGATGGACGCCGACCTGACGAACACAACCACCGATAACCCGGAGGGAGCGCTGGTCGTCAACCGGCTCGACATGCGGCCGTCGGGCGCCGGGGCTCTCGCCGGCGACAGCATCACGGCCGCCAGCCCCGAGGGAGGGGTCCGGGTCGTCGCAACCGAGGAGATCGCCGTCCCGCCGGTCAACGAGGAGATCGTCGTGACGCCGCCCGTCGCGCCGGCGCCGAGGCCGAAGAATTGGCACTACTCCGTGGCGGCGGACGACTCGCTCATCCGGATCGCCCGCGACCAACTGGGCGACCAGAACCGCTGGGGCGAGATCGCGAAGCTCAACAACCTCGCCGCGCCCTATGCGATCCGCGTCGGGCAGCGCCTGATCATGCCGCCGAAGGAAGGGGCCGCGACGACCATCACGACCGACACCGTCACGGCCGCGCCCGTCGCGCCGTCGGGCAACTACCGCAAGTACACGGTGCAGCAGAACGACAGTCTTGTGCTGATCGCGCTCGAGCAACTGCACGACCGGGCGAAGTGGAAGAAGATTGCGGACATCAACCGGCTTGCCGAGCCGTATCGCATCAAGCCGGGCCAGGTCCTTCTGTTGCCCGAGTAGCGGAGCACCGCCGGCCCGGGAGGGCGGCCACCGCGTGGGGACGGACGCCCCGAGAAGCGAATTCCAATGATCCGAATCGGTCCCGAACTCCGTGCCCCCCGTTCGCTCGGCCGACCGGTCGCGACGATCGGCGCGTTCGACGGCGTCCACAAGGGCCACCAGCGCGTGCTCGCCGACCTCAAGCGCTGGGCCGGCACGCTCGGGGCCCGGTCGCTCGTCGTCACGTTCGACCGCTTGCCGAGGAAGCTGACGCGCGGCGGGGCCGTGCCCTGCATCACGTCGCTCGAACACCGGCTCGTGCTGTTCGAGCGGCTCGGCGTCGACGCGTGCGCCGTGCTGCCGTTCGACCGCCGGCTGCGGCGCATCCCGGCCCGCGAGTTCGTCACCGGCATTCTGTGCGAGAAGCTCCGCGTGCGCGGCGTGCTGCTCGGATACAACTGCCGGTTCGGCCGCGACGCCGAGGGCGACTACGCGCTATTGAAGCAGCTCGAGCGCGAGGGCGTGTGCGTGGCAAGGCGGTCGGCTCGGCCCGCGCGGGCCGGCGGCAAGCCGGTCTCGAGTTCCGCCATCCGCGAGGCGATTGAGGCCGGCGACCTGCGCGCCGCGGGGAAGATGCTCGGCCGGCCGGTCTCGATCCTCGGGACCGTTATCCGCGGCGAGGGCCGCGGCGGCCGGCTTGGGTTCCCGACGGCGAACCTCGACCTGCACCACGAGCTGCATCCGCCGAGCGGCGTCTACGCCGGGACGGCGCGGATCGGGCGGCGGTGGCGGCCGGCCGTCATCAGCATCGGCCGCAAGTTGACGTTTCCGCGCCCGCCGCGGAAGGACGTCGTCGAGGTGCTCATCCCCGGGCTGAGCCGGAGCATCTACGGACGCGACGTCGAGGTACGCTTCACGCGGCGGTTGCGGGACCAGGAGAAGTTCGCCTCGGCCGAGGCGCTCCAGAAACAAATCCGCGAGGATCTCGCGGCCCTGAAGGGAGTCGGAAAATGAGCGAAGAGGTTCTGGGCGACGCAGAAGGCATGGCGCTGCTGAAGGTCGCCCGCGACGTCGTCGAATCGGTCGCGAAGGGCGAACCGGAGCCGGACCACGAGGTCGGAGAGTATCCGCAGCTCGAGCAGCACCTCGGCGTGTTCGTGACCCTCCACCTGAGCGGCAAGCTCCGCGGGTGTATCGGCCAGTTCATCGTCGACGAGCCCGTCTGGCAGACGGTCGCCGCGATGGCCCGCGCCGCCTCGACGGAAGACCCGCGGTTCCAGCCCGTCACGGAGGAGGAGTTGCCCGAGATCTCCGTCGAACTCTCCGTGCTCTCGCCGCTCGTGAAGACCGACGACCCGCTGTCGCTCGAGCTGGGCGTGCACGGCATCTACGTCAAGCGCGGCCCGCAGACGGGCACGTTTCTGCCGCAGGTCGCCACCGAGAACAAGATGACGAAGGAGGCGTTCCTGTCCGTCTGCTGCGCCCACAAGGCCGGCCTCCCGCCCGAGTCGTGGCAGGATCCCGACACCGAGGTCTACCTCTACACCGCTCAGATTTTCAAGGAGAAACAGTAACCACCAAGGCACAAAGGCACAGAACGGCAACTTTCGAGAGAAGCAGGAACAGAACAACCACCAAGGCACAAAGTTTACCCGCCTGCGGCGGGACACAAAGGGGGTTGTGGGGAGAAAGAAGCGAAGTAACCACCAAGACACAAAGTTTACCCGCCACAGGCGGGGCACGAAACGGCGGCTCCTGAGAAAAGCGGAAACAACGTAAGCACCAAGACATAAAGACACGAAACGGCAACTCCTGAGAAGAGCGGAAACAAAGTAACCACCAAGACACAAAGTTTACCCGCCACAGGCGGGGCACAAAACAGCGGCTTCTGAGAAGAACAGAAGCAGAATAGCCACCAGTGGGCGAAGGGAGAAGGGGGCAATGAAGGAGTTCGCCCCAATACCGCTGGAAGTCGAAGAGATTGCTCAAGACATAGTCGATGCCGCGGTCAAGGTGCACAAGACCCTTGGGCCGGGACTGCTGGAATCGGTCTACGAGGCCTGCCTGGCGCACGAACTCAGAAAGCGAGGGCGCGCGGTCGAGACACAGGTTATTCTCCCCGTGGTGTACGACGGTGTACGGGTGGAGGCGGGGCTGCGGTTCGACATGCTCGTTGATGATCAGGTGATCGCAGAACTCAAGGCCGTCGAGAAGATCACTCCGCTCGACGAAGCGCAACTGCTGACGTACCTGAAGCTGACGGGGCACCGGTTGGGCCTGCTATTGAACTTCAACACACCGGTCATGAGAAAGGGCATCAAGCGCATGGTGCTATGACGCATCTTCGTGCCCCGATGGCTGCTCTTTGCCATGCCTTTGGCTCTTTCCCCAGACGCTCTTTTGTGCCTTGGTGCCTTGGTGGCTATTCTTTGCCGTGCCTTTGCTTCTCTCCCTTGATGCTTCTTTGTGCCCCGCCGGAGGCGGGTAAACTTCGTGCCCCGCCGGAGGCGGGTGAACTTGGTGGTTATTCTGTTTCTGCCTCGCCGTTCTCCCCTTTACGCTTCTTTGTGCCCCGCCGGAGGCGGGTAAACTTCGTGCCCCGCCGGAGGCGGGT
>CAYLQD010000039.1:0-29735 GCA_964385685.1 uncultured Planctomycetota bacterium | reverse complement strand
CGCACGGGGGGACGGGCCCCAAGGTCCTTGTGCACTCCGGCCAGCGGGGGGCCCCCGAGGTGACAGTCTACATGAGTGCACCGGAGGTGAAGGGTATCTGGACTGCCCGCTTCGAGCCCAGACCGGGGGGTGGCGACGGGGCGACAGCAAGACCCAAGGAACCCGCGCATATTGTGGGGATTCCGCTCCCCTTTCACCTCGCTTCCAAGAACCTGAAGAGGTTTCTCAAGTTGCAGGGGTTGCCACCCGTCGCCATGCTCATGGAGAAAACTGCTCTCAGCATAGGCCAAGGCGACAGCATAGCGCTGGATTTTCTCAGGTACGACGCACGCCCCCATGAAGGCCCTATCACCAAAGTGGTCGGGTTCGTTGAGAAGGACGAGAACGACAAGAAGAAGCTCGGCCGCTTCTATCGGCTACTCCAGGCGAATGGTGAGATCGTCGAAGAGAAGATCGTGGGTGGTGACCGTCGCGTCAGGGCTCGGATCCCCGTTTCACGATCTCGGTCTCCGGGGATCCTCTACGTACATTGGGAGTTCATCGATCCTGCCGCTGATAGCGGACCTCCCCCGCCCAGCTATTTCAGTTTTGAGATGTGGCGTGTGGCCCCACCGAAGGCGGAGGGCTCTGCCGCGAGCGACCGTCCGGGGAATCAGTAAGCGCGAAGCGGGCGAGAGGCCCAAGTGATTTCCTCCTGTCGCCTTGACCGATTCGGACGCGACAGAGCGCGTCCCTCCGACGACAGCCATGTTGATTGGGCGCGCCACGCTCGGAGGGCCTCGCTCCGTCGGGGCCACCCGGGAGGGGAGCGGGGACACGGGCTATAATGCAGGGGTGGTTGGCTGATCAGTGCGCCAATCAACTCGAACCGCCCGCGCGCGGGTGTGAATCCTGCCCTGTTGAAGCCCATGTCGAAAATGGAACAACACCGAGGAACAACAGAGGTCCTTCGCTTCGCTCAGGATGACACAACTACAGCCCGTTGCGTGGGATATGTCATTCTGAGTGTCAGCGAAGAATCTCCCGAATACATTGGCCATTTCCATTATCAACATGGGGCTCAATAACACAGCCGAGGGCGGCTGTGCCACATTTCGTGGCCCCAAGCCAAAAAAGGCCGCACATTTTTCGCGGCCGCATCTCCTCGTATTAGAATGTGTTACGCCGATATGGCCTGATTGTGTGTGGTATTATTCTCGCGCGCGGCTTGCGCTTCGGGCGTTTGTGGTGTATGAAAGCTACGGGGATGGTTTGTCGACACCCCACCGTCGGTTCAGTCTCACCGCAGAGGGGCGTTTGGAGCTGCCTGCGGCAACGTCCACGCGGAGAACGGCAGGAGGGTAACCACGAAGGCACCAAGACACAGAGTCTACGCGCCGCAGGCGGGAACGGCTCACGGCTTTCTTCGCCGCAGAGATCGCGAAGTACGCAGAGAACAGCAAGACGCTTGGCGGATCCCAAGGCGTTCCGGTCGAGCCGGAGCGTCCGGAATCCGCCGACGGGCTCGCCTGCCGATTCCGCTACTCACGGAATCGGCAGGAAACACCGCTCCCTCGGCGACCTCTGCGTTCTCTGCGAGAGAATGCTCCCTTCGTGCCTTGGTGTCTTGGTGGTTGGGTTCCGCTGTGGGCCGTTTCGGCTTCTGGAGGCCGTTTTCGGGCGCGACAAGTATGTTTTGCCAAACAAAGCCATTTCGCCCGAGGTCACGGACCTCGGCTGCAGTTTCGGCCTCTGGGGGCGGTTTTCGGGCGCGAGAAGTATGTTTTACCGAACAAAGCCACCGTGGAGCAGGGGTCAGGGGTGAGGGAACAGCTTTCTTCACCGCCGAGAGCGCGGAGGACGCGGAGAAAGGCCACTTTCACCGCGAAGCTCACGAAGCTCGCCCGCCAAAGCCTGAAGGGCGGCGGGGGCACGGAAAAGCAGGGGTCAGGGAACAGGGATCAGTGGGCGGGGAACGAGGAACGAACGGATTGACTGCCGAGGAAGCCGCTGATATAGTCCCGCGTGACGGCCAGTTATCAGTTATCAGTGATCGGTGGTCAGTAACCGGCGGCTTGAGATCAGGGGGCGGTAGCTGGTCGTGACTGATAACTGATTACTGATCACTGATGACTAATCAGTGGTCACTCGTTCCGAAGGAACGCCGCGGGGCAGGCCCGCGTTGGATGGTTGACAGGCAAGGAGCACAAGATGGATCGTAAGCGCAGAGGCGTCGTTATCGAGGGCGGCGCACACGACTGGCAGATCTTCCAGCAGGACAGGAAGGGCGTCGCGACCATCGGCCTCCGCGGCCGATGGATCCCGGACCAGAAGCTCACGTCGGTGCCGAAGGTGCTCGTCCGCGTCGTGCGGGAGGACTGCTACGAGACGGTCACGCAGGCGCTCGACTGGACCGCGGCCGACACGCGCAAGAACGGAACGTGGTCGATCGAACTCCGGAACGTTCCGCGCGGCGGGCTCTATCGCATCGAGACCGTGCTCAAGGTTGGCCCGGAGCCGCCGGAGTGGTGTGCCCGCGGCGACATGGTCCACCACGTCGGCGTCGGCGACATCTGGGTCATCACGGGCCAGAGCAACGCGGCGGGGTACGGCCGCAGTCCGCTCGTCGACGGACCGGAACTCGGCGTGCACATGTTTCACGCGCGCGGCGAGTGGAAGCTGGCGACGCACCCGCTGGGCGACTCGACCGAATCGCTCTACACGCCGAACCGCGAGGGGACGAACGCGTCGCAGAGCCCGTGGCTCGCGTTCGGCAAGAAGCTGAAGAACGCGCTCGGCTATCCGATCGGCCTGATCCCCGCGAGCCTGGGCGGCTCGGCGATGTGGATGTGGAAGCGCGGGCGGAAGCGGGAGGGCGAGTTCAAGCACGGCTTCCTGTTCGACAACATGCTGCGTTACATCGAGGACGCGGGCGGCACGGTCCGCGGGGCGGTCTGGTATCAGGGCGAGAGCGACACCGATGCGTCGCAGTACAAGCACTACGTGAAGCGGTTCCGCGGGTTCGTGGCCGATCTGCGGAAGGCGCTGGGGGTGCCGAAGCTGCCCGTGCTGACCGTTCAGCTCAACCGGTGCTCGGGGTGTCCGATGCTGCCCGAGTTGCACGACGCGTGGGACATGGTCCGCGAGATCCAGCGCCAGCTTGCGCGGTCGGTGCCGGGCGTGACGGTCGCGTCGACGCTCGACATGGGGCTGGCGGACGGCGTGCACAACAGCTCGCCGGCGAACGTCGTGCTCGGCGAGCGGATGGCGGCGTGTGCGCTCGGCTTCGTGCACGGGCACGACGTGAAGTATCTCTGTCCCGACCTGGCCGACGTGAAGAAGCTCTCGGCGACGCGGATCGAACTCGCGTTCGACAACGTCGACGGCCTCCTCAAGCTCGAAGACCTGGCGCTCGAACGGTTTCCTTTTGCGGTCCGCGACACGAACGGCGACGTGCCGGTCAAGGCGTGGACGATTCGGGGGAACAAGTTCATCCTGAAGCTCGTCCGGCCGATCGAGGGGAAGGCGATTGTGGCGGGCGGGCACGGCGTGTATCCGAATCCTATGGCGCCCGTCGACACCGCCGGCTACCGGCCGATGCTTGGGTTCAGGGTGGAGTTGACGTAGCGGGCGGCGGACAACGCGAGGCGCGGCGGATGGCCGAACGCGCCCGCAGTCGGCGGCGACGGCGCCCGCGGTCCGATCACGTTCTCTGACAGATTGGATGGCCTGCCATGAGTAAGGCCCTTGACCGCGAACGGTCAAGGGCCGCATCGAATGGCGGAGAGGCAGGGATCCGGCGGGATGACGTCGTCATCCCGGCGCAGGTGGCTGACGCCAACTGCGGGTCTGGCGGAGAGGCAGGGATTCGGCGGGATGACGTCGTCATCCCGGCGCAGTTGGCTGACGCCAACTGCGGGTCTGGCGGAGAGGCAGGGATTCGAACCCTGGGAGGACATAAGCCCTCACTGGTTTTCGAAACCAGCCCGTTCGACCGCTCCGGCACCTCTCCAGTTCGCTCAGGAGCTACACATACTATATGCGGAGGGATACACACGGTCAAGATGCAGGGGAACCGCAATGACGAAACCGGAATGTCCGGTGCGGGATTGCGCCACACCGGATGTTCTGCGCCGCCTCCGCTCTGGTGGAGCACAGTGACGCTGCTGCCCACTGCCCATTCGTCACCGCGGCATCGACATTGTTTCGTCATTCGCCGTTGGGCATTCGACATTTGCCCCGCAGGGGCGGCTACGCTTCGCCCATGCTCATCAGGAACTCGGCGTTCGTCTTGGTGCGCCGCATCCGCTGGAGCAAGAGGTCCATTGCCTCGAACGCGTTCATCTCGGCGAGGACCTTCCGCAGCGCCCAGATGCGCTCGAGCTCCTCGGGATGCATCAGCAGCTCTTCCTTGCGGGTGCCCGAGCGGTTGACGTCGATGGCGGGATAGATCCGCCGGTCGGCCAGCCGCCGGTCGAGAACGAGTTCCATGTTGCCGGTGCCTTTGAACTCCTCGAAGATGACCTCGTCCATCCGCGAGCCGGTCTCGATGAGGGCCGTTGCGAGGATGGTCAGGCTGCCGCCCTCTTCGATGTTGCGGGCCGCGCCGAAGAACCGCTTGGGCTTCTGGAGCGCGGTCGCGTCGACGCCGCCGGACAGGATCTTGCCGGAGTGCGGGACTTCGGTGTTGTAGGCGCGGCCGAGCCGCGTGATGCTGTCGAGCAGAATGACGACGTCCTTCTTGAACTCGACCAGTCGCCGGGCCTTGTCGATGACCATCTCGGCGACCTGGACGTGCCGGCTGGCGGGCTCGTCGAACGTGGAACTGATAACCTCGGCGTCGACGCCGCGGTCCATCTCGGTCACTTCCTCGGGCCGCTCGTCGATCAGGAGCACCATCGCCTCGACTTCGGGGTTGTTCGCCGTGATGCTGTTGGCCATCATCTTCAGGAGCACGGTCTTGCCGGCCTTCGGGGGCGACACGATGAGCCCGCGCTGGCCCTTGCCGATGGGGGCGACCAGATCGATGATCCGCGTCTCAAACCGGTCGGGCACCGTCTCGAGCAGGAACCGATCTTCCGGATGCAAAGGCGTGAGGTCGTCGAAGACGATCATGTCCGTCAGGATGTTGGGGTCTTCGTGGTTGACAGCCTCGACGCGCAGGAGCGCGAAGTAGCGTTCGCTCTCCTTCGGCGGACGAATCTGCCCGGAGATGATCTGGCCGGTCCGCAGCCCGAACCGCCGTATCTGCGAAGGCGACACGTAGATGTCGTCGGGGCACGGCAGGTAGTTGTAGCCCTGCGACCGCAGGAAGCCGAATCCCTCCTGCAGGACTTCGAGCACGCCCTCGCCGAAGAGCAGGCCGTTCTTCTGGGCCCGGTGCTCGAGCAGGTGGAAGATCAGGTCCTGCTTCTTCAGGCCGACGTAGCCATCGACCTTCTCTTCCCGGGCGATGTCGTGCAGCTCGGCGATCGTCTTCATCTTCAGCTCGGCGATGTGGGTGCCGGCTTTCCGAACCGTGTCGGGCCCGCGCCCGTTGCCGGGCCGGCCTCTTGTCGGTCTCTTCGGCTTCGTCTCGGCAGCGGCCTCCTGTTTCGCGCCGCCCTTCGACGCCGCCTTCTTTTTCGTCGTCTTCTTCTCAGCCATCATTCCTCTCCAAAGGGGTTCAGGTGTGCAACGATTTCTTGAACATTTTGTCTCGTGGCCGCGACGTCACCGTCGTTCCCGACCACGTGGTCCGCCATCTCTTGCTTGCGGGCGAGCGGTGCCTGCCGCGCCTCGCGGCGCGCGATCTCTTCGGGCGTCCAGCCACGGCTCTCGGCGAGGCGCGCCGCGCGCACGGCCGCGTCGCACTCGACGAACACCGTCGCGTCGCACAGGTCGATGAGGCCGCGTTCCAGGAGCAGGGGCGCATCGATCACGCACATCCCGCCGCCCTCTTCGCGGCACGCGGCCACACGTTCCTTCGTCCGCTCGATCACTTTCGGATGCAGGATTCCGTTCAATGCCGCCAGGTCCTCGGGCCGGCCGAAGACGATGTCGGCCACCCGCGCCGAATCGAGCTCGCCATCGGGACCGAACACGTCGTCGCCCCACCGGTCCCGGACGGCCTGCTTGACCTCCGCGGTGCGATGCAGCTCGGCGCACATCGCGTCGGCATCGAGGACGGCGGCCCCCATCGCGGCGAAAATGTCCGCGACGGTCGACTTGCCGCTGCCGATCCCGCCCATCAGGCCGATGACGATGCACCTGCCGCTCATTTCACCTCCAGCCAGTTCGCGCCCACGCCGATGTTGACCTTCACGGGCACGTCGAGTTCGGCGGCGCCCGTCATCTCCTTCTCGATCATCTCGCGCTCGCCGTCGACCGCGTCGACCGGGAGTTCGAACAGGAGTTCGTCGTGAATCTGCAGCAGCATCTTCGACGGCCGCCCTTCGTCTTCGATCCGCCGGTGGATGCGGTTCATCGCGATCTTCGCCATGTCGGCCGCCGTACCCTGGACGACCGCGTTGACGGCCATCCGTTCGGCGTAGCGCCGCTCGACGTCGTTCTTCGAATGGAGCATCGGCAGATACCGCCGCCGCCCGAACATCGTCGTCACGTAGCCCTGCTCGCGCGCCAGCTCGAGCGTGCTGTCGATGAACTCGCGGACGCGGGCGTAGCGTTCGAAGTAGGCGTCGATGAACTGCTTCGCCTCGCCGACCGGGACGCCGATGTCCCTCGACAGCCCATACGGCGTGAGGCCGTAGATGATGCCGAAGTTGACGGCCTTCGCCCGGCGGCGCATGTCGCGGTCCACGTCGTCGATGCCGACACCGTGGACCTCGGCGGCGACGAACGCGTGAATGTCCAGGTCGTTCAGGAACGCGTCGCGGAGCGCCTCGTCGCCGGAGAAGTGCGCGAGGATCCGAAGCTCGATCTGCGAGTAGTCGGCCGACAGGAGCACCGCGTCGGGTCCGGACGCAATGAACGCGCGCCGGATTTCGCGGCCCTCTTCCGTCCGCACCGGGATGTTCTGCAGGTTGGGATCGCTGCTCGACAGCCGGCCGGTCGCCGTCATCGTCTGGTTGAGCGACGTGTGGACGCGGCCGGTCCTCGCATTGATCATCTTCGGGAGCGCGTCGGCGTAGGTGCTCTTCAGCTTCTTCATCGCGCGGTACCGCGCGACCTTCGCCGCGATCGGATACGCCACGGCAAGCTCTTCCAGAACGTCGGCGTTCGTCGAGAATCCGGTCTTCGTTTTTCTTGACGGAGGCATGCTGAGCTTGTCGAACAGGATTCCCGAAAGCTGTTTGGGCGAGTCGATGTTGAACTCCTCGCCGGCGGCGTCGTGGATCTCCTTGGCGATCGTGTCGATCGCCGTTGCGAGCTGCTCCGAGATGTCGCCGAGCGCGTTGGCGTCGACCTTGATCCCCGCGAACTCCATCTCGGCGAGCACTTCGATCAGGGGGAATTCGAGATCGGCGGCCAGCTCGGCCAGCCCGGTCTTCTCAAGCTCGGGAGACAGCACGTCGAAAAGCCGTACCACCGTATCGGCATCTTCGCAGGCATATTCAGCGACTTTGTCGACCGCGACGCGGTCCATCGTGATCTGGTTGCGGCCCGTCCCGATCAGGTCCGACGTCGGGATCTTCCGGAAGCCCAGGTGGGCGAGCGCCAGGTCGTCAAGATTGTAACGCCGCCGATCCGGGTCGAGCAGGTAGGCCGCGACCATCGTGTCGAACGCGATGCCCCGGACCCGCACGCCCGCGTTCCGAAGCACGATCGTGTCGTACTTGATGTTCTGCCCGATCTTCGCGGGCCGGTCCGACTCGATGATCGGGCGAAGGCGCTCGAGCGCAGTCACGAGCGGGATCGTCTGGCTCCCGAGCGGCCCGGCGACGGGCACATAGACCGCCTCGCGCGCCACCCACGAGAACGAGAAGCCCACAATCGCGGCCTTCATCGGCTCCTTGCTCGTGGTCTCGAGATCGATCGAAATCTGCTCCTGCCCGGCCAGTTCCGCGGCGAGACCGGCGAGCGCCTCCTCGGTGTCGACGGTCGTGTACGCGACATCGCCGCGGCCGACCGTGGCACGGCCGTCCCCGCCGTGTTCGATCACGGGCGAGACGCCCGTGCCACGGGCCGGCGCCTCCGGCTCCGTCGCGTCGCCGCCCAAGTCGGCGAGGAACTTCTTGAACCCGAGTTCGCGGAAGAGCGCCCCGAGCCGTTCCACGTCCGGCTCCCGCACAGCGCAGTCTGACAACGTCACCTCGACCGGCGCGTCGGTATCGAGGGTTACGAGCTTGCGGCTCGTCTCCGCGATGTCCACTCCTTCGGAGAGACGCCGCTGGAGCGTCTTGCCGCTGATCTCGTCGACATGATCGAACACGTTCTCGAGCGAGTCGTACTCCTGGATGAGCTTGAGCGCCGTCTTGGGCCCGATGCCGCGGATGCCGGGCACGTTGTCGCTCGAATCGCCCGAGAGCGCCATCGTGTCGGTGACCTGGTCGGGTCGGATGCCCTTGTCGTCGGCGAGGTCGTCGACGGTGTATTCCTTCCCATTCTTCGTGTCGAAGAGGCGGACGTGCTCGTCGAGCAGTTGGAGCGCATCCTTGTCGCCCGTCGCGATGTAGACGTCGACGCCCTCGGCCGCGGCCCGCCGGGCGAGGGTGCCGATAATGTCGTCCGCCTCGTAGCCCGGCATCACGACCCGCGCGATGTTGGCGGCGTCGACCACCTCGTGGATGAGATCGATCTGCGGGCCGAGTTCGTCCGGCATCGGCTTCCGCTGCGCCTTGTAGTCGGCGAACTGCTCGTGCCGGAACGTCGGGCCCGGCGCGTCGAAGACGGCCGCGATGTAGTCGGGCTTCTGCTCGCGAAGCACTTTCAACAGCATGCCGGTGAATCCGTAGACCGCGTTGGTCGGGCGCCCGTCGGGACTGGACAGGTGTGGAATGGCGTAGAAGGCCCTGTAGCAGTGTGCGTGTCCATCGATCAGGAAGAGCTTCTTGTTCATTTGGCCATCAGGAAGGAATCCGTGTACGCCGGACGATCCGCCCCACCAAGGTCCGTCCGAGCCGTCTGAGGCGGCGCCCGCCCCGCGCCTGCGTCGGGGCCCGGACCACATCGCGTTTCACGTTGCGTATGTCAAATCGAAAGTCTGAGTGGATTCAGAGGAATCGTCTCTTACTGAGGTCTCTCGCGGCTGATATCCGTTATCAGCGGTTCCGTCACGAGGACAATCGGGGATGTGAGCCACGCACTGAGTTTTGCGGAAATGTCTGTGGCTTGGAGTAGGCTCCCGCCTACCGTTAATCTAACTATAGCAACGGCCCCCGGGAGTGTCAAGGGCAAAAGGTCGGGTTTTTCGCTCGCCGTGGCCGCGAACGGCCTGTACGCTTCCCCGGCCCCGCGCACAACGTTGACACCCCGCCGCACCGCCGCTAGACTTGTGGCGTTCGCGGCGGAGTGTGAAACCCGAAACGGGGCCCCGCATGCAGGATCTGCTCGACGCCTTCCAGAGCCCACGCATCCAGGCCGTGCTCGTCTTCATCGTCGGCTACATCTATATCTGCGCGGCCAAGCGGTTCCGCGCCGCCGTCCTCTGGGTCGGAGTCGTCGTCCTGCTGCTGCTCGGCGTATACGGCGAGGCGGGAGCCCGGTCGGGCCTGATCGATGACGTCCGACACCTCGCGTGCAACATCAACTGGAACGTCCTGATGATCCTGTCGGGCGCGATGCTCGTCGCCGGGCTCTTCATCGAGTCGAAGGTGCCCATCGTGCTCGCCGACTTCATCGTCAAGCACATGCGGACGGTCGGCGGCGCGGCCCTCGGCGTCTGCGCGATGTCGAGCTTGCTCTCGGCCTTCATCGACAACGTGACGACGGTGCTGATCGTGGCCCCGATCGCTCTCGTCCTCGCGAAGCGGATGAACACGTCGCCCGTGCCCTTCATCATCGGGCTCGCGGTCTCGTCGAACCTGCAAGGCACGGCGACGCTTATCGGCGACCCGCCGAGCTTGATCCTCGCGAACGGGCTCGGGCTCAACTTCCTCGACTTCTTCTTCTTCGACGGCAAGCCCGGCATCTTCTGGGCGGTCCAGATGGGGGCCGTCGGCTCGATGATCGTCCTGTGGATGATGTTCTTTCGCAAGTACAGGGCGCCCGCGTCCGAGCCGGAGGCCGTCAGGCCGACAAGCTGGTTCCCGACCGTTCTCCTCGTGGTGATGGTGGTCGCGCTGAGCGTTGTCTCGCAGATCGAGAACATTCCGCACCGCGACAAGTACGCGAACGGAACCGTCTGCGTCGTCGCGGCGCTCGTCGGCCTCGTTTGGCACCGCCTGCGGGGCAACGGCGGAATGCTGAAACTGCTGAAGTCCGTTGACTTCGAGACGGTCGCCCTGCTCGCCGCGATCTTTGCCCTGACGTTCGCCCTCGACAAGACCGGCTTCATCGCGCAGATCGCCGACTGGATCGGCGGGGTCGTCGGAGGGAGCAAGTTCCTGACGTTCACCGTCATTGTCTGGATGTCCGTCGCATTCTCCGCCATCATCGACAACATCCCCTACACGGCCGTCATGCTGCCGACGGTTCTCCGGATCGCGACGGGGATGACGGGCTCGTCGGAGATCGGGCCGACCCACATCCTCTTCGCGTTCGGGCTGCTCGTCGGCGCGTGCCTGGGCGGCAACATCTCGCCGGTCGGCGCGGCCGCCAACATCGTCGGCGTCGGCCTGCTCCGCCAAGAGGGCCACGACGTCGGGTTCTGGCAATTCGTCAAGATGGGGCTGCCGTTCACGATCGCCGCGACGGTGCCCGCGTACCTCTTCATCTGGTGGCTTTGGGGATGACGGCCGAATGCGGATTGTGGATTGCGGAACAGCGGCGTAGCAACTGGGGGCCACAACGGGCCTGAGAGACGGGAGCGAACGACACAATGCATGACGAAATGAAGATCGATCCGGCGGCCGAGGCGGAGCGCATCGAGGCCTTCGTCCGCACGGAACTCGAGGAGGCCGGGCTCTCGAAAATCGTTATCGGCCTGTCGGGCGGGGTCGACTCCGCCGTCGTCGCGTTCCTCTGCACACGCGCGATCGGCCCGGACCACGTCTTCGCCCTGCTCATGCCGCACGAGACGAGTTCGCCCGAAAGCGTCGAACACGCGCTGGCCGTCGCCGACGCGGCCGGCGTCGCCTGCGAGAAGATCGAGATCACCCCGGCCGTCGAGGCGCTCCGGGAGATGTCGCCCGCCGACGACCGCGTCCGACTCGGCAACGTCATGGCACGCGTGCGGATGATCACGCTCTACGACCAGTCCGCGAAGCGCGAGGCCCTCGTCGCCGGCACGGGCAACCGGACGGAGGCGATGCTGGGCTACACGACGCTCCACGGCGACTCGGCGTGCGGGTTTCGCCCGATCGCGCATCTCTACAAGTGCCAGGTGCGGCAGCTCGCCGGCCACCTCGGCGTGCCCGCCGAGGTCATCACGAAGCCGCCGAGCGCCGACCTCTGGCAGGGCCAGACTGACGAAGACGAGCTCGGCTTCTCTTACGACGAGGTCGACTGGCTCCTGTTCAACATGTTCGACAAGGGCAAGGCCGACGCGGAGCTGGCGGCGGCGGGGTCCCCGCCCGACCTCATCGCCCGCGTCCGCAAGCTGGTCCGGAAATCCGAATTCAAGCGCCGCATGCCGCGAGCCCTGGACTGATAAAGCATGCACTGATGACGGACGGCGCATGCTTGCGAAAGAGATTCTTCGCTAACGCTCAGAATGACAGAACTATAGGTCACACAATGAGATATGTCATCCTGAGCGAAGCGAAGCTTGCTCGCCGCGCAGGCGGGGACCTCTGTTGTTCCTCGCTGGTGTTCCATTGTCGGCATGGAGTTCAATAACACACACGGGAGAGCCGTTGGGCAAGTACGTCACGCGCGGCGGTGAGAAACTCGAGTTCGCCCTGGGAGAGTTCGGCGTCGACGCGGCCGGCCTGACCGCGGCCGATCTCGGCTCCCACATCGGCGGGTTCGTCGATTGCCTCCTCCAGCACGGAGCCGCGCGCGTCTACTCGGTCGACACCAGCTACGGGACGCTCGCCTGGAAGCTCCGGCAGGATGAGCGCGTCGTCGTGATGGAGCGGACGAACGCGCTGCACGTCGAACTCCCGGAGCCCGTCGGCCTCGTCACCATCGACGTCGGCTGGACGCGGCAGCGGGTCGTGCTGCCGAACGCCGTCGGGCTCGCGAAGCCGGGCGGTGTCGTGCTGTCGCTCCTCAAGCCCCAGTACGAGGCGAAGGACGACGAGGTCGACCGCGGCCTGGTCGATCCGGCGACCGCGCAAACCGTCGCCGAGCGGGTGGTCGCCGACCTCGCGGGCTCAGGCATCGGCGTGGCGCGGTGGGCCGAGTCGCCCATCCGCGGCGGCAAGGGCAACTGCGAGTTCTTCCTGAAGATCGACGTGGAGTGAGCCCCTGGACATCAATCCGCTGCTGCTCGTCCGCCTGCTCGAACCGCCCGTTTTCGTGGCCAGTATCTTCCTGCTCATCTGGCTTTCGCTGCCGGACGCGAATCCGCTGGTCGCCACGTTCCGCCCCGTCTGGCGCACGTTTGCGCGCAAGCGGTACTTCCTCTACATCCTTATCGCCACCTCGGTCATCTTCATCGACATCGCCCTGACGGCCATCGACCACCGCTTCACGGACGCCGTCATCAAGTCGCGTGGCCAGGATTTCACCTCCCTGATCTGTGAGGATGGAGCGCGACTTCGTCAAGCACTTCCAGAGGTGGACGTGGCCGCCGCTCACGTGGTATCTCGCGTGGGCCTACATCATCGTCTTTCCCGCCCAGGTCCCGTGGGCGATGGCCGTGTTCGACTACCTCGGCAAGGTGCGCAGGAACATCTCGCTCCTGATCGGCTACCTCATGAACTACCTCCTCGTCCTGCCCTTCTATATCTTCTTCCCCGTGCGCGAGTGCCATGTGTTCAGCACCGGCGGCGGCGAACCGTTCGTCCGGCTGCGGCTCGACGACCTGAGTCCGGAGATCATGACCGTCCTCCGCCCGATGAGCGGGATCGACAACTGCTTCCCGAGCTTCCACACGTCGCTCGCCGTCACCGTCATGCTCTTTGCGCTGCGCAGCGGGCACCGGGCCTTCGGCGCCGTGATGACGGTGATGACCGTCTCGGTCATCGTTGCGACCATGTATCTCGGCGTCCACTGGGTGACCGATGTCGGAGCGGGCATCGTCGTCGGCGTCCTCGCATACGTTTTGGGCGAGTGCATCGGCAAGCGGGTCCACAAGCGGCTCGCCGCCGGTAACCGCTGAGTCATCCCCAGTTTTCTAATGCTCCGTTTGAGCGGCGTTTACGCCGCTTCGCGAGGCCCTTCAGGGCCGAGTCTAGGCCCCCGCCCGCCTTTGGCGGGTAAACTTTGAGCGGGGGTAACCCGGCGGGAGACCCTTTATGTTGTTCCAGCCCGGTTCACCGGGCTTACCCAGCGGCTCAAGCCGCGCTGGCGGGTGGCAGGGGAAGCCCCGTGAACGGGGCTGGCCGGCGTTTACGCCGCCCAGTTACCCCGGCTGAAGCCGGGGGCCCGCCGCCGCTGGAGCTGTGGCGGGCAAGCCTATTCTCGTCCGCCGTTGGCGGACTCGGAAAGGCCCGTAAACGGGCCTCCACAGAACCCTCCGCAAGACTGGGGATGACTCAGCGGTAACCGAGATTGACACCCGCCGCGAGGTCTGGTAGGGTGCAACCGGTGTCCAATGGGGATCTTGTGGCGGAATAAGTGGATGGCGGAGCATCGGCGGCTGGTGGTGTCGGCGGCTGTGGCGCTCGCGTTCGTCGCCGTCTTCGGCGGCGTGTACTGCGCCGGTTGGCTGCGCGGGTCCGCCTGGCTCGACCACCGCTCGCACTTCAAAGTTCTCCCGACCGAGCGGCTCGAATACACGGCCACCTCGTGGCTGGGCGAGGCGGGCACGGCCACGGTCGACGTCAGCCCGCTTGAAGAGCATCCCGACGGCTCGGGAACCTACCGCATCATCTACACACTCGGGACCAGCAAGAAGGTCTCGGCCATCTATGTGATGAAGGGCCAGATCTCGGCCACCATCGACGCGAAGACGCTGCTGCCGCTCGAGGTCGAGGAGAAGATGCGAACGGGCCTTGCCGTCAAGGCCGACGACAAGCACGTCAAGCTCGTCTACGACCGGGCCGCGAACGTCGTGAAGTACTACAAGCGCCGGCGCGACGACGAGGAAGGCACGCTCTCGTACAAGCGCTCGCGCCCCATCCCGCCCGACTCGCACCACTTCACGTCGCTGCTCTACTTCATTCGGTTCATGGAGTTCAAGCCCGGCCGGGCCGTCTCCGTGCTGATGTCGGACCGGAAGCGCGACGTGACCATCAAGACCGAAGTGCTGCGCGAGCGAGAGTACGACTCGCCTGACGGCACGAAGCGAGCGGCCCTCGTGCTCCAGACCGTGACCGACTTCGGGAAGGAGGATATCAAGGGCTCGACGTTCACCATCTGGCTCGACAAGAAAGAGCGATATCCCGTTCGCGTGATCGCCAAGCTCAAGTGGGGCACGGCCAGGCTGAAGCTCGTGAAGCGGACCGTCGGGGCCAAGCCGGAGCCCGAAACACGCCCCGATGATGAAGGCCCGGATGATGGGCCCGCCCCCGCGGGCGAGCAGAATACGGAAGCTCAATGAGAGCCGTCGGCATCATACCCGCGAGATATGCGTCGACACGGCTGCCCGGCAAGCCGCTCCTCCGGGAGACGGGCAGGTACCTCATCCAGCACGTGTACGAACAGGCCGGTGCCGCCGGCTCGCTCGACGCGGTCCTGATCGCCACGGACGATGAGCGCATCGTGAGCGCCGCGGCGGAGTTCGGCGCCGACGCGCGCCTCACCGCCGCGTCGCACCAGACCGGCACCGACCGCATCGCCGAGGTCGCCGCCGGGATCGACTGCGACGTCGTCGTCAACATCCAGGGCGACGAACCCGAGATCGAGCCCGAGGCCATCGACCGGGCCGTCGATGCGCTCGCCAATGCGCCCGACGCGGTCATGTCGACCCTCGCTCACCGGACCGATGACGCCGCCCGCGCCGCCGATCCAAACGTCGTGAACGTTGTCACCGGCTGCGACGGCCGCGCGCTTTACTTCTCGCGCGCCCCGATCCCCTGCCCGCGCGACGAGACCGCCGGGGCGAGTTATCTGCTGCACGTCGGCCTCTACGCATACCGCAGGGACTTCCTGCT
Organism: uncultured Planctomycetota bacterium; assembly: GCA_964385685.1. Classification (GTDB taxonomy): domain Bacteria; phylum Planctomycetota; class PUPC01; order PUPC01; family PUPC01; genus CAYLQD01. The sequence continues at coordinate 14,514 of CAYLQD010000039.1, read as the reverse complement.
GCAGTACCCGACGCTGCCGCAGACGCCGCTCGAGAAGTTGGAGAAGCTCGAGCAGCTCCGGGCGATCGAGAACGGGCACGTCATCCAGGTCGCGGAGACGGGCTACGACGCGTGCGGGATCGACACGCCGGCCGACTACGAGGCGTTCGTGGCCAGATGGAACACCGGGAAGGAATAATGGAGAACAGCGTGAGTCTGCCGGCCCTTGACGAAAAGCGGGCGATCAAGAACGTGATGGAACTGCTGGCGGTTCCGGGCGTGTCGTGCGAGGAGAGCGAGATCGCGAGCAAGATCATCGCCATGCTCCGGCGGGCCGGGCTGCCGAAGAGCGCGGTCGCGTTCGACAACGCCCACAAGAAAAGCCCCCACGGCGGCGACACGGGGAACCTGATCATCAAGCTGCCCGGCACGGCCAAGGCGCCGCGCCGGATGCTGCTGGCGCACATGGACACCGTGCCCACCTGCCGCAACGCGAAGCCCGTCCGCCGCGGCAACTACATCGTGTCGGCCCGCAGCAACGGGGGCGTCGGCGCGGACAACCGCAGCGGCGTCGGAGCGGTCGTCACGGCGGTGGTCGAAATCCTCAAGAACAAGCTGCCGCACCCGCCGCTGACGTTCCTGTTCACCGTCCAGGAGGAGATCGGCCTCGTCGGCGCGCGGTTCGTCAACACGCGCCTGCTCGGTGCGCCGAAGCTCGCGTTCAACTGGGACGGCGGCTCGCCGAGCTGCGTCGACATCGGCGCGACCGGCGGCTACCACATCGGGATCGACATCGAGGGGATCCCGTCGCACGCAGGCGGGCAGCCCGAGCGGGGCGTGTCGGCCCTGACGATCGCCGGGCTCGCCATTGCCCGGCTCGAGCGCGACGGCTGGCTGGGGCTCGTGATGAAGGGCGGCGTCCGCGGCACGTCGAACATCGGCATCGTCGAGGGCGGCGAGGCGACGAACGTCGTGATGGATCAACTCCACATCGAGGGCGAGTGCCGCAGCTACAGCGTGTCGCTGCGACGCCGGATCGCCGAGGCGTATCGCAAGGCGTTCGAGAGGGCCGCCCGCGGCGTCGCGTCGTCCGACCACAGACGCGGATCGGTCCGTTTCCGGTGTGCGAAGAAGTACGAGGCCTTCCGCCTGCCGAAGCGGAGCCCGTGCGTGAACGCGGTGATTCGCGCGCTCCACGACGTCGGCCTGCATCCGGAGCTGGGCTACTCGAACGGCGGGCTCGACGCGAACTGGCTGGCCGAGCGGGGGATTCACGCGGCCACGCTCGGCGCGGGCTCGCTCGACGCCCACACCGGCAACGACCGCCTCGTCGTCAATCAGTACCTCGGAGGATGCCGCGTCGCGCTCGCCGTCGCGACTGCGAGGTAGCGCCACTCTCACCGGACCGGCATTCGGATCAGATGGTCTCCATGACCATTCTGCGGACGCGACGCCGGTAGAACTCCCCACCAAATGCAGCGGCCAGGTAGCACACGTAGAACAGCAAGCCAACCGCAATCAGATGCTTGTCGGTTGTTCGCTGAGTGTAGAACATCCCGATCGCGAATTGCACGAAGAACAACAGAAACACAGCAAGGGAGTACAGAGCGTGGTAGTTGCGAAACGCTCGGTCGATGGCCCGATTGGAGCTTCCGGCCGGAACACGAGGCCGTGTCCAACTGACGAACGCGACCCCCAGGATGCACGTGACGAGCGGCAGGACCAGCAGGGTCAGTAGCTCCGGGCCATCGTTCGGGCGATCGGTGAAGAGCAGGGGCAATGGACCAAGCCATGGCAACGCGGCGGTGCCGATTCCCCAGATCAGCCGCCCCCATGCTGAATCCAACCTCGGCTCCTCGGTGCGATTGCCCTCATGAGCGCTCTGCACTGCGCCGCCTCCGAACGCCGTCAGCCGCGATGGCTAATGCTCGATGAACGAGTTGAGAAACCGCTCGCCGTAGATGAGGCACAGAATCCCGCCCGCGAGCGCGAACCCGGCCATCGCGTACGGATTGAACACGGCTGCGTTCTTCGTGGAACGATGGGCGGCAAAGGCGACCGACACGAAGAGCCCGAGCCCCAGAGCGGCGCCGACCGCGAACCGCACCAGGCCGATCAGAACAAGAACCCACGCGCGTGTCCGAGAATGCCGAGCCACCAGAGCCCTCCCTCACCCACCCGGAGCTCTATCCGCCGAAGCTTGCCCGCCGAGGGCGGGCCTCGGCGAACGCGGACCTACGCCTGCACGTCGCGATCGCGCGCGGCGAGCAGAATGATGTTCCGCAACTCCTCTTCGTCGCGCGCCCTCGCCCACCGTTCCGCGAACTTCGGGGCCCGCGCGATCTGCGCGATCCACATCAGCGACTTGAGGTGGAAGTTCCGCTCGTCGCGCGTGCCGAGCAACACAAACACCGTGTGCACGGGCGAGGCCGATTCGTGGAACGTGATGCCCCGCTTGCACCGCGCGAGCACGATGTCGAACTTCGCCTCGCCCTGAATGATGACGTGCGGGATCGCCAGCCCGGGCGTGATGACCGTCGTCGACTCCTGCTCCCGCTCGACGAGCTGCGTGTACAAGCTGTCGGCGCTCGTGTGCAGGTGCTGCGACACGTGATAGGCGACCTGCTTGAAGAATGCCTCGTAGTCCGTCGGGCCCTCGAGGTCGAGGATCGTGCACCCCTTGATCAGCTTGTCGAACCGGTCCTCGACGATGTTGTCGCGCTCGACGAGGATGTCCTTCAGCTCGCTTTCGAGCGTGCCCGTCCCGAGCTTGCGGTCGACGATCCGCTCGACGACGCGGACGAGCGCCGACCGGCGCTTCACCTTGATGCGCACGAACCCCGCGTACCACAGGAACCCGAGCAGCAGGAAGGACGCCGAGATCAGCAGCGGGAGGGCGCCCATCTCGACGATGAGAAACACGTAGGCAGCGATCGCCAGGCCCGGCACCCACGGAAAACCGGGGCAGCGAAACTTCGGCCGGTAGCTGTGGATTCGGCTCAGCCGCATGACGATCAGCGACACGTTGACGAAAAGGAACAGCAGGAGCATCAGGGTCGACGCGGTCTTGACCAGCACCTCGAGCCGCAGGAAGAGAATGACGCAGAGCATGAAGGCGCCGGTGCAAATGATGGCGAAGTGCGGCGTGCGGAACCGCTCGTTGACGCGCGCGAAAAACTTCGGCACCAGGCCGTCGCGGCTCATCGCCATCGGCTCGCGCGACGCGGCGAGGATCCCCGCGTTCGCCGTCGTGAAGAACGCCATGATCGCCGCGATGCCGAGAACGACGACGCCGGGCCCTTTGAGAAAGACGGCCGCCCCGTCCGAGATCGGCGTACGGCTGGCCATAGACGGCTCGGTCACGTTGGGGTCGAGTCCGCCCACGCCCACGGTGACGCTGACGACGAGCACGTAGAGCAGACTCACGAGGATGAAGGCCGTCAGCATGCCGAGCGGGATATCGCGCCCGGGCCGGCGCACCTCTTCGCTCACGCTCGCGACCTTCGTCAGGCCGCCGTAGGAGATGAAGACCATCCCCGTCGCCGCCAGCAGCTCTGTCCAGCCGGCGCGGAAGAAGCTGCCAAAGTTGGCCTCCTTGCAGAACGACACCCCGGCGCCGACATACACCGCCAGGATGCCCAGCAGCGCAAACACCAGCACGATCTGAAACCGGCCCGCCCCCTTGACGCTGAAGAGATTGAGTGCGACAAAGAAGAGGCAGCACGCGGCAGCGATAAGCCGCATGTACAGCTCGCGCGTCTCGGGGGCCATCGCGTCCGGCAGCAAGAGCCCGGCGAACGCGCCCATGCCGACGAGCGCGAACGCGCTCTTGAAGCTCACGGCGAACCAGCTCGAGAAACCGACGAGCGTGCCGGCGAACGAGCCCAGGCTCCGCTCGACGAAAAAGTACGTCCCGCCCGCCTTCGGCATCGCCGTCGCCAACTCGCAGTTTGCGAGCGCGCTCGGCAGCATCAGCACGCCGGCCAGCAGATAGGCGAAGACCATCGACGGCCCGGTCCGCACGAAGATCAGGCCCGGCAGGACGAACAGTCCCGAGCTGATCATCGCGCCGGCCGCGATGCAGAAGACGTCGAGCGCCCCGAGTGGCTTCTTGAGCCGCATTCCGGTCACACCCCTCCACACAACACGGCATTATTATACCGAAGTTGGCTCGCGAGAAAAGGGGCCGGGCTCCCTGGCCCGGTGCGGGCGGACATTCCTGTCCGCCGCGCGCGGCGGTTGACTCCGGCCGGAACCCGCACTATCATCTGCTCAGCACACGTGACCATTCGCACCACAAGTGTCCGGGTGGCCCGGACTTCGTCCGGGTCCGCCGGAGGCGGACAAGAGGAAGGCGCCTCCTGTCGCTGTCCAATATCTTTTGTAGGGGCGGACCGATGTGTCCGCCCAGTGAACGCCGGGTACAAATCCCGTCAGGAACGAGAACAATGAACAAGACCGAACTCGCCCGAACCGTGTCGGCCGCGGTCCGGAGCACGAAAACTCTCGACATCCACACGCACCTCTTCGCGCCGGAGTTCGGCCGGCTCGCGCTCTGGGGCATCGACGAGCTGCTGACCTACCATTACCTCGTCTGCGAGGCCCTGCTCCACGAGCCCATGCCGCCCAAGACGTTCTGGCGAATGTCCAAGCCCAAGCGGGCCGAGTTCATCTGGGAAGCGCTCTTCCGGAAGCACACACCGGTGTCCGAGGCGACGCGCGGCGTCGTCACGACCCTCAAGACGCTCGGGTTCGATCCGCGCGAGGTGACGCTCAAGCAGCTCCGCAAGCATTTCGCGTCGCTCGCCGTCGAGGAATACACCGACACGGTGCTCAAGAAGGCAAACGTCGAGGCGGTCGTGATGACGAACGACGTGCTCGACGCGGAGGAGCAGGCGGCCTGGGCCCGGCTCACGGGGACATGTGCCGGAAGCCGCGTCGGCAAGTGCGGGCGGGGACCGGTACGTGCGGGGACATGTACCGGAAGCCCCTTCCGTAACAGCGGAAGGGGATCGGTACGTGTCCCCGGACGCGACCCGCGATTCCTCGCCGCGATCCGGGTCGACGGCCTGCTCAACGACTGGAAGGGCGCGGCCGCGACGCTGCGGAAGCGGGGGATCAAGGTGAAGGCGACGCCCGACGCCGCGACGTGCACCGCGCTCCGCCGCTTCCTCGCCGAGCAGGCCGACCGGATGCGGCCCGTCTACCTCGCCGCCTCGCTCCCGCCAACGTTCGCGTACCCGGAGAAATCGGCCCGCGGGACGCTCCTCGACAAATGCATCCTGCCGTTCGCGCGCGAGCGCCGGCTCCCGTTCGCCGTGATGATCGGGGTGAAGCGCGGGGTCAACCCGGCGCTGCAGATGGCCGGCGACGGCGTCGGCCGGGCGGACCTCGCCGCGCTCGAACGCCTCTGCGAGCGGAACCCCGACAACAAGTTCCTCGCGACGGTCCTTTCGCGGGAGAATCAGCACGAGCTGTGCGTCGTCGCGAGGAAGTTCGCCAACCTCCTCGTCTTCGGCTGCTGGTGGTTCGTGAACGTGCCGAGCTTGATCGACGAGATCACGACGATGCGGCTCGAACTGCTCGGCACCCGCTTCGTCCCGCAGCACTCCGACGCCCGCGTGCTCGACCAGCTCATCTACAAGTGGGGCCATTCGCGGAAGGTCATCGCCGACGTGCTGACGCGCAAGTACGCCGACCTGATCGACTCCGGCTGGAAACTCACCAAGGCCGACGTGCAGCGCGACGTCGCCGACCTTCTCGCCGGAAACTTCAAGGCGTTCGCAGGGCTCTAGTGTTACTTCAAGTTCGTTCTTGTGGGTGAGTTCCGGACCGATCCGCTGTGAATTGTACCCGAGGTCCATGACCTCGGGCTTCTCCGGCCTCATGGAGGCCGGCTACAATAGACCGGCAACCCGCCACAACAATGCTGAAACAACACCAGAGCCGCGCGGTCGGGGCGGGCGAGATCGGCCGCTCATTACGTCCCGCCGGCACACGCCTGAAACCGCCCGACCTCCGCGCTTGACATCGTCCGCCCGCCTCCCCATAATCCCCGCCCAGTGGCGTCTGACGCCGATGACCGGTTCGCAGTTGACACGCAACAGGACGAGGGTAGCGCTATGTTTCAGGACACGATTCGTATAGGGACGCTGGCCAGCGCAGGGAACGCGGCGAGCTTCATCCGGCAGACACTGCCGCACGGGTTCGAGTCGTACTCCATCACGTTCTGGCAGACGCTCGGCGGCGCCAATCTCAAGAAACTGGCGAGCGAGGTCAACGAGATCCTGGCCGACAGCGACGCCATCGTCAGCAGCGTCGCCATCTTCGGCAACCCGCTCGGCGACCTGGACGCCGACAAGGAGACGCGGGCCGGCTGGCGGAAGCTGATCGACAACGCGCACCTCTTCGGCTGCGACATCGTCGGCGGGTTCGCCGGGCGCGTCCGCGGCGAGTCCATCGACAAGTCGATGGCGGCGTACAAGAAGGTCTTCACGCCGCTGGCGAAGCGCGCGGCCGACAAGGGCGTGCGGCTCGCCTTCGAGAACTGCGACATGGGCGGCACGTGGAGCTCGGGCGACCACAACATCGCGCACAACCCGACCGCGTGGGACATGATGTTCAACGAAGTCCCGATGGACAACGTTGGGCTCGAGTGGGAGCCGTGCCATCAGATGGTCAGCTTGATCGACCCGATGCCGCAGCTCCGCAAGTACGTCGACAAGATCTTCCACCTGCACGGGAAAGACGCGACGGTCCTGTGGGATGTCGTTCGCGAGCACGGCGTCCACGGCCCGCATCAGTTTGCCTTCCACCGCACGCCGGGGTTCGGCGACAGCAACTGGACCGACATCATCAGCGAGCTGCGGCGCGCCGGGTTCGAGGGCAGCATCGACATCGAGGGCTACCACGACCCGGTCTACCGCGGCGACCTCGAGATGACGGGCCAGGTCCGCGGGCTCAACTACCTCAAGCGTTGCCGCGGCGGAGACTTCGTTCCGAACCCGACGTAGCGAGCCGAAGGAATCGCACGTTCCTCTCACCACGAAGCTCGACCGCCTCGCCGGGCTCACGAAGTCCACGAAGAGGGTCCGGAGTCTGTTCTGCCGGAGGGAAGTTCGCGCCATCCGCCAGGTTTCGATACCCAACGTGTAGCAACGGGGGGTATAATGCTACCAAGAGAAATCGGTTGTCCGGGAGTGCGGAGCGCAAACCGCGTGGGAGCTACCGGTGAGAATAACATGTAGCAAACAAACTGTCCTGTTTACGCTGTGTGTGATGCTACTCGGGCTTGGCGGGTTCCTCTCGGCGACGGCCTATCACACCTATGGTGAGCGGCAGAAAGCACTCCGTGCACGCCCGGCTCGCTTCAGCGTAGACCTGTCAAAGGCGGGCAGTTATTCCGGGCGCCTGCGCCAAGTGTACGATGGGACCGCCGCGCTTCAATTGGTCATCGACGTCACCCCGCCGCTTCGGTCGGGCGAGCAGTTGCACGCGCAGCTGACAGGTTTTCGTGGGCGTTTGCTCGTGCGAGATGCGCTGGGGCGGATTGTGTTGGACCGGGATGTCGACCGGTTCACAGCTCTGGTGTGGCAGGGACCCGATGGGGGCAGGGCTGCCCCCGAACTTAGCTTTCCAGCGCTCGCCCCTGGCGATTACGATTTGTCGCTTGTGGTCATCGAACCAGCTTCCCAGATCGCCCGGGGTGAACAAGAACTCCTCGTTCACTACGATTACTTCACCCGCGCGGGCTTCGTCGTCCCCATCTCCCTCGCGGTTATCGCCTTGAGCATCGGGGCCACGTTGGCCCTCTCCTTGCGGCGAACCGGGAGATGCCCGAAGGGATTGGCGACCGAGCCACTCAAAGAGAGCCGTTTGTGGTGTCGCTCTGTCCTTATCGTGTTTGGGCTTCTTGACGGCCTCGTTCTGGTCTTCTACGGGCGCGACGAGCTGGCCGAAGTTTGCTTCGCCGCCTCGCGCGGTTATCCGATCCCGCGATGGTGGATGCTGATCGAGGTATTTCGAGCTTGCACCGCTCTGTCGCTCGCCGTAACGTGCATCGGGCTGATCGGCCGACGCAGGTGGGCGGTGATCCTGTCCTATGCGCAACTGCCCTTGCGAATCCTCTTCTTGCAGGTCACGTTTCGCTTCCTCCATCCGCTATATCCCGTTCTCGCACACCGGGGGCAGTCTGGGGTCTGGCTCCTGTACTGGATAATGGCGGCTCTTGAGGTGGGCCGCCTGATCGCAACGGTATTCGTTCATCGGCGGCTGTGGCCGCGGCGAGGGCCGGAACGCGAGGCCAGCCGAACCGTGTCTCCCGCGGGCGGGCCGTGGCTCAAGTGGGTGTCGATCGGCTGGGCGGTCCTCGCCCTCGGCGGAGCTGCCTTCATCGGCACGGGTGCCGCTTACCGGAGTATTCACAGCGCCACGCAAGCTCGCGATCAGTCGGCCGTGAGAATCCGGTTGGCCTTGTGGCCGGACTCGGTGGACGCCAAGAACGCGGAGGGGGACACCCCGTTGCATGTCGCAGCTGACCTCGAGGCCCATTTCCCAAGCATGACACAAGTGACCACGCTCTTGCTCGAAGAAGGCGCCGACCCGAACGCCAAGAACCGGAACGGCGACTCGCCGCTTCATCTCGCAGTGACGAGCCGCCCTCTCGTCACAATACTTCTGGAACACGGCGCGGACGCGAGAGCCCGAAACGATTTCGGGGAAACGCCCCTGCACCGCGCGGCGGGCGCCAACAAGCCCATGGTCATTCGGCTTCTGCTCGCGCATGAGGCCGATCCCAACGCGCTCGACAACGCAGGCGAAACGCCGCTTCACGACACGAACCTCTGGGACAGAAAGGCCGCTGTCAGGATTCTGCTTGAAGCGGGAGCTGATCCCAACATCGCGGATATGGAGGGGCGGACGATCCTGCACATCGTCATCGACGATGGGCGGCACAATCCAGAACCTCATGACCTCGCGGCGAAGGGAGAAACAATCGCTCTGCTGACCTCGCACGGAGCCAACGTGAACGCAAGGGATAAGACCGGCCAGACCCCGTTACATCTAGTTGTGTTCCGCTGGAGCGACCCTGAGAAGCATCGGTTGGCAACGGCCAAGATGCTGCTGGACGCCAAAGCTGATCCCGGCGCCAAGAACGATGACGGCCAAACTCCTCTGGGGATGGCCGAGGAGCAGGACGCAGAGGCTTTGGTGAAACTCCTCCGGAAGTACCGCTCGCACTGAGCGCGCAGAGGATGCAGAGAACAGCAACGGCCGTGTCGCGGATAGTCGCGACACGGCCGTTTTTTCTCGCTTCGCTCCGCGACCTCCGCGTGCTCCGCGAGAGGCGCTGTTGCTCGGACTACGGCCCGAAGAGCGGGGCGAGGGCGGCGGCGACCGAGTCCTCGGTGTCGCCGATCTCGACGCCCTTGAACAACTCCCACCGCTCGACGTGCTCGGCGGCCTCGCCCGGATCGAGCAGATGCACCGGCCCGACGGTCTCGACCTCGACGAACGATCCCTTCGTGAAGGTCTCGCAGTTGCAGCCGCCGTCGGGGTAGGTCATGTCGTCCTCGTAGTCGAACCGCTTGAGGAAGAGGAGATCGTTGCGGGCGTAGGCCGCCCAGCCTTGCTTGTCGGCGATGCCAACCTTCTGCGGCTCGTCGAGCGCGGCGTCGACCGAGAGGCGGACGAACTTCGGCCCGAGCGCCCAGCGCGGATCGGCGAGGTTCGTGTAGTGCCAGAGGACCATCGGCCGCGCGGGCAGGAGGCATTCGGAATGCGGGCGGTAGGGTTCCTGCGGGAGGATGACAGTCCCGCCGCCCTCCCCGTTCATGATCGTGAGCGCCCAGGGGGCGAGGTCGACGGTCCACACGTTGCGGTTCGTGAGCTTGTGCTCGACCGTGACACCCGTGCCGTCGGCGTCGAGCGAGACGGTCATCTCCTTCTGGATGCCGGTGTGCGGCTCGACCGGCTGGATCAGCCGGACGCCGTTCTCGCCGACGGGCTCGTGCTCGATGGGCGAGTTGTCGGGCTCGTAGCTGCGGGGCATGGCCTCGGGCGCGTGCCAGAGCCGGTGCCCGCCCCACGGCTTCCACTCGCCGAACTCCGTCTCGACGACGTCGTCGGGCAGCTCGGCGAGGATGTTCTCGCCGCCGACGAACCCGTACCGGATGATGCGCGGGCCGATGTCGGTCGTCACGATAACCTCGACCGTCCCGTTCGACAGCTTGAGGCAGTTCGGCTGATTGAAGTACTCGACCTTTTCCATTCGCGTCTCTCCTTAGTCCCTCGGGATTACTGTCGTGGCGGGTCGAACGCTTCCTCGCCACAGTATTCATCGTCGATCCGCGTGCCCGTTGCGGCGAGCTTGTCGAGGTTCGGCGTGCGAATCTCTGGGTTGCCCGCGCACCCGAGCGCCCACGGCCCCTGGTCGTCGGTCAGGATGAAGAGCACGTTGGGCTTGTCGGCGCTCAACGACACGTCCTCGATGGGCAGGCGGCGGATCGCGGACGAATCTACTCACGACGCCCGCCGTTCGCAAGGAGTTTCTTGCATTCGGGCGGCCGGACGACTACAACGGGCACGTCATCGTCAAGGAGGAGATGGATGAAATCGCTCACGAAACATTTGTGGTTCAAGGTGCCGTCGCGGCGGGGGCTGGTCAACATCACACCGGAGATCGAGAAGCTCGTCGCGGAGAGCGGCGTCCGCGAGGGCCTCTGCCTCGTCAACGCGATGCACATCACGGCGAGCGTGTTCATCAACGACGACGAGTCGGGCCTGCACGGCGACATCGACCGCTGGCTCGAGAAACTCGCGCCGCACGAGCCGGTCTCGCAGTACGACCACAACGTCGGCGAGGACAACGCCGACGCGCACCTGAAGCGGAGCATCATGGGCCGCGAGGTCGTCGTCGCCATCACGGACGGCAAGCTCGACTTCGGCCCGTGGGAGCAGATCTTCTACGGCGAGTTCGACGGCCGCCGCAAGAAGCGCGTCCTCTGCAAGATCATCGGGGAATAGGGGAATCGGACGATGACGGCTTTCCGTGCATTGATTGTCGCGGCGGTGTTTGCGTGCAACGGCGCCGCGCTCGGCGCCGACGTCGTCTGGTGGGAGGCGGAGGCGCCGGCCGAGACGAACTTCCCGAAGCGGCATTGGTTCGCGCCGCAGAACGCGAAGGAGCGCGACGCTCTCTCGAACGGCGCGTGGATCGGGGCCGACGGCAAACGAGACGGGCCGCGGCTCTTCCTCACGTACAAGGTCGACGCGCCCCAGGCGGCGACGTACGCGTTCTGGTCGCGCAAGTTCTGGAAGCACGGGCCGTTTCGGTGGCGGTTCGACGGCCAGCCGTGGCAGACGTGCGGGCGCGACATCGCGCTCGCCGACACCGTAACGCTCAGGAAGTTTGTCTGCGCCAACTGGGTCGCGCTCGGCCAGGTGAAGCTCGCGAAAGGCGCCCATGCTCTGCGCATCGAGCTGCTCGCGAAGCAGGGCGAGAGCCGCGTCTGCGCGTTCGACTGCTTCGTGCTCTCGCCGGGCCCGTTCACGCCGCGCGGCAAGCTCAAGCCCGGCTCGAAGCTCGGCCGCGCGCCCGAGGGCTGGTTCGCGTTCGAGCCCGATCCCGACACGTTCGAGGAGTCGGCCATCGACCTTCGCGGCCTGAACGAGAAGGTCGCGGGCGAACACGGCCACATCCGCGCGAAGGGCGACGACTTCATCCTCGGCTCGACCGGGCGGCCGGTCCGCTTCTGGGCCGTGAACGCCGGGCCGAACGTCGTGATGATGGACCGCGCGTCCGTCGACTACCTCGCCCGCAAGCTCGCGAAGATGGGCGTCAACATGGTCCGCTTCCACGGCGCGATCTACGACCGCGCCGCCCGCGACCCGGCGACCGTCAACGCAAAGCTGCTCGGCCGGCTCCACTACTTCGTCGCCGCGATGAAGAAGCGGGGCATCTACACGAAGCTCTCGTTCTACTTCCCGCTCTGGTTCGAGGTCCGGCCGGAGTACGGCATCCGCGGCTGGAGCGGCAAGGGCAAGCCGTTCGCCCTGCTCTTCTTCCATCCCGACATGCAGCGGATCTACAAGGCGTGGGCGCGGGCTCTGCTCACGACGAAGAACCCGCACACCGGCCTGCCGCTCGGACAGGATCCGGCCGTCGCCATCGTCGAAATCGCCAACGAGGACAACTACTTCTTCTGGACGTTCAAGCCGTACGGCACGATCCCGCCGGGCGTGATGCTCTTCCTGGAGAAGGCGTACGGCCGCTGGCTCAAGAGGAAGTACGGTTCGCTCGAAAAGGCGGGCGAGGCGTGGGGCGGCACGACCGTCAAGGGCGATGATTTCGCAAACGGACGCGCCGGGCTGTATCCCGCGTGGAACATGACGCGCCGCGGCGCCCCGAGAGGCGTCGCGCGGCGGCGTGCCGAAGACCAGGTGCAATTCCTCACGGTTCACCTCCGCGCGTTCTTCCGCGACATGCGGGCCCACTTCCAGAAGGACCTCGGCGTCAAGTGCCTCGTCAGCGCGACGAACTGGAAGACGGCCGACGCCGTCCTGCTCGGGGCGCTGGACCAGCACGCCGCCGCGGCCTGCGACGTGATGGACCGGCACGGCTACTTCGGCGGCATGCACGAGGGCCCGCGGGCGTCGTTCAGCTTGAACAAGGGCGACCTCTACAAGGACCGCTGCGCCCTCCTCTCGCCGGAGGCGTTGCCCGTCGCCGGCGTGCAGCACGCCGGCCGGCCGCACATCGCGTCGGAGATCAACTGGCCGATGCCGAACCGCTATCGCGCCGACATGCCGTTCCTCTGCGCGCTGTACGGCTCGCTGCAGGGCACGGACGGTTTCTTTCACTTCGCCGTCGGCTCGGCGGGCTGGGTGCCGCAGCACCCGAAGTTCTCCGTCTCGACGCCCGTGATGCTCGGGCAGTTCCCGGCGGCGGCCCTTATCTTCCGGAAGGGCTACGTCGAGCCGGGGCCCGTCGTCGTGCGCGAGGCCGCCAAGCTCCGCGACCTCTACGCCCTGAAGGGCACGGCGGCCGCCGAGCCGCAGAACCTCGACGCTCTGCGCAAGGCCGACGTGCCGCGCGGCGGGACGCTGAAGACGGTTCGCGCCAGCTCGGTCGATCCGCTTGCGCACTACGTCGGTCAGGTCGTGCGGTCGGTCGGCGAAAGGCCCGGCGCATCGGAGATCAGAGACCTCTCACCGTTCATCGACCGCACGAAGAAGACGATCGAGAGCGCAACGGGCGAGCTGATGTGGGACTACGGAAAGGGGCTCGTCACGTTCAACGCGCCCGCGGCCCAGGGGGCGACGGGCTTTCTGAAGAAGGCCGGCGCGATTCGGCTCGACAACCTCGTCATCGAAAGCGGGAACGAGTACGGCGCGGTCGCGCTCGTCTCGCTCGACGGCGAGCCGCTGCGGAAGTCCCGCAAGATGCTGCTCCAGGTGATGACGGAAGACGCGAACTACGGGTGGAAGACGTCGGGGGCGGACCCGCGGAAGATCGAGTCCATCGGCGGCCCGCCCATCGTGGTCAGGAAGCTCGCCGGCACCGTCACGATCACCGGCCCGGACGCCGAGAAACTGACGGCCGTCGCGCTCGACTTCAACGGCCGCCCGAAGAAGACGCTCGACCGCCCGAAGAGCGCGACGCTCCCGGTCAAGCTGCTGCCCGACTGTCTCTACTACATTATCACGAGATGATGGGGACCGGCGAAGCCGGCTCTAATTCGTGGGGCACGAGCCGCCGTGCTTCTCGACGTAGCGCTGGTGGTACTCCTCGGCCCGCCAGAACGCCGCGGCGGCCGTGATCTCCGTCGCGATCGACTTCCCGTACTTGCCGGCGATCTCGAACTTCTCCTTCGACGCCCGCGCCGCCGCCTGCTGCTCGGGCGTGAAATAGAAAATCGCCGACCGATACTGCGAGCCGACGTCCGGGCCCTGCCGGTTCACCTGCGTCGGATTGTGGCAGGCCCAGAACGCATCGAGCAGTTGCTCGTACGCGACGCCCGACGGGTCGAACGTGACGAGCACGATCTCGGCGTGGCCGGTCCCGCGGCCGCACACGTCTTCGTAGGTGGGATTCTCGAGCGTGCCACCGGAATAGCCGACGGCGGTGTCGACGACGCCTTCGACCTCCCGGAACGCGGCCTCGACGCCCCAGAAACACCCGGCACCGAACATCGCTTGTTCCATCTTGACGTCTCCCGGTGTGTGCCCCAGGCCCTGCGGGGAATGCGATTCACGAACGCGGCTGTCGCAGCCCGCACCGAACGCGAGGGTGAGAACGACCTGACAGTAGTGGAGGGCCCGCGACGACATGAGCGCTCAATCCCGTCCTCCCCGACGAATCCATTATAACGCGGGTGGTGCGGGCCCGGTCGAGAAAACGGCCCGACGTGAGAGGGCCTGCTCTGTCGAAAACCGGCTCCCGTAACAACGTGAGATTCTTCGCTTCGCTCAGAATGACAACTAGCACTACAACGCTAACATTTCACCGCAGAGGCCGCGGAGAACGCGGAGAAC
>CAYLQD010000038.1:0-30751 GCA_964385685.1 uncultured Planctomycetota bacterium | reverse complement strand
AGAAGGCGGTAGAGGCCGGGACCAGTTCTCAAGAGGCCACTCGCCAACGGTCGGCGAACGTCCTGTGTGCCGCAACTGCAAGCGCCTGCGGAGCCTGGCATGCCCTACCGTGAACCACCTGCTCCGAATCTCCCGAAGTTTCGTGAGGATTCGCTGGCCATCACAGAAGACCACGTGCAGTTGATACAGTACGGCCGAGCCAAGGAGATGGCCACCGACGACATCGAGTCGATTGCCTTTGGGGGGGAGATAAGAGAAACCTCTATCGAGCGGTACGAGCTGCTGAGGAGAGTCCGATACACGTTCAAGTACGCGTTCTATGTGGTCCGCTTGCAGGACAGCGCCGGAACACTGATAACCGTCGAGATCTGCGCGCGGGAGAAGCACGAACACGAGGCGTTCGAGAGAATCCTTGAGAAGCTGAGCCGGTTCGTTATCCCGAAGCTGATTAGGCGAATCGCCACGATTCTGATGAACAATGGCGCCGTGCAAATAGGGAAGCTCAAACTCGCCAAGCGCGGCGTGCGCGCCAAGACGGGATGGATATTTAAGACGGAACACTTCGTTCCCTACGAAGAATTGAGCGTCGAATACAAGAAAGACCGAGTGACGTACCGAGCTTTGAAGAACCCGAAGGTCAAGGGCCGCTTGGACCCAATGTACAGCGCGAACGTCGTCATCCTGGAACAGGTCGTGGATTGCATGGCGAAGCTGAACCAGGGACGGGTCACACTTGACGATCTTGTTCAACCGTCTGTCTTCCAAGCGCGAGTTGAACCGAAGACAGAGTCCCTGGACGAGCACGGATCAATCAACCTCTTCCAGATTGCTGTTCAAGGTCCGATTCTGGCGCCAAGCGATGACTATCCGGCGTTCTATGAGGTTCAAATTCTCGATGTGACCGAGGGCGCCGAGGAGCCGAAGCCCGTTGTCTGCACGATCGAGCAATTCCAGGCTGCCGACACCGTGATCTTCGAATACGAGAGCGACGACTTTCCAATACCATACACGCATTCTGTCCTCTCGCAGTGGGTGACGGTCGTGTCCGTGCCAGTCAATTCACTGGTATTTGCGCGCAAAGGCAGAAGAGCGCTTCAGTTCGTGGTGACCGTGCTTTCCGCAGAGAGCGAACAGGCGCTCGCGGTCGCTCGGACCACGGTTACACATGATAACGAGCGGCACGGCTACGAGGAGATAACGGAGAACCGAAAGCGAGCCGACGAGCTTGCCGTCAAACTCGCAATAAGCATCAGCGCTGCCGACGGCCGGCTCGACAAGGTCGAGGGGACCGTCGTTACAGAGTGGGCTCGAAAGCGTGTCAACACGGCCAGGGAGAGCGACAGAGCCGAGGTCAAGGCGCGTTTGAATCGTGCCGCAAAGGAGACTGTTTCAGCTGTCAGGTCGGGTGGGGTCGTCGCGATTGAGCGTATCTGCGAAGAACTGAACGACATCACGGATCCGGGGGACCGCTACGACATCTTGGAGTTGTGCATGCGCGTGGCTGGCGCTGATCAGGCAGCGGCAGAGGAAGAACTCACCGAGCTGGACTCGCTCGCCGAATTTCTTGAACTCGACTGCGACCGCTTCCGTGCGATGATGAACAAGATGTTGCCGATTGGCATACACACTGACAAGAATGCTCGGCGGGATGCTCGGCGCGTGCTCGGTATCACCGACGACATGACCCTGGAGGAGATCAAGGCACACCTCTTGAAGGAGTTCCAGACATGGAACTCGCGTGTTGTTCATTCGGATCCGAAAGTGCGCGAGCAGGCCGCCCGCATGCTGGAACTGATAGCCGCCGAAAGAACGCGTGTGGATGCTGCACTGGCTCAACAGGCCAAGATGAGCGAGGTGAGGGCCCCCGACGTCCCAGAGCTAGTTAGAAAACGGAGACGTTCCAGCTAGTACACTTCGCCCGGGTCGAAGACCTTCTCCCCGATGATCTCGGTCGCGTCGCTCTCCGGGCTGTACTTCGTGTAGTAGCACGTGAAATAGCCGGCGTGGCAGGCGGCAACCTTCTGGTCGACGCGCACGACAAGCGAGTTGCCGTCGCAGTCGATGAAGATCGCCTTGACCGCCTGCGTGTGGCCCGACGTCTCTCCCTTTTTCATCACGCGCTTCTTCGAGCGGCGGAAGACGTGGACCTCGCCCGTCTCGAGCGTCTGCGCGAGCGCGTCCGCATCCATGTAGCACAGGGTCAGCACCTGGCCGCTCACGTCGTCGACGATCACGGCCGGGATCAGCCCCCCCTCCTGGAACGTGATGTGGTCTGTCAGCGGCATCGGATTCCGCCTAACTGAAAACGGAGATTTCCTTCTTCGGCCCGGCCGGCTTCTTGCCCTTCTTGCCGGCCGACGTCCGCACGAGCTTCGCCAGCAGCCGGTCGTAGGCCTTGCGGTCGACCGGCAGCGTCACGGGCTTGCCCGTCATCGACGACAGGATGATCCCGCACGTGATCTCGACCTGGTGGATGCCCTCGACGCCCGGCGCGATCAGCTTCGTGCCCGGCCGGTTGATCGCCTGGATGACGTTCGCCGTGATGGCGCGGTGCCCGGATGCCTTGCGCGGGGGGACCTTGACGTCCCGCCACGTGATCTTCGGCCGCACCCACGGCTCTTTGTTCGTCCGGTCGTATTCCCGGAGCGAGGTGTTGAGCTTGGCGAACCGGACCGCCTCGCCGTCGATGTCGATCGTGCCCCGGTCGCCGATGATCCGCAGCATGTGCCGCGTCGGATGCTCCGTCGTGCAGGTGTAGTAGTAGCCGGTCGCGCCGCCGGGGAACTCGAGCATCGCCTCCGCCTCGTCCTCGACCTCGATCTTGTGGAGCTTCGTCCGCGTGCGGGCGGTGATGGTCTTCGGCCGGCCGGCGAGGTACCAGAGCATGTCGGTGTAGTGGGGCGCCTGGTTGACGAGCACGCCGCCGCCCTCGGTGGCCCAGGTCGCCCGCCACGAGTCACCGTCGTAATACGCCTGCGGCCGGTAGTCGGGCACGATCCACTGCACGCGCTGGAGCTTCCCGATCTTGCCCGCCTCGATCATCTGCTTGACCTTCTGGAACTTCGCGATCGTCCGCCACTGGTACATCACGCTGAACACGACGCCCGTCTTCTTCGCGGTTCGAACCATCTTGTCGACGGGCGTGAGCGAGACGCAGAGCGGCTTCTCGCAGATGACGTGGACGCCGTGTTTCATCGCGTAGATCGAGATCTCCGGATGCGAGTAGTGCGGCGTCGAGATGAGGACCGCGTCGACGAGCCCGCTGTCGATCAGGTCGCGGTAGTCGACGAACGGGGCCGCTCCGATCTCGGCCGCGGGGCCGCTCGCTCGCTCCTCGACGATATCGCACAGCGCCGTGACCTTGGCCGCGCGCATTTTGGCCAGATAACCCATGTGGAACTTGCCCATTCCGCCGACGCCGATGATGCCGAACCGAATCCGTGCCATAGTGCCCGTTCCTCGCTGAGGTCCCAGATAGCGTTCCCGACAAGCGGGAGACATTCTAGTGCGCCCCGCGGGCAATTGCAAACGGGCGTTGAGAGGGGCCGGGCACGCCGAACGGCAGCCCCAGAATGCCCGGAACTTTTTCCTTGCATGCCCAAGGGGCCGTTTTATAATTCCTGTGTCATTCTGCGGCTGACACGAGGAGATTGTATCCGCTAACCGTCTTATCGGCGAAAGGAGACTGGGCATGAAGAGGGCGATGTTGATCTTGGCGGCACTGGTTGTGACCGTGGCCGGCTGCACGACGGTTCAGGTGAACCCGCTCAGCCACGAACTCGACTATCAGTACACACCGGCTCCGAACGTCGAGGCGTCTGTCGAAAAGAGCATCGCCGTCGTCCCGTTCGAGGACGGGCGCATGCACGACGGCAACAACCGGATGACGTCGGACAGTCTCTGGCTCAACGTCATCCCGCTCTGGTTCCGCACCCGGGCCGACGTGTCGCATCCCGAGGTCGTCTACAACACGACGGTCGTCGGCATCGGGGACTACGTCAAGGCCGAGGGCTCGCTGGCCGACGCCGTGCCCCAGCTCCTCGCCGAGCACCTGCACCGCTCCCGCCTCTTCTCGAACGCGAAGTTCGTCGAGTACGCCGAGGTGAAGGGGTCGCACACCTTCGACTACGTGCTCCGCGGGACGCTCGTCCAGTCGAAAGTCGTGGCGCATCGCTACAGTTGGTGCCTCGGCCCGGCGGCGCCGGTCGTCTACATCCTGGGCGCACCGATGGTCCACTACCAGGCCGACCTGATTGTTGACTGGCGGCTCTACGACGCGGGCGGCCAGGCCATCGGCCCGAAGCAGCGGTCGCAGACCATCATCCCGCTGACGCGGTGGAACGGTCTCTACTACGGCATGTGGTCGAGCCAGAAGACGACGCCCATCGGGCTGTACGTCGAGGCGGTTCGCGAGGTGAACGGGAAGATCGCCGAAGGCGCGGCCGAACTCGTCAAGGCCCAGTAAGAAGCCGTTCCTGACGACAATCAAACAGCCCCGGCCGGGTCAACCGGTCGGGGCTGCTTCATGCGATCATCGATTCGTCATTGGCGGAGCGGCTCTCGGGCGCCCGGGCTATTTGTCCTTTGCGCGTTCCCGCTCGAACCAGTCGGGCCCGTCGAATTCCTCTTCGTTCTTCCGGCGGCCCTTGCGAAATAGGTTGCGGCGGTTGAGGTAGGCGAAGATGTTGCGGATCATCCCCTGGCGGCGGGTGCCCTTGCGCCGGTCGTCGCTCGCTGAGTCCGTCACACCCGCCTCCCGAAATCGCACTCCTGTTGCACGGTATTCTATCGCGCCCACCGCTCGCGGGCAAGCAGCGCGGGACAGGGACCGGACGGGGACATGTACCGGACGGGGGCAGGGGCCGGACGGGGACAGGGACCGGACGGGGACATGTACCGGACGGGGACATGTACCGGAAGCCCCTTCCGCCTTCGGCGGAAGGGGATCGGTACGTGTCCCCAGACCGGAGCCGCCGCGCTTGAACCCCGGCCCGCCGGCGATATGATAGCCGCCATGCCGCGGCCCGCGAAAAACGCATCGCACGACATCAGCACGCTCAACGAGAAGCCGCTCCATGCCGCGCTCAAGCGACACATCTCGCGGGCCTACGACGAGCACGAGGTCCTCGTCGACGGCTTCCTGATCGACATCGTCCGCGGCGACCTGCTCATCGAGGTCCAGACGCGGAACTTCTCGGCCATCCGCCGCAAGCTCACGACCCTCGTCGCCGAGCACCGCGTCCGGCTCGTGCACCCGATCGCGCGCGACCGGTGGATCGTGCGGGAGTCGGCCGACGGCCGGAAGCAGCTCGGCCGGCGGCGGTCGCCGAAGCACGGAGCGGCCGAGGACATCTTCGAGGAACTCGTCAGCATCCCGGCGCTGATGGGCGAGGCGAACTTCTCGCTCGAGGTGCTCGTCACGCAGGAGGAGGAGGTCCGGCGCCAGGGCAAGGCGCGGGCCTGGCGCCGCGGGGGATGGTCCGTCCACGCGCGCCGCCTCCTCGACGTGCTCGAGAGCCACGTGTTCGAGACGCCCGCCGACCTCGCCGCGCTCCTGCCCGACGGCCTGCCCGAGCCGTTCACGACGGCCGACCTCGCCGCGGGGCTCGCGCGGCCGCGCCCGCTCGCCCAGGCCATGGCCTATTGCCTCCGCGAGATGGGCGCCATCCGGGCCGTCGGCAAGAAGGGAAACACGATCCTCTACACGGCGCGATAGGAGCGGCGAGCCGCCGCCCCATGCGCTATAATGCGCGGGCGCCCGAGCACAACCCCGGCGGAGCCCGGCGTCATTGTCGTTCGAGGGGGGCTGCGATGACCACCGTGAATCGCGACGACGAACACCTGCGGATCCTCTCGATCTGCCACTACGTGTACGGTGGCCTTCAGGCCCTGTTCGCATGTATCCCGCTGATGTGGGTGTTTTTCGGCCTCATGTTTGTCTTGATGGCAGCGACCGAGGGGGGCGAAGAGCGGGCCGAGCCGGCCATCTTTGGCGTCCTGATCATGGCGTTCGGCCTGTGCGCTGTCCTCATCGGTTGGGCGTTCGCCGCCTGCACGCTCTACGCCGGGCGATGCCTCGCGCAAAGGAAACACTACACGTTCTGTTTCGTCATAGCCGTGATTTCCTGCCTGTCTATTCCGTGGGGCACTATCCTCGGCGTGTTCACCCTGATCGTTCTTTCGCGGCCGTCCGCGAAGGCGCTCTTCGAAACCGGTCGGAGGGAGTGAGAACCATGAGCGACACCGTAAACAGGGACGAGGAACACCTGCGGCTGCTGTCCGTCTTCCACTACGTCGTGGCAGGCTTGGCCGCGCTCTTCGGCTGCTTCCCCGTCATCCATCTCGTCATTGGTATCCTGATGCTCTCTGGCGTGATGGACGACTCGTTCGACGACCACCGCGCCGACCACGAGGACGCCGACATCATCTGGGTCGTCCCCGAGGGCGGCGACAAGCCGGAGCTGGATATCAAGGTGCCCGAGGCCGTCGCCGAGGACATCGAGGAAGCCGTCCCGCCCCCGCCCGAGCCGCGCGATGCTTCGACAGAGGAAGCCGCCCCTGGCACGCCCGACGAGCCGCCCCGCCACGTGGCCGCCGACGTCGCCGAGGAATGCGAGCCAGTCCCGTGGCCGAGAAAGGGGCCTCACGGGCCACCGATGAAGTTCTTCGGGGCGATCTTCGTCGCGTTCGCGGCGATCTACATCCTGTGCGCGTGGACGCTCGCCGGCCTGATCGCCATCGCCGGCCGCTGCCTCAGCCGCCGCACACACTACACCTACTGCTTCGTCATCGCCGGGATCTGCTGCATCTTCATCCCGTTCGGCACGATCCTCGGCGTGTTCACCATCATCGTCCTCGCGCGGCCGTCCGTGAAAGCGCTTTTCGAGCCCGGCGACGTCGCGCTGACACCCCTGTAATCCACGGAAGGGAGATTCAGATGAGACCGACCGTCGCCGCCGCGCTCGCGCTGGCCACGGCGAGAAGGGAAACGCGACTCTCTGCGAGCGGGGCGTGAAGCTGAACCGGCAATCGACTCGGGCCGCGAGAATCTGATTGCCTCGGGAACGGCCGCGTGATATAGTCGGGGCACTTCAGGTGAGAAATCGTTTGATGTCCAAGACACGCCCGAGCCAGAGAACTTTGGGCTTCACGGCGTCGAGTCGATGCACTCGTCAGGCCGGCGTCCGCCGCAAGGGCGAGTCGACCGTTGAGGAGAAGCTTCGCGCCAAACAGGAAGCGTGGGCTAACGGCTCGACGTTGACGAGAACCACGCATACGATCTACACGGCCGACGCACGCGACATGCGCGGGTTGGACCCAACGACAGAAGTCCACCTTGTCGTGACGTCGCCGCCGTACTGGAACCTCAAGAAGTATGCCGACGACCGCGACGGCGCCCAGCTTGGTCACATAGACGACCGCGACGAGTTCCTCCGTGAACTGCAAAAGGTGTGGCAGCGGTGCTTCAATATGCTCGTTCCCGGCGGCCGCATGTGCATCGTTGTCGGCGATGTGTGCCGCTCGCGGCGACAGCACGGGCGCCATGTTGTGGAGCCGCTTCATTCCTATCTTCAGGTTCAATGCCAGGCGATGGGGTTCGATCCGCTCGCCCCGATTATCTGGAAGAAGATCGCCAATGTGCGGACCGAAGTTGCCGGGAACGGCAGCACGTTCCTTGGGAAGCCGTATGAGCCCAACGCGGTTATCAAGAACGATGTCGAGTTCATTCTGATGTTCCGAAAGTCGGGCGGGTATCGGCATCCCACCCAAGAGCAACGCGACCTGTCCGTTATTGACAAGGCGGATTACGCCCGTTGGTTTCAGCAAGTCTGGGCCGATGTTCCTGGCAACCTCCAGAGAGGACATCCGGCTCCCTTCCCGACGGAGATCGCCAGGCGGTTGATCGGCATGTTCTCTTTCGTGGGTGACACCGTCTTGGATCCCTTCTGGGGAGTGGGGCACACGACTTTGGCGGCGATAGACATGCACCGGTCCTCGATCGGTTTCGAGATCGAGCCGGCCTACATCGACCGCGGGCGGGAGCAGCTTGCCTGCGTTCCGGATCACGCGGAAGTGGATTTCCCATGAGCCCACAACCCGAGTCGTTCCTTCGCCATTTGCAGGCCCAGGGGTATCATCCGCGATCGAACAAGCACTCCAACGCGTTGGCAGAGGCCATCGTTGCCGACCTTGTTGCCAACTGCCCGGTGATCGCTGCCGGGGCCGCCGCGGGCGCCCTTGTGTGCGACCTCAACTTTACGATCAATGCGGGGACCTCCGACTGGAACGTGGACTTGGTCCTCGGGCCTCCGCCGCCCGGGACGCCGCCGCCTGAGAGCGGATGCGCCATCAGAAGGACGCCTCCGTCCACCGTCCAGGTGGCGATTGAGATCAAGAGCGTCATGACGGAGCACCGCAAAGCGGTCAAGAACCGCAAGCGAGACTTCGAAGCACATCACGAGCACGTTCATCGGTACAGCAATCGGGCCATTGCGGCCGGCGTGCTCATCGTCAACCGCGCCGAGGAGTTCAGTTCGCCGTTGCGGGACGAGACGACCGTGCACAAGGACCCCGCTGCGCTTGTGAAGCACTGCATTCAACAAACGCGGGGTATCACCAGCAGAACCGGGCTGCAGGGAGAAGGTCTGGAGGCGATGGCCGTAATCGTTGTGGACATGGACAATGTTCGTCTGTCCGACACAGCATACGTTGTCGGGCCTCCCGCTCCGAACGTCGGGGATCAATTGCATTACGACGCATTCATCCAATCGCTGTGTTCACTTTTCGGTCAGCGATTCGCGCCGTAGCTTCGACGGTCTTTTCTCCATCGCGGTCATGACTTATCGAAGGAGAACCTAGTGAAGGCGCTGACCGTGACGACGCTCATCGTTCTGCTCCTCGCCGCCGCCGGCTGCGGGCCGCAGCCGCAGAGCAATCCCGTCGCCCAGCAGGCCGCGACCGAGGCCGCGGAGAAATGGCTCGCCATGATGGACGAGGGCCAGTACGTCGAAAGCTGGGACGGGGTCAGCGAGTATCTCCAGGCCATTATCCCGAAGGAGCGGTGGCACGAAAGCATCGCGCCCGCGCGGGCCATCATGGGCAAACTCGTCTCCCGGACGGTCCAGTCGTCGCAATACTCCGAGGTCATGCCCGGCCTGCCCGACGGCAAGTACGTCGTCATCCAATACGAGACCGTCTTCGAGAAGAAGAAAGCCGCCATCGAAAACGTCGCCGTCTCGCAGGAAGACGACGGCGTCTGGCGCGTGTCGGGGTACTTCATTCGGTGAGGTGGGCCGGGGGAGGTCCTGTGACAGAGCAAGCGACAACGGAGCGTCGTCGTGGTCGACGGATTTT
This sequence comes from uncultured Planctomycetota bacterium, assembly GCA_964385685.1. GTDB lineage: Bacteria > Planctomycetota > PUPC01 > PUPC01 > PUPC01 > CAYLQD01. The sequence goes on along the minus strand of CAYLQD010000038.1, from coordinate 21,397 downwards.
CCGCGCCCCCGGGGGATTTTTCTTGGGCGCCCTCGTGGGGGCTGTTGTGCTCTCCGCGCTGTGTGCCATACAGCTCTGGCGGATACGGGAGGTCGAGAAGGAAATCGCCGTCGAGCTTGACGCCATCCGCGCCGCCGGCTATCCCGCCACGCTCGAAGAACTGGACGAGTGGTACGCCTATCCCGACGGCCCGAACGCCGCGGACGTTTACGCCAAGGCATTCGCGAAGTTCACGAAAGACGACGAGAAGCGGCAGGGCGTCCCGCTCATTGACGGGATAACCGAACTACCGCCGCCCGGCGAGCCGCTTCCGGAAGAAATGACGAAGGCGATCGCCGTGTTTCTTACCGACAACGCCGAGGCGACTGACCTGCTGCATGAGGCCGCGAAGATCAAAGGGTGCAGATTCCCAGTCCGGTTCGCGGACGGGCCCGACGCTCTTATGCCTTATCTCTTCCAGTTACGCGTCGCGGCGAAACGGCTCAAGCTTGCGGCCGTGATGGCGGCGGAGGAGGGCCGGGCCGACGCGGCCACTGAGCACTTGGCTGCGAGCATCGGGCTCGTGAGGTCGCTCCGCAACGAGCCAGGGATTATCAGCCAGTTGGTCCGAATGTCCTGCATAGAGAGCACACAGAGCGCCCTCGAGCAGACAATGGCTCGAGTGCAGTTGCGCCCTGCTCAGCGGGCGGAACTGGCTGCGCTGTTCAAGGCAGAGGAACGAACCGAGACCCTTGTCCGAGCTGCGGCAGGCGAACGCTGCAATATCGACGGGTCCTACCTGGCAGGAGGCCCTCTGTACAGGGAACTCACTGAGAAGGTTCCATTTCTCGGAGAACTCTGGCTACGGTTGTCTGGGGGGGCGGTGGAGTCGCGCCTGTTTTGCCTCCGGTGGTTGACCCGTGGGGTAGGTGTGGCTCGGTTGCCGTTGAATCAGCGGTTCGAGGCCAGCCGACGGGTGTCGGCTGAACTGGAAGCCGCGTGCACAGGTAAATCATCCGGCGACACCTTCATTGGCCAGGTTATGTTGGGGATGCTGGCTCCCGCCTACGACCGTCTGGTCTGTCAGGATATGAGTTGTTTCGCGCGGCTCCGTGCGGCGCGGACGGCGCTGGCCGTCGAGGGGTTTCGCGAGGCGGAGGGGCGCCTGCCCCAGTCGCTCGACGAACTGGTCCCAAAGCACCTTGACACCGTTCCGCTCGACCCGTTCGACGGCAAGCCGCTGCGCTTCAAGAAACGCGAGAAGGGCTACGTCGTCTACAGCATCGGCGAAGACGGTGTCGACAACGGCGGCGCCCCCGTCGAAGAAGCGGAGGGAGCCGACGTCCCCTTCGCCGTCGCCCGCTAGTTTTCTGTCACCTCCTGCTGTCGTGGCCGGTCGGTCCCTGTAGCTGGCCTCCATGAGCTTATCTTCGCCCACATGTGATTGAGCCCCTTTTCGAGCCGCGTAGCGGCGACTGATCGTAGCCCCGGGTGAAGCCCCCGCGAAGCGGACAAGAGGACGAAGCGATTCCCTCTTGCGGCCTTCGGCCGCCCCGACACAGTCGGGGCCACCCAGAGCAGAGACTGCCGTCTGATGGGTGGCCCGGACTTCGTCCGGGCGGCCCCAGCGGGGCCGCAAGAGGGCGACCGGGCAATGGTGCCGCAAGGCCGAGCAACCATGATCCTGTGACATATCTCTTCACCTTCTCCGGAAGTTTTCTCTTGACATAACCCGGCATTATAGTATTCTCATACCAGAATAACTGTCGGAGGACCTCACATGGCCAGTGTGCTGAAGGTGTCGGACGCCGCGTCGATGGGCCTGCACGCGATGGTGCTGCTCGCCGGCCGGCCGGGGGAGGTGATCTCGACCCGCCAGATCGCCGCCACGCTCCGCGTCTCGCCCGCGCACCTCTCGAAGGTGCTCCAGCGGCTCTCGAAGGTCGGGCTCGTCCGGTCGATGCGGGGGCCCGGCGGCGGGTTCCACATCGTCAAGGGCCGCGAGACGCTCCCGCTGCTCAGAGTCTACGAGGCGATCGAGGGCCGGCTCGCGCCGCAGAACTGCCTGCTCCACGCCCCTGCCTGCGGCGGCAAGCGGTGCATCTTCGGCGGCCTGCTCAAGCGGCTCAACAAGGAGGTCCGCGACTACCTCGCGAAGCACCGGCTCGGCGACCTCGCTGGCACGTTCCGGAGGCGGAAATGACGACGCACCGAAGAATCGTTCATATCGACGAGGAGAAGTGCACCGGCTGCGGCGAGTGCATCCCCGCGTGCCACGAGGGCGCCCTCCAACTCATCGACGGCAAGGCGCGGCTCGTCAAGGAAGTCTACTGTGACGGGCTCGGCGACTGTCTCGGCACCTGTCCGGCCGACGCGATCACAATCGAAGAGCGCGAGGCCGACGAGTTCGATGCCGCGGCCGTCGAGGAACATCTGAAAGAGGACGCGCAGGAGCCGGAGGAAGAGGCCGCGGGCGGCTGCCCCGGCCGATGCCCCGGTGCCGCCATTCGCGAGTTGTTCAAGGAAGACGCGCCGGCGGACGCGGAGCCCGGTGAGGCCGGCGACGCTCCGGTCGCCGGATGCCCACGCGGCGGCGAGCGAGACGGCTGCGGCGCCTGCTGCGGCGCCGCCGAGGGCGACGGGCCCCCGCCGTCGCAGCTTCGGAACTGGCCGCTCCAATTGCGGCTCGTGCCGCCCGGAGCGCCCTTCCTCGAAGGCGCCGACATCCTTGTCTGCGCCGATTGCGTCGCCTACGCCGTGCCCGACTTCCACACGCGCTACGTCGCCGGGCATGCCGTCCTCGTCGGCTGCCCGAAGCTCGACGACCTCGGCCTCTATCGCGAGAAGCTCGCCAAGCTGTTCGCGCGGGCGAACCCGGCGAGCGTGACCGTGCTCCGGATGGAAGTCCCCTGCTGCGCCGGCATCGCCGCGGCGACCATCGAGGCCTGCGAGGCATCGCTGCCCGGCCTGCCCGTCGAGGTCCACACGATCGGCATCGCCGGCGCCATCAGCCGCGCCATCGTCGCCGCGCCCGGAGACGCGGGAGGAGCGGGGCAATGAGCACCAGGCCGAGAGAAATCACGAACGGCGTCTCGTCGGTCGGCGTGCAGGACTGGGACCGCCGGCTGTTCGACGCCCTCATCCCGCTGCCCGACGGCACGAGCTACAACGCCTACCTCGTCGAGGGAACCGACAAGACCGCGCTGATCGATACGGTCGACCCGCCGTTCCTGGAGACGCTCGTCGACCAACTCGCCGGCATCGAGCGGATCGACATCATCATCTCCAACCACGCCGAGCAGGACCACTCGGGTTCCATCGGGCCCCTGCTCGAGAAGTACCCGGACGCGAAGGTCCTCGCGACGCCCAAGTGCCGCGCGCTCCTGCTCGACGAACTGCACCTGGACGCGGCCCGCGTCGAGGCCGTCGAGGACGGCGCGACCGTCGAGTTGGGCGGCAAGACGCTCGAGTTCATCCACATGCCCTGGGTCCACTGGCCCGACACGATGGTCACGTACCTCCGCGAGGACAAGGTGCTCTTCAGTTGCGACCTCTTCGGCTCGCACCTCGCGACCAACGAGCTGTTCGTCCGGCCCGAGGGGCCCGCGGGCGAGGAGCGCGTCCACGAGGCCGGGAAGCGCTACTACGCCGAGATCATGATGCCGTTCCGCAAGCTGATCCAGAAGCACCTCGAGAAGCTCGACGGCTACGACATCGCGACCATCTGCCCGAGCCACGGCCCGCTCCACGCCCGGCCCGCCCTCATCGTCGACGCCTATCGCGAGTGGACGTCGAACACGCCGAAGAACATCGCCGCCATCCCGTACGTCTCGATGCACGACAGCACGCGGCAGATGATCGATCATCTCGTCGACGCGCTCACGCAACGGGGCATCGTTGTCGAGCGGTTCAACCTCGAGGAGGTCGACCTGGGCCGGCTCGCAATGGGGCTGGTCGATGCGGCGACGATCATCATCGGCACGCCGACCGTGCTGACGGGCGCGCACCCGTCCGTCGTCCACGCGGCCTACATCGCGAACGCGCTCCGGCCGAAGGCGATGTTCGGCTCGATCGTCGGCTCCTACGGCTGGGCGAGCAGGGCGGTCGACCAGATCACCGACCTGATCAGCAACCTGAAGCTCGACCTCGTCGAGCCGGTTGTCATCAAGGGGGCGCCGCGCGAGGAAGACTTCGCGGCGCTCGACGTCCTCGCCGACGGCATCGCGGCGAAGCACCGCGAGGCCGGGCTGCTGCTCGCCGCTGACGGCGAGCCGACGAAACCGGGGGCACACGGCTGACGCCGGCACCCCCGTCTTCGTCGAAATGAATCGAGAGACCGAATTGCTGAAGGGAGGGACCGATGTCGGACTTTGGATCGAGCCAGCCGCCCGATTGCGACCTCGAGCGCTGGACGCAGGCGCTCACGATCCACGTCGGGTCGGCCTACGCCTGCAAGACCTGCGGCCAGCTCGTGATGGTCACGCGGGGAGGCGTGGGGACGCTGGAGCTAGTCTGTTGCGGGCGACCGATGCAGAAGGCGGCCCCGGCCGGCGGAGGGCTCCGATGAGCACGAGCGCTCCTCGCGGCCGCATCTACCGCTGCCCGGTCTGCGGCGCCGAACTGACAATCCTCGCGGTGGGGACGGGCGAGTTTGGTCCCCGATGCTGCAACCGCGACATGGTCGCGCAGTCGCGCCGCCTCGCCTTCTACGTCTGTCCGGTGTGCGGGGCGGAGGTCGGCGTGTTGCTCGAGGGCGGCGGCCAGTTCGAGCCGCGCTGCTGCAACACGGGCATGCGCCGCGCGGCATAAGGTTGGGTTCTTGAAGGGAACGCACGAATGAATGACGACGCCAGGCGAGCAATCCCGGCGGCCAAAGCGCTCGACCTCGCCGGGCTCGTCGATTACGCCGACGGGTCGATCGTGAGCCGCGAGATCGCGAAGAACGACGCGGGCACGCTCACCCTCTTCGCCTTCGACGCCGGCCAGGGCCTGAGCGAGCATTCCGCGCCCTTCGATGCCGTCATCCAGATTCTCGACGGCGGGGCGACGGTCGTCATCGGAGGCAAGCCCGTTCGCGCGGCCGCGGGCCAGCTCGTCGTCATGCCGGCAAACGTGCCGCACGCGGTGCAGGCCGAACAGCGTTTCAAGATGCTGCTCATAATGCTTCGCTCGACATAGAAACTGACCGGGCCATTGAACGGGGAAAGGAGCAAACGATGGGTATGTTGTGCTATCAGTGCGAGCAGACGGCCAAGGGATCCGGCTGCACGGTCCAGGGCGTGTGCGGGAAGGATGCGACGACGGCGGCGCTCCAGGACGTGCTCGTGTACCTCGCCAAGGGGGTTGCGCAATACGCGCACCGAGGCCGCGAGGCCGGCGCGAAGGACCGCGACGTCGATGTGTTCGTCGTTCGCGCGCTCTTCTCGACGGTGACGAACGTCAACTTCGATCCCGAGCGGCTCGCCGGGCTCATCGTCCAGGCCGTCGAGGTGCGAGACAAGGCGAAGGCGCTCTACGAGAGCGCCGTCGACACCCCGGAGGAGCTGTCCGGTCCGGCGGCGTTCGCGCCCGCCTCGGACATCGACGGGCTCGTCGCGCAGGCCGCGGACATCGGCATCGAGGCGCGCCGCGCGGCCGTCGGCGACGACATCGCCGGCCTCCAGGAACTCGTCCTTTACGGGCTCAAGGGCGCCGCCGCCTACGCCGACCACGCGCAGATTCTCGGCGTCGAGAACGACGCCGTCTACGCGGCCTTCCACCAGTGTCTGAGTTCCCTGGCCGACGATCCGACCGACATCGACATGCTGGCCGGGGGCGCGTTCGGCGTCGGTGAGCTCAACCTGAAGGTGATGGAGTTACTCGACAAGGCCAACACCGACGCCTACGGGCATCCCGAGCCGACGTCCGTCCGCATCACGCCCGTCGCGGGCAAGGCCATCGTCGTCTCCGGGCACGACCTCAAGGACCTCGAAGAGCTGCTCAAGCAGACCGAGGGCTGGGGCATCAACGTCTACACCCACGGCGAGATGCTCCCCTGCCACGCCTACCCAGGCCTCAAGAAGTACCAGCACCTCGTCGGCAACTACGGCGGCGCGTGGCAGGACCAGCGGGACGAGTTCGCCGCGTTCCCCGGCGCGATCCTCATGACGACCAACTGCATCCAGAAGCCGCAGGAAAGCTACGCGGACAGCATCTTCACGACCGGGCTGGTCGCGTGGCCGGGCGTGACGCACATCAGCGATCGCGACTTCCAGCCCGTCATCGACGCGGCGCTCGCGGCCGACGGATTCGCCGAAGACGGTGAGGAGAAAACCATCCTGGTCGGCTTTGCGCGAAACGCCGTCCTCGGCGTCGCCGACAAGGTCGTCGAAGCCGTCAAGGCCGGGGCCGTCAAGCACTTCTTCCTCATCGGCGGCTGCGACGGCGCGAAGCCAGGCCGCAACTACTACACGGACTTCGCACAGAGCGTGCCCGACGACTGCGTCATCCTGACGCTCGCCTGCGGGAAGTATCGATTCAACAAGCTCGACTTCGGCGACATCCGCCTTCGCGGGCGACGAAGTCCCGCTTCGGCGGACGAAGTCGGCGAAGGGATCCCGCGGCTGCTCGACGTCGGGCAGTGCAACGACGCCTACTCGGCCGTGCAGATAGCGGTCGCGCTCGCGGGCGCGTTCGACTGCGGCGTGAACGACCTGCCGCTCTCGATGATCCTGTCCTGGTACGAGCAGAAGGCGGTCGCCATCCTGCTGACGCTGCTGCACCTCGGCATTCGGGACATTCGGATCGGGCCGAGCTTGCCGGCGTTCATCACGCCCCCGGTCTTGCAGGTGCTCGTCGACAAGTTCAACATCGCGCCGATCACGACGCCGCAGGAGGATCTCGCGGCGATTCTGGGGTAGGAAGTCGAGAGGGGTACACGACGCGTGCCTGGCGTCGTCGCGAAAAGCGGGGACACCCACCGATGGCAGTGGGGCTGTTGAAAAAGTCTGTTTCTTGCCCCGAAGGGGCACTATTCACTAGCCCAGGGCGAAGCCCTGGGTGAGCAGATGCGCCTTGAGCCAAGCCCTGTAGGGGCGTCACAGCGTCTCTATCGCCCCTTCAGGGCTTTCCCGTCTCACCGACACTTTCCCAGGGCTTCGCCCTGGGCTGATGGATTTGAGCCTTTCAGGCTAGAGAAGGCACTTCTTCAACAGCCCCGCAGTCCCCGTTTTTCGCCGCCGGGGGGCGTGCCACCATTCGCAGTCGCCAAGCGCATACGCTGCACTGACCGTGGGGATCATTCCGGCGGCGGTTCGCGCTCCCGGGGCGGCGGCTCGCGGTCCCGGTCTCGCGGCGGGCGGCGCATTCCGGGCCGCAGCGGGCGGCCCCGCGAGCGCTTGATCCGCTCGATCGTGAATGACAGGCCGCGCAACCTCGCGCCCTGCATCTCCGGATCATCCGGGTAGTCGCGCTTCAGCCGCTCGAGCAGCCGCGCGGCCCGTTTGGAATCCTCGCTCGCGATCCGTGCCAGCACGACGATGAACCGGAGGTTGCGATCGAGCGAGCCCTTGCCTGGCTTGGTGGCGAGCATCCGCCGGGCGCCCGCCTCGGCGTTCTCCAGGAGCTTCGGGTCGCGATACCGGTCGGTCCAGCGGGCCAGCCAGTGCACGATCTGGCGGACGTTGAGCGAGCCGATGAGCTTCGCCGCCAGACGCGCGCGGGCGGCCCCGTCGACGGCCGCCGGCTCCGTCGTCGGCCGGGGCGTCATGACGACGAAGGGGTCGCGGACCGATTCGCCGACCGCCCGGCCGAACTCGACTTTGGCCACGCGCTCGATCGGGATCGAATCTTCCTTGCCGTTGGTGAGGACCCGGAACCGGCCGTCGGCGAACGCGATCACGGTGCACTTCAAGGTCGAGCGGTCGCGCAGATGGATGGTCGCCTCGCGGCCCGCCTGCGGCTTCGGCTCCGCCGCGGCCGCAGACAGCGCGACGGCACAACAAGCAAGGGTCAGGACCAGTTTCCGGCTCATACGGTCATCATACCGCAGGCGGGGCATGGCGGCAACATGGAAAGCGACAATCGCCGGAGAGGCGTCATGGCCCCGATTTCGAGGCCCCGAAAAGACTTGTACATTTCACGCGACGACCGTAGTATAATCAAGCAGCGAGCAACGCAATCACTTGGGGAAATCACCATGAAAGCACGTTTTCCGTCCCTGCTGCCGGTTGTTCTGGGCCTTCTCGTCCTGATCGCGGGCGCCCGGGCGGCGGAGGAAATATCGAAGGACCAGCAGGCGGGGGCCGCCGCGGCCCGCGCCGATGCGTTCATCAACCTGACCAACGACTTCTACGTCCTGGGCGCGCGAGAGGGCCGGACTGTCGGCGGGCTCCTGGCCCGAAACGCCGACCTGCGGGCCGAGCTGGAAGCGGCGCTCCGGTCCGCGGCCGTCGTCGACGGCCCGACCTTCGGCGAGACCGGGCTGGCCCACGTGGCCGTCGAGCTCGAAACGTCGCTCCTCTCCTATGACCTTCGCTCCAAAATCTCCGTCCTGCCGCGCTATATCCGGGCCGACGGCGTCGCCGACATCAAGAGCGCATTCATGCTGACCGGCGCGGTGGCCGCAGGTGTCAGCGACGAGGTCACGCAATGGGCCGAGAAGCCGCTCGAGGCGGAGGGCGAAGCGAAAGTGCCCGCCGGCAAGGACGCTGAGAAGGCCAAGGCGGCCGCGCGGTTCCGGGCGATCGCGAATGCGCACGCGGCGCTCTCGAAGGACATTCTCGAGCTGTCGCTCGATCCGGACGTGACGGTCGCCGCCTTCCTGACGCGCCATCCGGAGCTGCGCATCCAGGTCAACGCGGCGATGGTCTGGGCGACTCTCACGAGCGAGAGCATCGACGCGGAGGGCGAGGTCTACAAGGTGAAGTTGTCGCTGCCCGGCACCGTGTTGCTGCCGCCGCTCCGGCTCGGGCGGTTTCGGGGCGATCTCGGCCGGGCTCTGACGCCGGAGATGGCGGAGTTCGCCCGCATCAACGGGTTCGTTCACGCGCGCGCCAACCTCAAGCGGCGGATCTACGCCATGCAACTCCGCTCGGGAGCGCCCGCGAAGACCCTGATCGAGCGAGAAGAGGCGGCCAAGAAGCGCATCGACCGCCTGTGTCGCACGCGGGCGATTCTGCGATTCGAGGTGACGCCCACCGGGGTCGGGAAGGTGCGCGTCGGTCTCGCGACACGCGACCTGCCGTCGGCGCTTCGGGATCTGCTCGTCGAAGGAACGCCGCGCCGGCTCTACGCGATTGGCGGCGGCATGCCCGTGCGGCCCCCGAAGCCGGTCGAGGAGAAGCCCGACGACAAGAAGGGCGATGCGAAGAAGGGCGCTCCGCCCGCCCCGAAGAAGGCGGTGGACAAGCCGCCGGCGAAGGGCGCGGCGCCCGCCGCGAAGAAGGGAGCGGAGTAATGCGGAAGCTGGTCCTGCTTGTCGCCGCCGCGGCCGCACTCGCGGCCGGATGCGCGGGCAATCGCAAGATCACGGGCACGGGCGAAGCCGCCCTCGATGCCTACACGAAGCGGGGCATGACCCGCGGGCAGGCGGTCAACCTGGCCAAACGCACCGCGCTCCTGGTCGCCCAGCGCGATCTGATCGAGCGCTACGCCGGCACGTTCCTCACGTCGCAGACGCAGATCGACGACTTCGTCACCAGCTCCGATCGGATCCTGGCGACGACGGGCGGGCTCATCAAGGGCGTCAAGATTGTCAACGTCCAGCTCAGCCCCGACCAAACCGTCTACTCGGTCGTCGTCCAGGCGAGGGAGAAGGACCTCCGGGCGACGCTCGGGGACGGGCCCGATCCGAACGCCGCGCTGACCGCGCCATTCGTGTGGCCGAGCGAGATCGGCGGCGTCTCGACCGGCGGGTCGAAGCTCGGCATCAACCCGAAGCTCAAGACCGTCACCGCCGTCGGCACGGGCCTGATGCCGGAGGGGCTGGACCCGCGTGTCGCGGCGCTCCGAGCCAAGCGCGCCGGCAAGATGGACGCGCTCCGGACCCTGACAGAACGCATCAAGGGCATCCGGCTGAGCGCGTCGACGACGGTCGAAGACTATATGGCGAAGCAGGACATTATCCAGACGAAGGTCGACGCGGTGATCAAGGGCGCCCGGGTCGTTCGGGAGACACCGAAGGACGACGGCTCCATCGAGGTCGAAGTGGCGGTCGATGTACTCGACCTCGAGGCCGCGCTCGGGCTCAAATAGAATCGCGAAAGGAGGCGAAGATGAAGAGGACCCTGTTGCCGCTGGCACTGCTGGCCGCGGTGGCCGTGACCGGGTGCGCGAGCAAGACGCTCACGGCGACGGGCACGGCGGCGCTCGACGCCTACAAGGGACGGGACATTTCGCGCGCCCAGGCGATCCTCCTGGCGAAGCGGGCCGCCCTCATCGATGCGCAGCGCAACCTGCTCGAGGAGTATGCCGGGACGTTCCTGCGGTCGGAGTCGGAGGTCAAGGACTTCGTCGCTCAGCACGACCGCATCATCAGCCGGAGCGGCGGGCTCATCAAGGGCGTGCACCGCGTGTCCGAGCACCTGACGCCCGACAACTCCGCCATCGTCGTCACGGTCCGCGCCCTGGAGTCCGACGTCAAAGCCGCCATCAAGAAGGGGAGGCGGTGGTGACGCTATGCGGAAGCCGCCCGCAATCTTCCTCGCCGTTCTGGCGCTCGCGCTCCTCGCGTCCGCGTGCTCCGAGCCGGACCCCATTCCGCCCCCGCCGTGGCTGACGCCCGACAAGGTGCCCGACGGAACGGTCGGCGCCGGCACCGAACTGCCCGCCGATACAGCCGGCACGAAGACCATCGAGGCGACCGGCGAGGGCGTCACCGAGGAGGCCGCGAAGAAGGACGCGCTCCGCAATGCGCTCGAACGCGGGGCCGGTGTCATCATCCGCAACGAGAGCTTGACGGTCGACTGGCAGCTTGCGCGCGACGTCATCCTCGCCGAGACCCGCGGCACGATCGAGAAGTTCGACGTCCTCTCCCTCAAGCGCGATCGCGGCATATTCAAGGCGAAGGTTCGCGCGGTTGTCTCGACGAAGCTGATCGCGAAGGACCTCTCGATCCTGCACTACCTCAGCAACCACCAGCGGATTGCGTGCGCGCTCGTCGACTTCGCCGGCGACCGGCCCGCCGAGACGACGCTCGTGCAGTCGAGCTTCGAGACGGCGCTGCTCGCGAAGAAGTTCAACGTCGTCGACCGCTCGCAGGTCGACGCGATCAAGGCGCGCGACCGCCTGAGCAGCTTCAAAGATCCGGCGCTCGCCCAGAAGCTCGGCAAGCGCTGGGGCTGCGACATCCTCATCACGGGCAAGGGCTACACGAACTTCGCGAAGGTCGAGAAGGTCTACGGCGTGGAGCAGACGTTTTACGCCGCGACGATCGAGGCGAAGGCGGTGCTGGTCAGTTCCGGGCAGGTGGTCGCGGCCGAGAACGTGACGATCCGCCGTGGCGGCCGCAGCGCGGCGAGCGCCGAGAAGCGCGCGCTCTCCGGAGCGGGCGAGGAGATCGCGCGGTCGCTCATCAAGAAGATCGTGCTCCACCTGCGCAAGGCGAGCATCGACGAGGCCGCGATCGAGCTTCTCGTGAAGGGGGTCGAGTTCAAGGAGATCGTCGCGCTCGAAGAGGCGCTCAAGAAGCTCAAGGGGATGCAGAAGGTCGTGCAGCGGTCGTACCACGAGGGCGTCGCGACGCTCGATTGCCGGTTCAAGGGCGACGCCCGCACCCTCGCCGTCCTGCTTGGCAAGGTGCAGGCCCCCCGCCTCAAGATCGTCTCCGTCGAAACCAACCGGATCGAAGCGAGTAGCCAGTAATCAGTAATCAGTCATCAGTGGCAACCCGCCAGCACACCTGGCAACCGGTGACTGATCACTGATGACTGATAACTGATTACTCTACGTTCTCGATGGGGACGGGCTCGACCGGGTCGGCGAGGTCGAAGCCGAAGACCTTCCCGTAGAAGTACAACTCGGCGTCGAGCGCCCGCTTGATGTTCTTCGCCTTCCGAAACCCGTGCTGCTCGCCCTCGAACGCGACGTAGGCGACGGGGATGCCCTTCCGCTTCAGCGCGTCGAACATCATCTCGGCCTGGTTCGGCGGGACGATCTTGTCCTCGAGCCCCTGGAACAGAATGAGGGGGCGGTCGAGTCCGTCGATGTGATGGATGGCCGAGCGCTCGTGGTACACGTCGGCCCGCTCCGGGTAGGGGCCGATGAGGCCGTCGAGGTAGCGCGACTCGAACTTGTGGGTCTCCTTCGCGAGCGCCTCGGCGTCGCTCACGCCGAAGTAGCTGGCGCCGGCCTTGAAGACGTCGCGGAACGCGAGCGCGGCGAGGGTCGTGTAGCCGCCGGCGCTGCCGCCGCGGATGGCGAGCCGCTCGCCGTCGACGAGGTTGCCGTCGACGAGCCAGCGGGCTCCGTGCACGCAGTCGTCGACGTCGACGACTCCCCAGTTGTCGCGGAGCCGTTCGCGGTACGGGCGGCCGTAGCCGGTGCTGCCGCCGTAGTTCACGTCGAGCACGGCGATGCCGCGGCTCGTCCAATATTGGATGTCGAGCGAGAGGGCGGTAGAGGTCGCGCCGGTCGGGCCGCCGTGGATCTTGACGAGGAGCGGCGGGCGCTCGCCGTCGGGCGCCGCGAAGTCGCGGTTCTTCGGCGGATAGAAGAACGCGTGGGCCGTCCGGCCGCCCTCGGTCGGGAACTCGACGGGCTCGGGCGCGGTGATGTAGCCGGGGTCGACCTCGATCGTACTCGAGCGGCGGAGCACGTCCGTCTCGCCGGTCTCGAGGTCGAGTCGGACAACCGCTGCGTGCTCGGCGGGCGAGCCGCCCCGGAAGCACGCGGTCGTGCCCTCCGCGCAAACACAGTTGATGTCCGAATACGGAGCGTCAACAGCCTGCAACTCGCCCGCCGCCGGGTCGATGACGCCCAGGCGCCACGTGCCGCCCTGCGTGAACGAGCAGACGATCCGGCCGTCGCCCGCGAACGCGTAGAGCGCGTTCCGAAAGACCCAATGCGGCCAGCCGAACTCCGCCTCCATCTCGCAGACGGGCTCGACCGATCCGCCGGTCAGGCGATAGATGTTCCACCAGTCGGTGCGGTCGGAGACGAAATGCAGCACGCCGTCCGGCGACCATTCGGGCTGAACGACCGACTCGCCCGGCCCACCAGCCACGTGCTTGCTGCGGACGACGGAGCCGTCGGTGTCGACCTCGCCAACCCATAGCTCCGTGCTGTCCCACGGCATGTTCGGATGGCCCCACGTGACCCAGGCAAGTCGGGAGCCGTCGGGGCTGAGGCGCGGCGAGGCGTAGAAGTCGCTGCCCGAGACCAGCACGGCATCTGCCGATTCTCCGTCGAGACCGACCCCGCAGATCGTGTTGACGGGTTCGCCGTCTGCGGTGTGGTCCTCCCGCACGCAGATGAGGCGGCCGCGGGCGCGGTCGACGACAGCGTCGGCATAGCGGAGCGGCGCGTCGGGCGTGATGGCGACGGGCGTCTCGCCCGGGCGCCCCCGGTAGAGCCGCTGATCGTCGAAGTGCGAGAAGACCACGCTCCCGCGGTCGACGACGTATGACCCGCCGCCGTACTCGTGGACGCGCGTCCTCGCGTTGAAGCCGGGCGGCGTGACGTCCGTCGTGGCCCCGCCGGGTGAGCGCCTCACGACGACGTACCGCCCGCCCTCGGACGGTCGCATCTCGATCCAGTAGATGTCGTCACCGTCGAGCGCGATCTCTGTCAGCCGGATCGTCTCGGCGACGATCAGGTCCGACGTGATCGGCGATTTCCAGCTTCCGTAAGGTGCAATGCGAGGTCCGGCCATTCCTGTCTCCATGTTGCCCTGTTGAAAACCGAGATCCCTGCTTGCGGCAGGCAAGCTTCGCTAACGCTCAGGATGACAACCTGTGGAATGGCCGCACACTGTCATTCTGAGCGGAGCGAAGAATCTCTGCGTCGTTGCATAAGTTGGTTTTCAACAGAGCATCTCCATCTCCGGTTCGGTGCTCTGGTGACGGGAGAACCGATTCCGAGCCGTTCTCCCGCTGGATTCGTTCGGCCCCGGTCAGAAGTCGATCTCGGGATCGGCCCCGTGGTTGAAGACGTTGAAAGCGCTCATCGCGGCGGCGCACTCGACGGCGGCGTGGATCTCGTCGTCGGTCACGCCGTTCGCCTTCGCGATCGCGACGTGCGCGTCGAGGCAATACTGGCAATTGTTGACGCTGCTGACGGCGATATTGATCAACTCCTTCGTCTTCATGTCGAGGCCCTTGCCCGCGGTCGCCCCGAGCTTGAGCATCACCTCGAGGAAGCCGGGGTTCACGGCCATCGCCTGGTGCACGTTCGGCACGCGGCCGAGCTTCTCCTTGATGCCCGCGTACAATTCCGCCGCCTTACCCTTTGCGTCATCCTCTGCGACCTGTCTGAGTCTTCCCATCTGCGACCTCCTTTCGGTTCGATGACCGGCCCGGCCCGTCGGCCCATTCTACTCTATTTCCGGAATCGCTTACTCGTCTGCTTCAGGAATTCCCGTTCGCGGCCGGTCAAGCTTTGGAGCCCCTCGCGCCCGACCTTGGCGAGCAGCCGGTCGACCTCGGCCCGCACTTCCGCCTCTTCCCGCTCGGCCCGGAGCATCCTTTCGCGCTCTCTGGCCGCCTGGGACCGCTGCGTCGCGCGCCCGAACGCGAGGAAGTACCATCCGACGGCGAATCCGCCGAGGTGGGCGAGGTGGGCCGTGCTCGTCCCGCCGCTCAACTGCAGGATCACTTCCATCGCCACGATGATGACAACGAACGTCTTCATCTTCATCGGGATGATGCCCATGACAAGGATGCGCCGGTCGGGGAACAGCCGCGCGAACATGGCCATCACGCCGAAGACGGCGCCGGACGCCCCGAGCGTGTACGCGTTGTACCACGGGATCATGCAGATGCCGCCCGCGACGGCGGCGGCGAAATACAGGGTCAGGAACCGCTTGCGCCCGAGCACCCACGCGACGTCGCGGCCCAGCATCCAGAGCATGAACATGTTGAACGCGATGTGGAGCAGGAGCTGGAGGTCGTGGACGAACGCGTAGGTGACGAACTGCCACAGGCGGAGTTTGCCGATCGCGAAGGCGGGCCTGAGCATGAACCAGTCTTCAAACCACCGCGACGCGTCCGGCGAGCCGATGTGCAGAGCGATCTGGAGCGCAAACACGGCGAGGTTGGCGATCAGGAGCGCCTTGAGTGTGGGCGGCGTCGGCGTGCCGAACCCGAACCGCGCCTGGTATCCGCCCCTCTGATAGCTCATCGGTCCTCGGCGATTCCCTCAAAGCGGTTGGCCGCAGCCATCATCTTAGTCGTAATCCCGATTGCAGTCCAATGCTTCTCGCGGGCGGGTGAGTGAGAGTGAGAGTAAGATTAGGAGTAAGAGCAAGACCTGCTCTGTTAAAAAGGCCGGTTCCGTGGCGCCAAGAGGTTCTTCGCTTCGCTCAGAATGACAGCAAGTGGGCATCTGCGTAGGTTGTCATCCTGAGCGTTAGCGAAGCTTGCCTGCCGCAAGCAGGGATCTCGTTTTTCAACATAGCGAGCAAGATCCTGGCTATGGCTGAGAGGGCGGGTCGGGGAAGAGCATGGCGGCGGCGAACTCCATCTGGAAGTCGGGCCGGCCGGCCAGCTCGATGTACTCGGTCTCTTTTCCGATCGCCTCGGCCCGTGCGCGGCACCGCTTGCCCATCAGCACCATCTTCGAGCCGGTCCCGGCGGCGTTGCCGATGAACTCGACCTTGTGCCGAGGGATGGGCGGCAGGAGGCCGATGCGGAGCGCGCTCCGCGCCCGGATGAAGTTGCCGAACGCGCCGGCCAGGAGCACGCGGTCGAGCTGGTCGACCGTCGCCCCGTACTCGCGCAGGATGATGTTCGTGCCGGCGGCGATGGCGCCCTTGCCGAGCTGGACCTCGCGGACGTCGCGCTGCGTGAACAGGATGGGCCCGTCGATGTCCGACTCCTCCGCCGTGGCGAGCGTGAAGCAGGGCTGGCCGTTCTCCTCGCCGACGCGCGCCCGCACGGCGTCGCTCAGCCCGTCGGGCAGCTCGTCGGGCGGGAGCATCCGGCCGGTCGATTCGATGATGCCCGCGTCGAGGAGCGCGGCAACGGCGTCGATCGTGCCCGTGCCGCAGAGCCCGCGCGGCTTGTGAGCCCCGATGACGTTGAGGCGCACGTCGCCGTCGAAGAGCACCTTCTCGATCGCGCCCTTGGCGGCCCGCATTCCGTGCTTGATGCGGGCGCCCTCAAACGCCGGGCCAGCCGCCGTCGAGCACGCGACGAGCCGGCGCGAGCCCCCGAGCACGAGTTCGCCGTTCGTGCCGATGTCGAGCGCGATCTGGAGCCCGTCGTAGTCTTCCATGCCCGCCGCGAGAATCACGCCGACCGTGTCGCCGCCGACGTAGCCCGCGATGTTCGGCATCGTGTAGACGCGGCCGCCCGGGCGGATCCGAATCCCAAGCTCCTCGGGGGCCGAGACCTTGCCGTCGAGCAGGACGGCCTCGTAGGGCGCGTGCGCCAGCGGCGTCGGGTCGATCCCGAGCAGCAGGTGGTTCATCGTCGTGTTGCCGGCGAGCGTGACCTCGTAGACGGACTCGATGCCGATGCCGGCGCGGCCGCAGGTCGTTTCGATCAGCTCGTTGACGCAGCGGACCACGAGCGTCTGAAGCTCGCTGAGGCCGCTGTTGCCCGCGTGCCCGATCCGCGCGATGACGTCGTCGCCGAGCGGGATCTGCGGGTTTGCGCTCGAGGCCGACGTCACCTGTTCGCCGGTCGACAGGTTGATGAGCGTGCCGACGATGGTCGTCGTGCCGACGTCGAACGCGCAGCCGTAGAGGAGGCCGGCGGCATCGTCGGGGTCGAGCGAGACGGACGGCTCGAGCTTGCACTCGGCGGCGATGCCCTCGGCGAGGATTTTCTGGCCGAGGAACCGCGACGCCGCGGGCACCTCGACGAGCATGTCGCGATGAATCTCGGTCTGGCATGCGAGGCGGACGCCGCGGGCGAGTTCGTCAGTCTCAAGGCGCTCCGTCTCGGCGGCGTTCGGCGCGGGCGCGCCCTTTGTGATGACGACGCGGCACTGGCCGCACGTGCCCTTTCCGCCGCAGGGGGTCTCGATGATGATGTTGGCGCGGCCCGCGGCCTCGAGCACCGTCGTGCCCGGCAGGACGTGGACGTGCCTGTTCTCCGGCAGGAACGTGACCTTGAGGGTGCTCGGCATCGGTGTGCTCCGGCCCGGTGCGGTTCTGCGGCAAACGTGGCGGGGATTGTACGCCCGCCGGGGCGGCCTGTCAAACCGCCCCACACGCTGACGCGACCCCACTTTCCGCGGGGCATTGTCCGGCAAGGCACTGCGCGCCTGACCACGATGTGGAGGGGCCGCGTCAATGCCCAAGACACAAGCGCCAAGCTCCAAATGCACCCGCCACGGGCGGGCAAGCACCAAACTCCAACACGCCAAATCCAAAACGCTTCGAGCCGCATGTGTTTGGTGCTTCGGGAATTGCGATTTGGGGCTTGATTGGTCATTGGGATTTGGTCATTGAGCATTTGGCCCGCGCACACCCCGGCGCCCTCGCCTGCCTTCGCAGCTACCGGGCAAAGTGGGGGCGGGCCAGGCCCATACGGCCGCGTGCGCTTGTCTCGGCCGGCGGTGGCGTGTAAACTTGGGCATCATCACGTAGGCGAGGATTCCCAATGGAAACGGTGTCTCCTGACAGCCGGGTCCGGACCCTGCTCGAGCGGCGGGATTTCGGCGCGGGCGTGATCGTGCGGGGCTGGGTCCGCACGAAACGCGACTCGAAGGGCGGGTTCTCGTTCGTCGAGCTGAACGACGGCTCGTGCATGGCGGGCATTCAGGTCGTCGCCGACGAGTCGCTCGCGAACTACGAGAGCGACGTGAAGCGGCTCATCACCGGCTGCTGCGTGCGGGTCGAGGGCGAGCTGCGGGAGTCGCCCGGCAAGGGCCAGGCGGTCGAGGTGCACGCGAAGGCGCTCGACGTACTCGGGTGGGTCGAGGATCAGGAGAAGTATCCTCTCCAGAAGAAGCGGCACAGTATGGAGTTTCTGCGCGAGGTCGCCCACCTGCGGCCGCGGTCGAACACGTTCGGCGCGGTCGCCCGCGTCCGCAACTGCCTCGCCGCGGCGACGCACGAGTTCTTCCAGGACCGCGGCTTCCTCCACCTGCACACGCCCATCATCACGGCAAACGACTGCGAGGGCGCCGGCGAGATGTTCACCGTCTCCGCCCTCGACCTCGACAACCCGCCGAAGGGGCCCGACGGGTCGGTTGACTTTTCGCAGGACTTCTTCGGCAAGCGGACCTCGCTCACGGTCAGCGGGCAGCTCGGCGCCGAGACCTACGCCTGCGCGCTCACGAACGTCTATACGTTCGGCCCGACGTTCCGCGCGGAGAACTCAAACACGTCGCGCCACCTCGCCGAGTTCTGGATGGTCGAGCCCGAGATGGCGTTCTGCGATCTCGACGGCAACATGACGCTGGCCGAAGACTACATCAAGCATCTGTTCCGGGCCGCGCTCGACCGCTGCCCCGAGGACATGGCCTTCTTCAGCAAGTGGATCGACGAGACCGCGATTGAGACGCTCGAGCACATCGTCGCCAGCGAGTTCGAGCGGCTCACCTACACCGAGGCCGTCGACATCCTCCGGGCGTCGGGCGAGAGCTTCGAGTTCCCCGTCGAGTGGGGAGCCGACCTGCAGAGCGAGCACGAGCGCTACCTGACCGAGAAGCACGTCGGGCGGCCCGTCATCGTCCACGACTATCCGAAGGGGATCAAGGCGTTCTACATGCGGCTGGGCGATGGTGAGCGGACGGTCGCCGCGATGGACGTGCTCGTGCCGAAGATCGGGGAGATCATCGGCGGCAGCCAGCGCGAGGAGCGCCGCGACGTGCTCGAGCGCCGCATGGCCGAGTGCGGCCTCGATCCCGACGACTACTGGTGGTATCTCGATTTGCGGCGATACGGGACGGTTCCGCACGCGGGTTTCGGGCTCGGGTTCGAGCGGACCGTTCAGTTCGCGACCGGCATGGCCAACATCCGCGACGTCATCCCCTTCCCCCGCGCGCCGAACTCAGCGGAGTTTTGATTCACCGCAGAGACCGCAGAGAGCACAGAGAACAACGAATCGTTGGATGGATTACGGACGGGACAGGCCGCCTCGCTACCCTGTCTCGTTTTCCTCGACCCGGCCGCCATTGACCACGAAAAGCGGATCGCTCGTGCGGGGGCGGAACAGGCACCAGTCTTCACCCTCGCTGCCCGCAGGAAACAGCACCAGAGCGTATCCGTGCAACAAGGACAACGTGGCTCCCCCGTGCGCATCCGCGCGGACGTCCTCTACGACCGGCCCGCCGTTGGCCTTAACCTCGTCAAGCAGAAGGAACTCTTGCATGCACCGGTCAAGTCGGGTCTCGGAGCTCTCAGTCCAATCCCAACTCTCCCAGTCGAAGTCCTCGGTCTCCTCGGACGGGTCGAACAGATCGTGGCGGCCCGCGATGATTCGCTCCTTGCTTTGGAGGCGCCACGCGCACTGCACGTGCAAAGCGTAGTCATAACCGCGGGTACCGTCGACTACATCGATCTCACCGAAACTGAACATTGCCATGTCACAGGCGCGACCAAAGTCGGAGAGCGGAAGCCCGATCAGCGGCCGCAGGTGTTGTTCGACGGCGTCAGCGATGCTTGGCATGTGGAGCTCCATTCTAAGCAGGGCCGGTCTACCACCGACCCGGGAGGTGGCGGTCGCGGTCGAAGGGCGGGTCTCGGTGATCGGGAATCGGGTCGTCGGGCCATTCTTTCCGCCAGCGGTCCCGGTCCTTCTCGGTGGCGTAGTATGTGAGCCACGCGTTGATGTCCTCATCGCTCCCGGAACTGACGAAGTCGACGTGCCACGCCGAGTCCGCGTCCATCGGCATGTCCTTCCGCTCGATCAGCGCCTCCTCGCGCAGTCGGACGTACAGCTCGCGGTCGCTCATGTGATCGGTGCAGTGCAGGAACACGCGAAGCTTCGCCAGGGTCTCAATGACCTCCCAGAGCTTGTCGCACAATTGCTCATCGGTCAGCTCATCAGCGGGCGGCAACTCGACACCTTCGCGCCGCAGGCGCTCCGCGTCCGCAGTCATCGGAGCGCTCTCATAGTCGACTACGTGCTGCCAGAACGCCTCCTCCAGCTCCGGCGATGTGCTTTCGGAACCGCCTGTCGTCATCTGGCCATCGGTTAACTCACTCGCGCGGTGCTTGAGTTCGTTGATCCGGATCTCGCGGGCGACCGGATCCACTTCATCCGGGTCTTGAATGAACACGGTTGTCTTCCTTCTCATCCGCCGAACGGGGCGTTCAGCCCGCCGTCTTGAGTTCCTCGCGGACGACGCGGCGGAGGGCGTCGCTCGACGAGACCTCCTCGTTCTTCAGATCGATGGTCCTCATATCTCACCCCCGCCGCTTGCGGCGGGCGGGGGATGGCTCGTTCGTTCGTCGGTCGTCCTCGGCTACGATGTCTTCGAAGGGGATACCTTGCTTGGCGCGGAGGTTTGCCCGCGCCTTGTCGACCCGCTTGAGGAACCGGGGGTCGTTTTCGCGTCCGTGCTCCGACCTCTCACGCGACATCTTGCATCCCCTCTGCCTTGGATCACACGGCCTCAGCCCGCCGTCTTGAGTTCCTCGCGGACGACGCGCCGGAGGACATCTTCGAGCGGCTCATCCTGCTGCTCGATGAAGGCGCGGAGGGCGTCGTTCATCATTGTCTGGTAGTTGCCGCCGCCATGCTCCTCGACCTTGGCGCGAAACCACTCGACGATGTCGCGGTCGAGACGGATTGTGATCCGGACTTTCTTCCCGGACGGCCGGACGACCGCGCCACGCTTGCCGCGGCTGAAATCGTACTTCGTTCTCATGTTGCGTCAGGTTTCGTGCTTCTTCCGCACGTCTTCCAGGGGGATGTCCCCGGTCTCGCCCGATCTGGCCTTGAGGAATGAGTCGAAGCTCTTGCTCGCCCCCAGTGCGGCCACTTCCCGGTCGAAGTCATCGGCGCGTTCTACCAGGAAGTCTTCACCGGACGTCCAGTGGATGAGGAGCGGCTCGGTCTTCGCCAGAGCGAAGATGTCGCTCAGCGAGCGCTTCTTCTTGGTCAGGTCGATGGTCTTCATGTCTGAACCTTGCCCCACGCTCCTACGATACCACTCGTCGTTTTGTCTGGCAAGGGAGCAAGTCGATGGCCCGCTACCTTGCGCCGCCGTTGAGGCCCGTTCACGGGCCTTTGCGAGGAGCTTCAGCTCCGAGTCCAGGCCCCGCCTTCTAGGCCTTGTCTTTACCCACATCTTAAGCGCCTCCCTGGGCGAGATGATAACCTTG
>CAYLQD010000037.1:0-30776 GCA_964385685.1 uncultured Planctomycetota bacterium | reverse complement strand
ACAAGGGTTGCGACCGGGGAGCCACTCGACTCGCTTCGCTCGCTCGTGGCTTTCAGCCGCCATCGTGTACGTCTCTGCTCGTGGCCTTCGGCCGTCCTTGAGGATCGTGGGCGCCGGTCGAAGTCGCGTCGACGCTCGCGCCACGACAACGGTGAGGTGCCGTCCACGAAGGGGCGGAGGCTCGTCAAACTCGTCTTCTACGCAGTGTTTCCGCAAAGAACGGTCAACGGACGCACTGCGTCTTCCCATTCCGATCCGCGGCCGCGAGGGGTACTTCAAGAGGACCGCCGGCGTGCGCGAGGCCCTCGTGCGCCACGTTCAGGCCGGGCAGCCGGTCGTCGAATGGCGGGACGGAACGTGCGTCTGGCTCGGGCCCGACGAGATCAAGCAGCGAATCAAAGAAATCGACAAGAAGAGCGCGCGATGACCGGCGGAGAACGGAACGAGAAGCGGGACACGGTCGGATCCCATCGAGCGAGCATCATCCGGCGCATCGCGTACATCAGCCGACGGCGAGTTTCGCCTGCCTCGAACTGACGCTCACGCGCGCCACCATGCCGCTGTTGAACTCGAGAAAATCCTGTTCGACGCCGTCCGAGAAGATCACATCACCGGCCGGCTGAAGCGACTCGACGACCATCTCGTCCTCTTCCGGAAGGAGGCCGGCCACATTGATCTTCGATGCGCCGTTATCGTGATTGGGCTCAGTGGCGCGACAAGTACCATGCACGGTCCGGACGGCACACTCGGACACGGTGCGAATGGATGCACCGCTGTTGGCAGCGGACGCAAGGCACGCGTTACGGCAAGAGGCAACGACGGCAGGGAAGGAAAGATCGCAGAGAGGAGAAGCCCTGTGGCGAAGCTTGCCCGCCTTGGCGGGGACCCTTGACTACGGTTATGGATGTTCCCGGAATTGGAATTCGTCGCTCGACCAGGTCTCCCTGTGACGCGAGCGCTGCTGCATCCGGATCCCCTTCACATCGAGACCGTCCGCAAGACGTTCCCTGATCGAATAGAACTGACGCCGGCGGGCCGGTGGGCCCGCCCCGCTGCGTCTATGCCCGCCGCCTTCGCCTCCAGCCCAGTAGCGTCAGCCCCAGCACGCCGAGCCCGGCGGGTTCGGCGATGCTCCGGGCGTCGGTGTTGAAGTTGTCGAAGTGCAGATCGCCGGACGGGTCGGGGTCGGTGTCGAGCACGTCGGTGATGGTGAAGCCGTACTCGTTCGGCGCCGCGAGCACTGCGGCGAACGACGGCGGCGTGCCGGACTCGTCCATGAGGGTCCAGTCTGTGTCGTCCGTGCCGCAGTTGATGCTCGAATGCGCCCAGTCGGACACGCCCACGGTCAACGCCGTGTTGTGCCGGTAGTAGGCGCTTGTGCCGGCCTCGTCGGTCCAGCCGACAAAGAAGTAAAGCGAGCCACTGGCAAGGTCGACGTTTTCGCCGCGCACGTCGATACTGACGTCCGCGCCGGTGAAGTCCAGTTGGTGCTCGCCCGTATCCAGCGTGCTGTACCAGTTCGGAAAGTACATCCAGTCGACGGTTGGCGACTTCTTCCATGCGGGCACGTCGGTCGCAAGGTCGACCATGACGTGATTGCCCCCGCCGACACCGCCGCCCATTACATGCGTCACCGGTTGCGGCGGGACCTGGCCGTCCAACCAGTCGTTCGCCCCCGTCTCCCACGGCTCGGAGTACCCCCCGAACGCGTTCGTCGCAAGCGCCATCACCACGCCAACCATCATCAGCTTCGCCATGGGTCTTCTCCTTTTCCGGGCTGTCAGCTTCCAGCCGTTATCGATCCGTGACCAGTCATCAGTCAGCGGCGAACAGAATCCATGTTCATCTGTGTCAATCTGCATGTGATTTCGTTTCCTCCTGGGCCGACGATCGCCAGTCCGATCATGCCGAGCGTCCACGGTTGCGGCGCAGACGGACCACCGGGCCGTGGGCGCGCGGCGCACCTGTACGTACACACGCTCTGTCGGCGCAGCGCACCCCACCCCGGCGGCGCACAGCACCGTTACTCATTTGCGGGCCGATGGCGCGGCTAGACGCCATGCGCCAGACGCACGTTCCGCCCCACGCAAACGCTCTGCGCCAGTCCCAGAGCGCCGTCGCACGAGACGCACCACGGCATCATCCTGTTCGTCGAGGCGGGTGATGGACTCCCGGTTGCGGCAATGCGAGTCGCGTCCTCCACCACCGCCTCTCCGTATCGTCTGTCGTGTGCGTTATGAAGCAAATAGCGTGCCAGCGAGAGGGGATTCTGCGCGCGTTCTGCGAGCCGAGGCGTAAATGATTAGCTCACAAGCTGTTAAGACACCGATGCTGATGCGGAGCTGCCCGAGCCTGGTGAGCTCGCACGCGACAGTGTCGCCGAATCGCGTCAATTCAACGTCTGCGGCGTTCCCCACAGTCAACATGTTGCGCGACCGCCACGGAGTTCGGCGGACGCTTGTGCCCCCAATAGCGCCCCGACAACGGTGAGGTGCCGTCGACGAAGGGCCGAAACCCCGTCGAACTCGTCTTCTATGAAGCGTTTCTGCACAGAACGGTCAGCGAACGCACTGCGTCTTTCCATTCCGATCCGCGGCCGCGAGGGGTACTTCAAGAAGACCGCCGGCAAGCGGGCGCTGAAGCTAATGCTGCGGGAGTTCCTCACCGAACGGGACAGGTAATCAAGTGCTCGTCGCGGGGAGCGCGGGAGAACTGACGCGGATTATCGGGCCCCGTGCGCGCCCGCGCCGGGCGTCGTGGTGAGTCCGGCGTCGGTCACCCCGAGTACAGGCCGGCGAAGAGCGTGAGGAGGGCGGCGTTGGCTCCGCGCACATAGACGGGGATATGCTCGATGGGGGCGTCGGCCGTGACGGTCTGTCCGCCGGAGAGCTTCTCGCCGGTCCAGGCGTCGGTCCAGTCGGCTCCGGTGGGGAGGTAGACGTCGCGGCTCCGGGCCCCGTAGTCGGTTATGGGGGCGACGAGGAGATCGGGCCCGAATAGGAACTCGTCCTCGACCGCCGCGGCTCTCGGGTCGTCCTCGAAGTCGAAGAACAGCGGGCGCATCGGCGGCAGGCCCTTGGCTGACGCGAGTTTCATCTGCTCCATGATATACGGGCGAAGGCGCTCCCTCAGAATCAGCGCCGCGCGGATGTGGGGGTACGTGTCACCGCCGATGTTCCACGGCTCGTTGTTCGGCCGGCGGCCGTGGGTGCGGAAGACGGGCGTGAAGACGGCGTACTGGTACCAGCGAACCATCAGCTCGCGGAATCGATCGCTCTCGGGCTCGAACGTGACGAACCCGCCGATCTCGCTTGCCCCCCACGGAATCCCGCTCATCGCGAGATTGAGCCCCGCCTTCATGTACACGTCGAGGTGCTCGAACGACGACATGATGTCGTGGGGGGCCGGCGAGGCGCCGTAGCGCTGCGACCCGGCCCAACTGCTGCGGCAGATGGTTACGACCTCATTTTCCCCGGCGGAAATCAGCCCCTTGTAGATGTTCTTCTGATGCGCGACGGGGAAGACGTTGTGCACCTCGGTCCCCGTGCCGATGTGATAACGCACTTGGCCGTAGTCGGCGATGTCGTGGACGTCGTCGCAGGGATCGAGCCAGAACGTCCGGATGCCGAGGTCGAAGTAGTTCTCCTTCCACTTGCTCCAGAGGAACGCGGCCGCCTCGGGATTGGTCGGGTCGTATTGATGCTTCGTCCCACACATCTCCACGGTGCCCTTCTCGCCGTCGATGGAGCCGGTGAACAGGCCGTGCTCTTTCATGTGCGCGAAGTTCTCGCTCCGCTCGTCGACGAGAATCCACGGCGAGATCATGATCCGCACGCCCATCGCGTCGATCTCCCGGACCATCGCCTCCGGGTCCGGCCAGAACTCCGGGTCCAGCTTCCAGTCGCCGAAGTGCTTCCAGTGGAAGTAGTCGATGACGATCACCGAGAGCGACAGGCCGCGCCGCACGAACTCCCTCGCGGTGTCGAGAAGCTGCTCCTGCGTCTCGTAGCGGAGCTTGCACTGCCAGAATCCGGAGGCCCAGTAAGGAAACTCGGGGGCGTGCCCGGTCGCGTCGGCGTAGTGCTCCATGATCTCGGCGTAGGAATCGCCGGCGCAGATGTAGTAGTCCAACTGCCGGCAGCCGTCGGACACCCAGCGGGTCAGGTTGTTGCTGAACTCGACCCGGCCGAGCGAGGGATTGTTCCAGAGGAATCCGTAGCCCTCGCTCGAGACGACGAAGGGGACGGTGTGCTTGACGTGCCGCTGGTAGAGGTCGATGACGCAGCCCTTGAGATCGAGGCAGCCGGTGGCCTGGAGGCCCATGCCGTAGAAGCGTTCGCCGTCGCGGGGCGCGAAGTGGGCCTCGGTGTGCGAGAGGCCGTCGCCGACCGGCCTGAAGATGCGGGTCCCGGGGTTGTGCGCGTGCACGACGTAGTCCTGCTCGCTCAGGATGCAGGCCGAGGCGTCGCCGGTATGCTTGAAGAACTGGAGGCGGGCTCGTTGCGTGTGGATGTCGTGAATCCGCGCGGAGATCTTGCCGTTTCGGATGATGGCTTCGGCCTCCGAGATGTCGATGGCGGCGCTCGCGTCGTTGGGCGCGATGTCGACCGGCTCGGTCAGCGCCCACTGCGTGTCGAGGATCTCAGGGCCCGTGGTGACACGGACGCGCAGCCCGTCGCGGCCCCATGGCTCTATCTGAATCGTCTCCGCGCCCAGCTTGTGGACCAGCTTCCCGTCGACGTTGCTCGCTCGTTCGGTCATCTCGCTCATTTGCTGTGTCCAGCGCTGCAGTTCAATTCAGCCGAGCGTCTTGTGCGCATCGGCTCAGACCCGTGGTGTGGCGGCATCGTGCGTATGTCTCACGGGAGATCGTACCACATGCCCGCCATTATGATGAGGGGAAGACAGTAGGCCCAAGCCCATACGGACACGGCCGCCAGCAACACGCAGACAGCTCCGGTCTTCGACCTCACGTCCTTTAGAATGTGCCCCCATCTGCGCCGCACGGCGGCCCCCAGCCATACGACGGCCGCGAGCGCACAGGCACAATGGAACGCGAGCAACGTGTCGACCGTGCCGGGCGGTGCCTCGCCGATCCGGAAGTCGAGGTCGAAGTACTCGAAGGCCGTGACGACAGCCACCGGGATCAGCAGCAGCAAGCTGAACACAATCAGCGCTTTTCGCATCGTCTCCCTGCCCGATGTTCAGTCAAAGCGATTCCACGTTCGCGCGTCTCCGGAGGCCGGGCGGCGACAAGAGGAAACCGCTCCGGTTTCTTGTCCGCCCGCCGGGAAACGAGCCTTCGTCTCTTGAAGCTCGCAGCGCCGATCCGTTATCGTCCCCCAATTGGGGACATGAGCCCCCCGGGCCACCCAGGAGCGGCCGTCTCGAGGGGCTTCCGCATCCGACGTGGAGTCTAGGCCTCCGGAGCCCCTTCGTCAAGGAAGGCGGCGTGCTTGTGATGCGCAAGTCGTTCTCTGACAGAGCGGCGCGGAGCAAGAACGGCGTCGCTCTCTCCGCTCTGCCTCCGGAGACAAGAAATGCCTTGCGGGGAAGAGGGGCTGCTCATATCATAGGCGGTCGAGGAAGAGCGCCGGCGGCGAGCTGCTCCGGACCTCCGGCGGGACAGCCAATCAAGACCACATGAATTGACGGGGCGGGAGTCGCCGCCTCTTTGTTGCGGTTGTTCGTCGCGGGCCGAAGGGCGTGCGCCTTTATCGGCGAGGGAGGGCAACGGGTGATAATCGGGATTCCGAGGGAGACGAAGGCCGGCGAGTCGCGGGTGGCGCTGATACCGGGGCACGTGGCCTTCCTGGCGCGGGCCGGCCACCGGATTCGCGTGGAGAAACAGGCCGGACGCGGCTCGAAGTTCTCGAATAAGGACTACGTGGCGGCGGGCGCGCGGATCGTGGATGACGTGCGCGACTGCGAGATGATCGTCCGGGTCAAGAAGCCCGCCCGGCATTCGATGAAGCCCGGCCAGATCATCATGGCTTACCTTCACGTGCAGAAGGGACAGGACCCGCTGCTGCTGGAGGCGCTCCTGGACGCGCGCGTGACGGCCTACGCGTTCGAGGAGATCCGCACCCGAACGGGCGAGCGGCTGGTCAACCTTGGCGTGGAAGCCGGCGTCGTGGGGATGTACGAGGGGCTGAGGGTCTACGGAAAGGTCCTGACCGGGTTCGGGATCGAAAACGGGTTCCGGGCGCTGAGGCCCGCCCGGAAGTGCTTTTCCGCCGAGAACATCTTCGCGGAACTGGACGCCGCACACCTGTCGAACGGCATCAACGTCTACATCTTGGGAAAGGGGCGGGTGTCGCAGGGCGCCCAAGAGGTGCTGGCGCGAAGCGGCATCCGGCCGAAGGTCTTGTGGCGGAAGGAAACGGCGCAAATGACCCGCCGTCTGCGTCACGCGGACATCGTGGTGAACGCGGTGGACTGGTACCCGAACGAGCCGCGGATCATCCGGAAGGATATGCTGCGGGCCATGAGAAAGACCGCGGTGATCGTCGACGTGACCTGCGACGCGAACGGGGCGGTCGAGACCTGTATCCCCACGACGTGGCACCACCCGACCTACACGTTCAATGGCATCACGCACTTCTGCGTGGACAATCTTCCCAGCGCCATACCCCGCGACTCCTCCGTGCGGCTCAGCGGAATGATTGTCGGCCACGTGCTGAAGGTGGCCCGGGGCGGCGAACTGCGCACCGGGCTGATGACGAAGAACGGCGAGTTCGCCTACCGGGCGAGGCAAAGGGCTTCCGCCAAGGCGAAGCGCAAGGCCCGCTGATCCCGCGCACAGACGGCTACCCGGACAACCTACGGGTCATCTTGACCGTGTGGTCTTCAAACCCGAGCTTCCGGCAAAGCGCCAGCGAGGCGGGGTTCGCGGCGTGAATCTCGACAGAGACGAGCGGCACGCCTCGCTCGGTGAGCCAGCCCAGGCCGCGCCGCACCAGCTTCTCCCCGATGCCACGCCTGCGGAACGACTCCCGGACGTAGAGGTTGCTCATGTAGCCGCGGGTTGGGAACCTGTGGATCGGGAGGACGCGGATGGTCTTTGCCAGGATCACTCCGGCGATCTGCCCGCCCTCTTCGGCGATGAAGACCGCCCGGTTCTCGTCGGCCAAGTCCTGCCCAAGATACCGGGCGTAGTGCGCCCGCGTTTCCGAAGGCGGTCTCAATGTCGCCGAGAGCTTGAATTCCTCTTCCTTGGCCAGGAGCTTCAGGTCCATCAGCCGGTCGAAATCATCCTCGGTCGCTTCCCTTATCGTCATCATCCGTACCGCCTCGCCATCTCGTCGATCAGGAACCGGCTCAGGTTATACCGTCGCGCCTTCGGAAAGCCGGGGAAGGCATTGGCCTCTATGAACCGTGTCGTTTTCCGGTCTGCGCAGAGCATCATGTCGACCCCGCCGAAGGTCAGGCCGAGGGCCTTGACGGCTTTCACCGCCTGGCTCCTGGCGAAGCCGAGCTGCTTCTGCGGCAGGAGCTTCGGGAAGGAGGCCCGCTCGCCGCGCGCACCCTGGGAGATGTTCGTAGTGACCGCCCCGGCCTCGTGGCTGCGGCCGTAGATGTAGAGGACCCGGCCGCCGCAGACGTACATCCGCAGGTCGAACTTGCGCCCCCGGACCAGCAGCGGGTCCACCGCCTCCTCGATCATGATGTCCTGGCGGAGCAACGCCCGGAGGAACGCCCGGTTGCCCGTAACGTCCACGAACGTCCAGCCGTAGTCCGACTTCCGGCTCAGGATCCGGCCCTGCCGGAACCGGAAGTTCGTCATCCACCGGCCCCCCTCCAGGTAGGTGATGCCCTTGCCCATCGACCCGAACCGCACCTTGACGTAGAGGCGGCGGCCGGCATCGAGCATCTGCGTCACGTCGCGGACCCGGCGCGCCGGAACACTCCGGGGCACCAGGACCCCGGCCCTGGCGACAACCGCCTTGGCGCGCTCCTTGTCGCGAATGTCTGCGAGATGGCTCGGGGGATTCACGTAGGTGACCCGTTGGCCCGCGTAACCGTCCCGGACCGCGTCCTCGACCCTCGTCCAGAACCGCGCGAACTTCGCGTGGAACGTTCGGTTGCCGTAAACGCCCTTGTAGTTCCTCGGCTCGATGTGCCTGTCCCAGTATTCGTATGGAAAGAACAGAAACACGATGAGTTCGCCGGCATCGATGGGCGGCAAGTCGCCGTCGAGCAGATGGGAATAGTCCGCGCTCTTGAAGGCGAGCCCGGCCGCGCGGAAGTATTTCCGTTGCTGGCGAAACTTCAGGAACGAGTCGAAATCCTTCTCGTCCCCGATAGCCAGCAGCGTCTTCTTGCTCATGCCGCAATGATGCACGATTCGCTCGCCTCACGCAACCCTGTTGTCAGGCGCGAGTCAATACTCCCAATTCGGGGGGATCTCGCCGCGCTCGCCGTCGTTAGCGCGACCCCGACGGAGCGGGGCCCTCCGACCGGCGCGCGGCATCGGCGCGCCTGCCGCCGGAGGGACGCGCCCTATCGCGTCCGGCCCGTCGGGCGCCGGACGGGGACGTGTACCGGAAGCCCCTTCCGCCTTGGCGGAAGGGGATCGGTACGTGTCCCCTGACCAGAGGATACGGGCGGACGCCGAGGCAATCTGAATGCATCACCTTGATAAGGCCGGACGACAAGTTATCATAGTATAGACGTCGCACGACCGGCGGCGCTGCGGGTAAGGGCGATTCAGGAATCGGACGTGACAGGCAAGACCGCACCCAGCATTGTGGTTCTTGCCGGCCCGAACGGGGCGGGCAAGTCGACGACGGGGCCGGCGCTCCTTCGGGACACGCTCGGCATCACGGAGTTCGTGAACGCCGATACGATCGCCCGAGGGCTGTCGGCGTTCGATCCGGAAGGCGCGGCCATCGGGGCCGGTCGGGTGATGCTCCGCCGCATCCACGAGCTTGCGGAGGAGCGTGCGGAGTTCGCCTTCGAGACGACGCTCGCCAGCCGCACGTTCGCCTCGTGGCTTGGGGATCTCCGCGAGCAGGGCTATCGGGTCCACGTCATCTTCTTGTGGCTCCCGAGCGCCGACCTGGCGGTCGAGCGGGTTGCCGAGCGCGTCCGGACAGGCGGGCACAGCGTGCCGGAGGAGGTCGTCCGGCGCCGCTATGACGCCGGATTGCGGAACTTCTTCGAGCTGTATCAACCGCTGGCCGACAGTTGGCAGTTCTACGACAACTCACAGAGCAGCGGCCCCCGACAGATCGCCGCCGGACAAGGCACACAAGCCACGCAGGTGGTCGACAACAGCGCGTGGCATCGGATTCGAGAGGAGTTCAGCAGTGGCAGCCAGGAGTGAGAAAGACATCGACGCCATCATAAGGGACGGTGCCCTGGTGGGCGCCGCCCTCACGGCCGGCGTGCGCGAGGCCCTTGTGCGCCACGTTCAGGCCGGGCAGCCCGTCGTCGAATGGCGCGACGGCAAGTGCGTCTGGCTCGGGCCCGAAGAGATCAAGCAGCGCATCAAAGAAATCGACAAGAAGAGCGGGCGATGAGCGAGGGAGAACGAAACGAGGGACGTCGCTCGGCCCGCGCCCTCAAGCGGTTTGGCTTCCGCGTCACCTGATCAGATCAACCGTTCGCTACACCATCTACACCAGACAATCCGACCGGAGCACAGAAGCGGGCAGCGACAAGAGGAAATCGCTTCCGGCTCTTGTCCGCTTCGCGCGCCTCTATCGTCCCGGACGCGACAGAGCGCGTCCCTCCGACGACAGGGTGCCGGCGCCGCGCACCCCGGGTGGAACGCCCCGCTTGGCGGGCCCCGGGAAACCCGCTCTTGACAGCGGGGCTTGGCGGATTATATTCGCATCTGGAATCCAATTCTCTTCGTTCTCGCTTAGCGGCATTGTTAAGGTTAAAGGGGGCAACGTCCATGGCCGACATGCTGACTCGCCGATGTCCGGAATGTGGGGCGAAGGTCGCAAGCAGGGAGGATGTGTTTGCCTCGCCGCGCAAGTGCCCCAAGTGCGGCGCCGTTGTCCTGTTCGCGGACAGTCTTGAGGGACCCAAAGTCAAACTCCATGCCGTTGACACGTTCCTGAACAAGAACGTCGCGGCCTTCAACATCGCTGCAATCCTTCTTCTCCTGACCACGCTCGCATGTATCTTGTTCGCGGGCGCTGGTGTTGCGGTGATTTGCTCGCTGATCTTCTTCGCGGCTGGCATCGTGTGCGCGTACCTATACCTCAACCAGCGGGCGGCCGTTGCTTCCCTGAAGGAGAGAAAGGATAAGTTCGAGGAGCTGCTGGCGAAGTACAAGGGCCTCAAGAGGAACTTCGACGGGCACCTCAAGGACGAGAAGCTTCGGCTGGCCTCCACGGTCGCTGACAAGATCAGCGCGGCCGAGCGGCGCGAAGGCGACGCCATGATGCGCATGGGAGCTGTCGACACGTTGGCAACACGGTTCCTGGATGACACTCTCAAGTGGTCGAAGTCACGCCTGACTCCGAACAACTTCGTTGCGTCGAAGGAGCGCCTGCTTAAGGTCATCAAGTTCTGCCGCGAGGCCGGGCAGCCAATTGAAGGAAGACACGTCAAAGAGCTTGTTTCTGAACTCAAACAGGAATTCGAGATGGTGCTTCGGAGGGATTTCGAAAAGAAGGAGCAAGCAAGGATCAAGCAGCAGATTCGTGAGGAACAGAAGGCCCAGCGGGAGTTCGAGCGCGAGATGGCCAAGATTGACGGCCAGAAAAAGGCCCTCGAGAGCGCACTGAAGGAGGCGATGGCAAGAGTAAAAGATGAGCACAGCGCAGAGATCGAAGAGCTACGAGAGAGACTCAAGGAAGCCGAGGAAAGGGGGCAACGGGCCAAGTCCATGGCCCAGATGACCAAGGCGGGGCATGTCTACGTAATCTCGAACGTAGGATCCTTTGGCGATAACGTCTTCAAGATCGGCCTTACTCGGCGGCTCGAGCCGATGCAGCGCGTGAAAGAACTTGGTGATGCTTCTGTTCCTTTCCCGTTCGATGTTCACATGATGATCCACAGCGACAATGCCCCGGCGCTCGAGTCAGCGCTTCACAACGAGTTCGACAGGCTTCGCCTGAACAAGGTCAACATGCGCAAGGAGTTCTTCCGTATTGATTTTCAGTCCATTCACCGGGCGGTTGAGAGGCATCACGGAGAAGTGAGTTTCTTGGCCGACGCCGAAGCCCTGGAATACAGACAGAGCGTCGACATGACCGATGAAGACTTTGAGTTCGTGTCGGAGGCGGTGAAGGAGATCGAGGGTGACGGGGATATCTTCGACGAGTGACGCGTTAAGTTCTTCGCATGGCCCCACGGCCTGAGGGCGGGGGAGTACGTCGAACTCAGGGCTCGCCAGGCGCCCATCCAAGTACACTCAGGCAGCGGTGGAGCCGGCGGAGGGTAGCGCACTCCCGAGCGTCAAGGCGTCCATCACGGGTGAACTGCGAGATCACACTCACAAATGCCCTCGCGTGAAGAACCCGGACCTGCTCTTCTTCAAGCCCCAGTTCCACTCGTTTCCGCTCCAAGTCGGCCAGTTCTTCCTCCGTGACCTGAAGATCCGCGAGCGCGGCCTTCAAGGCATCCCAGTACACGCCGATCGGGTTCGGCGTTGCGGCGGCCGTCGCTTGGCAGGCCGCGGCCGGACGCCCCCCTCCCGTGAGCCCTGCACGTGACTTCAGTCGTTTGGCCCGGCCCAGGCGACCGGCAAGCGCATCTGAGAGCGGAGCCGACGCGAAACTCTCGACGAACTTGTACTTCTTGAGTTTCGCCAGTTCCCCGAACGTTTGTATGCCGCGACTGCTCATCTCACCCAAGTAGAGCCCCATCAGTTCCGCCGAGGCCTGCGCGTCCGTCGCCGCCATGTGCGCAACTTGATGATCGATCCCGTGCGCACGGCACGCGTCCCCAAGTGGACACCGCTTTCCCAGTCCGAGCATCGGTCGCATGTACATCAGGCAGAAATGTGGGGGAAGCGAGTCAATGCCGACTTGGCGGAGTTCCGACTCCACAAACCGAATGTCGAAGTAGACGTTATAGGCCGCGACGACCGAACCGGACACGGCTTTGACGAAATCTCCGGCGATGTCCCGAAAGGTTGGGGCTTTGGCCACGTCTGCGTCGGTGATGCCATGGATTTCTGACGCGGAGACCGGCCGCCGTGGATTCACGAGCGTGTCAAGAACCAGCGCGGGCTGCTGACCGGGTTCGATGCGGACCACTGAGACCTCCACAACCCGGTCGAACCCCGCCGTCAGACCGGTCGTCTCCAAGTCCACGACTGCGATCGGTGTCTCCGACACCGTGAGACCTCTAATCCCATCTTCCGAACGTGGCATCACCGTGCCTCCAGAGGCGCCAGACGTGGGATGTCATCGAACCCGCCAGATTGCCAGCGTAGCTTACGACAGAACGTGGGCCGGGTCAAGTTGTTCGCCGGCATGGTGTCAGTCCTGTCCAACCCGGGTGTCTCACCACAGAGATCGCCGAGAACGGCTCACGGCTTTCTCACCACGAAGAGCGCGAAGCACACGAAGGGGAACCGAGAGCTTGCCTCCGTTACTTCGTGAGCTTCGTGTTCTTCGTGGTGCATGTTTCCTGGGCATGGGATTCACAGCCGGGGGCGGCTGTGCCACATATCTGCATGCGATCCCCTCTGCGTGCTCCGCGTCCTCGCCGTCGTGGAGTTTGCGGGGCAAACTCCGAGGCGTTCCGGCAACGCCGGAATGCCCGAAATCCGAGAAAAATCGCCCGGGCGGCTTGACATCCACACGAGAGTGTGGTATAGTTCTTAGCGGCCGAAATGGCCGTTTGGAGGGCGTTTTGGGGCTCGAGAAGTATGTTTTACCGAACAAAGCCATTTGGACGGCAGGGGTCAGGGAACAGGGGTCAGGGAACAGCAGGAAACGGCAGTGATCAGTGATCAGTGGGACGGCAACGGCCTGGAACCACAAAGGCAGAAAGACACAAAGGGAACATGGATCGGCGGAAACAACGTGTCCGCCGCTTAGTGCCTTGGTGTCCCGCCGCCGCCCTTCGAGCTCTGGCGGGCGAGCTTCGTGGTTGGACTTGGCTGGGGGCCAACTGGCTGTTTGGCCGGCCGTGCGTGTCTCAAAGCTCGCGGTTGTAGATGCGGTAGCGCTTGTAGAGGCGGGGGCGGAATGCGGACTCGATGGTCCGCATCGACTTGAGGTTGTCCTCGGCGACCCAGGACAACTCGCCGCCCTCACAGCCGAGTCGGACGGCGTTGCGGACGAACTGGTCGAACAGAAGGGGCGTGACTCCGAGGGTGCGGTACTCGGGCAGGCAGCCGGCTCCGAAGACGCGCACGGTCCGCAGGCGCCGCCGGCCCAGGAGCAGCCGGGCCCAGCCGAACGGGAAGAGCCGGCCGTTGAGCTTGCGGAGCAGCAGGTTGATGTCGGGCAGCGAGATGAGGCAGCCGATGGGCTGGCCGCGCAGCTCGGCGACGAGCGCGAACTCGGGCGCGACGATGGGCTTCATCTCGCGAGCCATGAATCGAAGCTCGGCGTCGGTCGTGGGAACGTAGCCCCAGTTGGCGCGGCGGGCGGCGTCGAAGACCTTGCCGAGCGCCATCACTTCGGCGTCGTAGCGCGCCATGTCGAGCGGGCGGACGGTCAGGTCGGGATGGCGGCGCCGCACGGCCTTCGCGATCCGCTCGAGCCGCTCGCGCGCCTCGACGTCGGCCACGAAGTCTTCGGTCGAGATCCAGTAGGCGTGGAGGTCCTGCTCCGGCTCGAGGCCCGCGGCCTCGACGAAGTCGGGGTACCACGGCGGATTGTAGGGCATGAGAATGACGGGCGGCCGGTCGAAGCCGTCGACGAGCAGCCCGCATTCGGAGTTGATGGACGGGTTGAACGGCCCCGTCATCCGCGTCATGCCGGCGCGGCGAAGGTCGTCGGCGGCCGCGTCGAGCAGGGCGGCGGCCACGGCCGGATCGCGCTCGGTCTCGAAGAATCCCCAGAACCCGGCCTTCTCGCCGTGGGTCGAGTTGTGGAGGCGGTTGACAATGGCGGCGATGCGGCCGACGGGACGGCCCTGGCGCCGTGCGAGGTAGAGGCGGGCTTCGGCGTGCTTGAAGAACGGGTGGCGCGTCGGGTCGAGCTGCGTGTCGATTGCGCTGAGGAGCGGCGGGACCCAGAGCGGGTCGGACCGGTAGAGGGTCCAGGGCAGTCGGATGAAGAGCCGCCGCTCGCGGCGGCCGGCGACCTCGCGGACCTCGACGTCGTGCGCCGGCGCGCTCACGGGGCAGCCGCCTCCTGCGCGGGCGCTTCCTCGGCGCTCCCGGCGGCGGCCCGGTGCTCGGCGAGCGCGGACTCGATCGAGTCGACCAGGTGCAGGATGTCGTCTTCCTCGTGGAGGGCCGTTGGGATGACGCGGAGGATGGCGGCGCCGCGGCGGACGGCGGGGTACACGACGGGCGAGACCCAGATGTTGTGCTTCCGGCGAAGAATGTCGGCCACGTGGAGCGCGCTGTTGCCGCCGAAGCTGATGGGCGTGATGGGCGTCTGTGTCGCTCCGACGTCGAACCCGCGCTCGCGAAGCAGCGACTGGAGCCGGTTGGCGTTGGCCCAGGCTCGTTCGCGGCGGTCGTCGGCCTTGCGGACAAGCTCGAGCGACTTGAGAGTGGCGGCGGCGACGCAGGCGGGCGGGGCCTTGGTGAACAGCATCGTCGGGGCGAGGCAGCGGATGTAGAAGATGATTTCTTTCGGCCCGGCGACGAACCCGCCGTACGTGCCGAACGCCTTGCTGAACGTCCCGGCGTGGAGGTCGATGCGGTCTTCGACGCCGAGCATCTCGGCGGCGCCGCGTCCGTGCTCGCCGCAGACGCCGGTGCCGTGGGCGTCGTCGACGAACAGGCGCGCGCCGTATCGGCGGCACTGGTCGCTGATCTCGCGGAGCGGCGCGATGTCGCCGTTCATGCTGTACACGCCGTCGACGACGACGAGGGTGTCCTGGTCGGGATCGGCGTATTCGAGCGCCCGCTCGAGGCTTGCGGGCTCGTTGTGGCGGAAGAACTTGATGGAGGCCCCGGAGATCTTGGCCCCGCAGACGAGACTGGCGTGGGCGAGCTGGTCGAGGATCACGAGGTCGCCGGGCCGGGCGAGGCAGGCGATGGCTCCGAGCATGGCGCCGGCGCCCATCGAGAAGATGAGGGCCGCCTCCGTGCGCTTGAAGTCGGCGAGTTCGCGCTCGAGTTCGAGGTGGAGGCCGATCGTGCCCGTCAGCGGGCGCGCGCCCATCGGCGATCCGATGCCGTAGCGCCGCACGTAGTCGGCCGCGACGGCGCGGATCTCGGGATGCACGCTCATCCCGAGATAGTCGTTCGTGCTGAACTGGAGGATGCGTCGGCCGTCGTGCTCGATCCAGGGGCCGGCGTTTTCGATGGGGGACTCGGCGAACAATACCCGCTCCGCGACGGGAAGTTCGTCATCCCGGGCGATCCGCTGCTCGCCGCGAAAACGCATGCACTTGTCGAAGATATCGGCCACGCTATCCTCCCTCTGCCATGGACGCGTTCCTCGTTCGCGGCGCCGACCTCGCGGAACCTGCGAACCGCGAGTTGCAACAGCGGAACCGGGCGGTATTATAGAGCGACATTCGTGCGGGTACAGCCCTTTTCACAGGACGTCCTATGAGTCTCATGAGCTGGGCCATCAAGCAGGCCGTCAATCGCCGCCTCCGGCAGGTTTCGGCCGCCCTCGAAGACCCCGCCGCGACACAGGAGCAGCTGCTGCTCGGGTTCGTCCGGCGCGCCCGCGACACCGAATGGGGCCGCGCCCACGGCTATGACTCTATCCGTTCCGCCCGCGACTTTCAACGGGCCGTGCCGATCTGCCGGTACGAAGACATGGCCGCGTGGTGGAACCGTGCCTTCGACGGGGCCCGCGACGTCGCGTGGCCCGGCCACATCGGCTACTTCGCCCTGACCTCCGGCACCACGACGGCCATCTGCAAGGCCCTCCCGGTCTCCCGCGAGGCCATCCGCGCCAACTTCCGGTCCGGCACGACGCTCCTTGGCCTGTGCAACCGGCAGCTCGGGGACGGCGGGCTCGCCGGCGGCAAGACCCTCTACTTCGGCGGCTCCACCCAGCTCGAGCGGCGCGGCGCCTGCTGGCAGGGCGATGCCAGCGGCATCAACGCCGCACGACTGCCGCGATTCACCCGCCGCTACCGCCTTCCGCCGCCCGACGTGGCCGCGCTCACTGACTGGGAGGCGAAGGTCGATGCCATCTGCCGGACCTGTATCGACGAGCCGGTCCGCGCCGTCGCCGGCCTGCCGTCGTGGACCCTCATCCTCTTCCGCCGGCTCATCGACTTCGCCCGCGAGCAGCGGGGCGACTCCGTCGCGACCGTCGCCGACGTCTGGCCCGACTTCCGCGCCTTCATCCACTTCGGCATGGCCTTCGAGCCCTACCGCGAGCAGTTCGACGAGCTTGTCGGGCGGCCCGTCGCCACGATCGACACCTACTCGTCGTCCGAGGGCGGGCTCAATGCCATCCAGAGCGAGCAGGCCGACCCCGCCATGCAGATCGAGGTCGACAGCGGGGCGTTCTACGAGTTCGTCCCGGCCCGCGAGATCGACGAGCCCGACGCGCCGCGCCTCACGCTCGATCAGGTCGAGACGGACGTCGACTACGCCATCCTGCTCAGCACGGCCGCCGGCATCTGGGCCTACGACGTCGGCGACGTTATCCGCTTCACCTCGCTCGACCCGCCGAAGCTGATCGTCACCGGCCGCACGCGGCTCGCGCTCAACATGTTCGGCGAGCACGTCATCCAGGAGAACCTCGAGCAGGCCGCCGTCGAGGCCTGCCGCGCGCTCGACGCGGCGGTCCGCGACTTCACCGTGGCCGCGGAGCCGCCGACGGCCGCCGACCCGCGCGGCCGGCACCTGTGGCTCGTCGAGTTCGACGGCCCCGCGCCCCCGCTCGACGCCTTTGCCGCCAAGGTCGACGCGGTCCTCGCCGAGGCGTGCCTCGACTACCGGATTCACCGCGAGCACGACTCGAGCATGCTGCCGCCCGAGGTGCTGGCGCTGGCGCCGGGCGCGTTCTACGAATGGGCCCGGCGACACGACGCCCTCGGCGGGCAGCACAAGGTTCCGCGTGTCGCGCGGTCTCAGGAAATGGTGGACGAACTCCGGGAGCTGTCAGAGAGTATCTCGCGGGGGCAGGGGGCCTGACCCCGGCGTTATGCCCCGCCGCCCGCCTGCTTCTTTCCGAGCGGCTTCAGCCAGCCGTGGTCGGCATACCACGCGGCCGTCTCCCGCATCCCGTCGGCGAGCGCGACGCGCGGCCGGTAGCCCAGGTCGTGCCCGGCCTTCGCCCAGGAGCAGGTCCAGCGCGTCTGGAGGAGATCGCGGACCTTCCGCCGCGAGATGACCTGCGGCGTGCCCGTCAGCGTCCACTTGAGTTCGCCCAGCTCGCCGATGAGCAGCGCGAGCCAGCGGGGGATGCGCCAGCGCCGGAGCCGGCGCCCGAGGGCCGCTTCGAGCGCGTCGACGACCTCCGACCACGTGTGGTCGCCGCTGCCGACGAAGTACGTCTCGCCCGCGGCCGCGTCGGCCGTCGCCGCGCGCCACAGGCAGTCGACCAGGTCGGCGACGTGGACCATCGTCAGCTCCTTGTCCGGGCTGCCGATGACGGGCGCGAGCCCGTACCGCTGCGCCATGACGAAGAGCGATAGGAACGTCTCGTCGCGCGGGCCGTAGACCGCCGGCGGCCGGACGACGGTCACCGGCAGGCGGCCCCGCGCGTCCAGCACGATCCGTTCGCCCCCGAGCTTGCTGGCGCCGTAGTGGTTGATCGGATGGGGTTCCGCGGATTCGTCGAGCGGCTCCGGCGATGGGCACGGCCCGGCGGCCGCGAGACTGCCGACGTACACCAAGCGCCGAAGGTTCAGGCCCGCCCGCTCGACCGCGTCGAGCAGGTGGCGCGTGCCCTCGACGTTCGTCGCGTTGTACGCCTCCGCGGTCCGGGCCCGCAGCAGCCCGGCGACGTGAAAGACATAGTCGACCCCGCCGACGGCGCGCGCCAGCGCGTCGGCGTCTTCGAGGTCGGCGACGCGCCGCTCGACTTCCAGCGCGTCGAGCCACCGGAGCCGGCTCGTCGCGCGAACGAGACACACGGGCTCGATTCCTTCGCGCAGCAGCCGGTCGACCAGATGGCTGCCGACGAAGCCGCTGGCTCCTGTGACAAGCGCCTTCACTCGCATCCGGCCTTTCGCAGTAGCCCAACACCGACGGAGAATGCCATAGTCAACCAGTCCGGCGGCGCCAAGTCAAGGGCGTCGTGCATCTCGACCCCACGGCTACAGAAAGCTGTGGAGGCGGCGGCCCGTCCGAGGGCCACAGGCGGTCGCTCGAGCGCTTGACGTCCGCCCGCCCGCCGCCTAGACTTCCTGCTCCGCTCGACGTTCTTATTGGGGCGTGCAGGGTTATGCGCCGCGTTGTGTCCATCGGGGTGTTGCTCGTCGTGTCCGCGGTCCTCATCGCGGTCATCGTGCTGGCCGTCGGGCTCGAGCGGACCGCCGCGGCCGTTGCGGAGGCGGGGGTGTCGGCCTTTGCTGCCGTCGGCGCGATGGCCGCCGCCTTCCTGCTCATCCAGACGATCTCGTGGGCCATCCTGAACCGGCCCATCGGCCATCGCATCCCCTTCCGCACGCTGCTCGAGGCGTCGACCGTCGGCCTCGCCGGCAACCTCGTCACGCCCTCGACGCTCCTGGGCGGCGAGCCGCTCAAGGTCCTCTACGCCCGCCGCGTCGCGCGCCTGCCTGTCCACGAGGTCGCGGGCACGGTGCTGCTGAGCAAGTATCTCGAGGCCGTCAGCTTCGTTCTCTTCTTCAGCGTGAGCGCCGTTATCGCGACCGTTCGCTACCGCGACGCGTTGTTCGGGTCGTACCTTGCCGTGGGGGTGACGCTGATGGTCGTCGCGGGCGTGCTGCTCGTCTTCTGCGCGGTCCTCTGCGTGTCGCTGTGGCGGCGCTGGCGGCCGCTCACCCGGGTGTTGGGGCTGCTGGGCCGTCTCCCGTTCGTCGGGCGGCGGATCCAGGCGTTCCGCCGCCGCACGCGCCAGATGGAGGATCAGGTTTCGCGGGTCTTCTGCGAGGAGGGCGCCGCAGCCTGGCAGGTGTTCGGCGCGCAGCTTGTCGGGCACGCGGCCATCTTCCTGAAGCCGGCCCTGTTCTTCACGCTCGGAGCTGGCATCACACTGGACCTCGGTCAGCTCTGCCTCCTCTTCATGGTCGGGCAGGCGCTTCTCGCGTTCCAGATCACGCCGTCGGGCGCCGGCGTGCTGGATACCGGCCTGCTCGGCGCCTTCGCGCTGATGGGGCTCAGCGAGCCAACCCATCTGGCGCAGTGCGTCGCCTTCCTTCTGTGCCTGCGGCTCTGGGACGGGCTCGTCATCGGCGCCGGAGTGCTCCTTGCCGCACGCCACGGCCTCCGTGTTTTCACCAATCGCTCCGATTCGCCCCCCGCCGACAGCCCCGATTCCGACTAGCCGGGCGATCGGCCGCAATAATGTGCCCGGTCGATCCGCCAGCCGCATTCCCTTGCCCGCCCTGACAAGAACATCTGTTGCCCGATTCCGCCGCGGCCACGGCGCCGATGTGGATTTCGGGCAACAGGTCTGAGTCACCTGCCGGTAATCCGCAAGCACACGCCGGTATTGGCTGTCGACGCAACCA
Source organism: uncultured Planctomycetota bacterium (assembly GCA_964385685.1). Lineage (GTDB taxonomy): Bacteria > Planctomycetota > PUPC01 > PUPC01 > PUPC01 > CAYLQD01. The sequence continues at coordinate 11,069 of CAYLQD010000037.1, read as the reverse complement.
GAAGGCGCCGAGCTGGTTGCGTCAAATGCACATGGATGCTTGGGTTTTTGTGCCGGTGCGGGCATGCCGCTTGCTCAACAGCGCCCACGAGCTGAGGTGCCATGGAATATGCGCGGCCCGGACGGGCGGCGCGCAGGCAGCGTCCTTCCGATGCGCGGAGGTGGCCCACGGGCCACTGTGCCGGCTCCAGAGGCCGAGACACGGGCGCGTTGCCTTGCGGCAACGGCTCGGCTGAGCACAGGGCGTGGTCCTCGAGCACACGCGGGCGCGGCCGCACGCCGTGCCAGGGCGCGTGCGCCGCGGGGCGGCGCATCGAACAGAATCGCCGTGCCAGGGCGCCGCTTTCCCCGGGCGCCAGGGGCACGGTGTGCAGACGGATCGTCTATCCGCGCGACCGCGCCGATGGGGCTGCGGTTCCAGAGCGTGCGCGGTCGGCGGGAGGAGCGCGCGGTCTTTGTCCCGAGCGGGAGTCACCGGCCGGGACCGGCTGTGCGAGAAATGAGAGCGTGTTTCCGCGCCTGAGTGCGCTCAGCGCGCGGGGTCCGCGATAACTCAGGCAGGGCGCGCCGCGTGCGCGCGGCCCTGGCGACGCTGTACAGGCCGGGCATTGACATGCCCCAATCTTAAGGAGGAGAGGAGATGGCCAGGGAGAGAGCAGATGCTGCGGGCGCCCGTTCTTCGGGCGCAGGGCTTGTTGGGCTTGTTGCAGATGAGGGCAACGAGACGGGCTTGCGGTCTCCACAGGGAAAGGAGCGAGGAGCTATGAAGAAGCATCATTGGGACGCAAAGGTTATTGGGCTTGTTGGCGTGTTTCTGCTGTCGGTTGTGCTGGCGGCGAACGATGCCGCCGGCGTCGGCCGGGATTGGGACGGGAGCAGCAGCACGAGCTGGACCACCACGGCGAACTGGACGCCGAGCGGGACGCCGGCGAGCAGCGACTCGCTGACAATCGGCTACGTCGACGCGCCGAACTGGCCGGCCGCCGGCATGGTGTACATGAACGATGGCGGCGGCGTCGTCGTAGACGACACCAACGGTTACGGGGCCACCGCCTCGTTCACCTACCTGTATGCCGGCTCCAGCACCCTCGGTGGTTTTGGCGTGGTGGAGGGAGGGACAGCCAGCACGCAGTACCTGTTCGCCGGGCGCTATCCCGGGGCCACGGGCGCCGCACACGCCTTGGGTTCCGGCAGCACGCTGACCGTCTCACGCAACATCTATGTCGGCCATCAGGGCACGGGCGAGGTATTGGTAAGCCAGGGCGCCGACATGGAATGTACAGGGTCTTCCAGCGATGCATTCTACGTGGGATACAGGGCGGGTTCCTCCGGCACCGTGACCGTGGATGACTTGGGTTCACTGCTTGACACCGGTGTGTGCCCCGTGTACGTCGGCTACGGCGACGACGGCGCCGCCACCGGCACCCTCAACATCACCGATGGTGGCGACGTGCATGCTGACACAACCCTCTACGTGGGCTACAACGAGGGCGCGACGGGCACCATCAGCCTGGAGGACTCCGGGTCGACCCTCAACACGGGCTACAGCCCACTGTACGTGGGATACGAAGGTCAAGGCACGATGGAGATCAAGGGCGGGGCCGACGTGGACAGTGGGTACGCGTACATCGGGCGCCATGCGGCGGCGATGGGCGCGGTGCTCGTCGATGGCTCGGGCTCCACGTGGGACCTGATGATGAGCGCCACCTTCTACGACACGCTGTTCGTCGGCGAGGACGGTACCGGGACGCTGGACGTGACGAACGGCGCGGACGGCCGGTGCAGCACTGTCTACATCGGCGCCGACCCCGGCTCGACGGGGACGCTCACCCTCGACGGCGCCGGCTCCACGCTGACCGTAAGGGTCTCTACCACGGGGTCCTACACCGGCGTGTATGTTGGAGATTACGGTACGGGGACGCTGACCATCCAGAACGGCGCCGATCTCGACAGCGGATCCGCATGCATCGGCTACACGGGTGTCGCGGACGGCACTGTCATCGTGGACGGAGTCGGCTCGACCTGGGAGCTGAAGGACGCCGGGAACGATCTCTTCGTCGGAACGGGCACGGCCACCGGCCGGCTGGACGTGAAGAACCACGCAGCAGTGACGATCCCCGACCAACTGGACATCGGCGCACAGGGCTCCGTGTACCTGTACGGCGGCAAGATCAGTTGCGACAAACTCCTCGGGGACGGGCGGCTGTACTTCTACGGTGGCGAGCTGGAGGTCGGCAACGACGACGTGGAGGTTGCCCCCGGCACCCCGCTGGGCTCCTCCGTGTCGATGGGGACCGGCCAGGTCCTGGACGTGCAGACCGGCGACCTGCAGATCAAGCCGGGCGCGTCGCTCTCCTGCGCAGGCGGGACGATCACCGTCGGCGGCGCGTTCACCAACGAGGCCAGCTTCTATCTGAGCAGCGGCGGCGTCCTCGAGGGGGCGACCAGCGCCACGAACCGGAGCAGCATGACCCTGTCCGGCGCCACTGTTGAGAACTGCGGCGCGTTCACGAACGACTGGGGCGCGACGTTGAGCGCCAAGGGCGCCTTGGTCGGTACCAGCTTGGATAACAACGGGACGCTCAACCTGACGGGCCTGCTGACGCTGGCGGAGTTCTCGGATAACACCAACTTCGGTACCATCGACGTCGGCACGGGTGAGGCGCTGCGGCTGGCCCACAGCAGCACCCAGATGGACAACTACGGGCTGGTCGAACTGAACAGCGGGGCCATCACCGGCGCCGGGACGATGATCAACTATCCCGGCGGGATCATCCGCGGCGGCAGCGCCGTGTCGGTGGAACTGAGCAACGCCGGCGGCCTGATCCATGCCAACGGCGCAACCACGCTCGTGTTGAACAGGTTCACGGGCAACACCGCCGGCGGCGAGCTGCGCGTCGACGACGGCAGCGCCATGTATGTCAATAGCTCGTCCGTCTGGGACAACGACGGGGCGATCGTGCTGCTCGGCGAGAGCGCCAACCTGTCGGGGCAGAGCATCAACAACAACGGCACCCTCCGCGGGGCCGGGCGCGTCAGCAACACGGTCTACAACCATGGCGTGATCCGCCCCGAGGGCGGGCAGTTGACCGTCTCCGGCTCGAGCTGCAGCAACTACGCCGGCGGGCTCCTCGAGATCGCCGACGGGACCACCCTGTTCTACACCCAGGGCCTCGGGATCAACCAGGCGGGAGGCACGATCGCGCTGACGGGCGGCAAGCTCGACACCAACAGCAACGCCACGACGAACAGCGGGGACATCCTGGGCCGCGGCACGGTGCGGACCGGCGGCCTGACCAACGTCTCCGGCGCGATGGTCCACTTCGCCGACGGAACCGCCGACGTCTACGGGACCGTGCAGAACAATGTCGATGGCGACGTCCAGATGACCGACGCCACGGTCACGTTCTTCAACCACGTCACCAACGACGGGGACATGAAGAACACCAGCTCGACGGCGCGGTTCCTCGGCGGGATGACCAACAACGGCACCTACGCGAGCGATCCGGCCGACAACTACTTCAGCGACGTGAGCGTCGGCACGGCCGGCGTGTTCACCGGCGGCACCGGCGACCGGTTCTTCGTCAGCGGCGACTTCGCCAACGCCTCGACCGCCGCGGCCGCGTGGGACACGAGCGACGCCGAACTCATCTTCCAGGGCGGCGCCGGCCACGCGTTCGAGATGCCCGGCTCCGACATCGGCGCGTTCTACGCCGGGCTCGTCGACAACTTCGCGTGGGGTACGGTGCGGCTGGTGAGCGGCGACTCGCTCCTGCTTGCCGACGGCAACCTGACGCCCGGCGCGGCGACGTATGTCACCAGCTTGATCCTCGAGGGCGGGCTCGGGCAGATCGGGAGCATCACGGGCAACGGGTTCAGCATCTACTACGATCCGCTTTCGCCCGACAACACGTACCTCAATGCCCAGACGTATCCGCTGACCGGTGGCGGCGTGGTCGCCCCGATGAGCGTTCCGCTGCCCGTCATCCCCGAGCCAGCGGGGCTTGGGCTGATTGGGCTGGCGGCGCTGGCGGCGCGTCGGCGGAGGAGGTGACGGTGCGGGCTCAGCGTGTCGGCATGACGCGGACGCCCTCCATCAGGAGCCCGTCGCGGAGGGCGTCGACGGCGGCGATCTCGTGGATGAGGGCGCGATAGATGGCGTCGGCCATCGCGGCCCGGCGTTTCGCGTTGCCCCACGAGCCGCGGGCGGCCTCGGTCTCGCGGAAACTGAGCCACTCTCCGTACGCGGCCTCGTATTCGTCGGCGGCCTTGAGGAAGTACGTGTTGGACTTGACCGGGAACCGCTCGGCGATCCGCCGCACATAGACGGCGGCGCACCGGCGGCCCGTGTACTGCGGCGTGATGGCGTGGCACCCGTGCCAGCCGGCCGCGAAGTAGTCCTTCTTCTTCTTTGTGTCGGCCACGTCCTCCGCGAACTGCTTGATCCCCTCGAGCCCCCAGGCGACGCCCTCGAACATCGAGTTCTTGGCCCGCGGATCGTGCAGCGCGACCATCACCGCGGCCGCCATCGCGTTCAGCCCGCTCCGCTTCGTGGCAAGCTTGCGCACGCTCCGCGTGTGGTGCCCGAGCCAGTGATGCTGTGGGTCGGCGAACCATTCTTCGAGCTGCGCCCACCGCCACCACTTGGGCGGGTCGGCGAACGGCCGGCACATGACGAGAACGCGCCGGCCGCGCGGGGTCGCCGCCTCCTTGTACCCCGCGATGACCATCTCTTCCGTGTGGGGCGCGCGGACGGGCGCGCCCTCGCCGACGTGCTTCGTGATCAGGTCCCAGGCCTGGTCGAGCGAGTCGACGTGATCCCACTTGAACCCGAAGCCGGTGGTGCCCGTGATCCGCTGGTCGCATCCGTAGGGCGCGACCCAGCCGGCCCAGGCCTTCTCCCTGGGCTCGTAGGCGAAGCTGGTGCCGAAGCCGGAGACGGTCACGAGGGTCTCATAGTCGACGTCCTTCCAGCCCAGCGCCCGCATGCAGACGAGATGCATGTCGATGTAGCTGCGGGGCTGCCAGAAGGCGTCGGTCTCCCGGCCGACGTCCTTGAACGCCTTGGCGACCCGCTTGAGTTCGGCGTTGCGACGTCTCCGTTTCGCCATCGCCGCATCCTCCCGCAACGGCCCACCGGGCCGGGGCGGCCTCACCGCGCCGCGTCGTGCCGATGATTCCGCACCCCCATTATCCGCGCGCGGAAGGCGCAAGTCTACCGCGCGTCGGGAGCTTGTTCCCGCCGTCGAATGGCGGCTCCGTGCCCGAAAAGACGTTTGACAGTGCGCGGGGGCCTATCTATAATGGCCGCGATTTGCCCGGCAATCGGCCGGGAGAGAACGCGACGCGTATCAGCGCGGGCCGTCGCGCCAGCGCGGCCGGCGGTGCACGGAGGACCAAATCAAGGCGCCCGGGCCGTTCGGCTCGAACGGGAGGCCGGGCCCGGCACGGATCGGCCGCAGTTCCACCACACGTGAAGGAGGATTCATTGTGGCAATCGACGAAAAAGTCTTTGAAATCGTAGCGGAGCGAATGGGCGTCAAGGCGGAAGACGTCAGCAAGGAGACGTCGTTCGTCAATGACCTCGGCGCCGACTCGCTCGACCAGGTTGAGTTGATCATGGAGTTGGAGGATCAGTTCGACCTGAACATCCCCGACGAGGACGCCGAGAAGATCGAGACCATCGGGGACGCGATCAAGTACATCGAGGAGCACAAGTAGGCCATGAGCGAACGGCGGCGCGCCGTCATCACCGGCCTGGGCGCCATCACGCCCATCGGGCTCGACGTCCCCACGTTCTGGGCCTCTGCGCTGGCCGGCAAGAGCGGCATCACGACCATTTCCGGCTTCGATATCGAAGGCCACAGCGTCACGATTGCCGGGGAGATCAAGGACTTCGATCCCGGCAACTGGATGGACGTCAAGGACGCCAAGCGGATCGACCGGTTCACCCAGTTCTCCGTCGCCGCGTCGGTGGAGGCCGCGGCGGACGCGGCCCTGGATTTCGACGCGCTCGATCCGTTCCGCGTGGGCGTCATCATCGGCACGGGGATCGGCGGCATCATCGAGATGGAGCAGCAGGTGATTCGCCTAAAGAAGGGCGGGCCGTCGCGCGTCTCGCCGTTCCTTATTCCGAAGCTCATGCCGAATGCCGCATCGGGCAACGTCGCCATTCGTTTCGGGGCCCGCGGCCTCAACTTCGATGTGACCACGGCCTGCGCGTCGGCGACACACGCGATCGGCGAGGCGGCGCTCGCCATCCGCAACAACCGGGCCGACGTCGTCATCAGCGGCGGCAGCGAGGGCGCGCTCGCATCGGTCGGCGTCGCCGGGTTCTCTAACATGAAGGCGCTGTCGACCCGCAACGACGATCCCGCAGCCGCCTGCCGGCCGTTCGACAAGGACCGCGACGGGTTCGTTATGGGCGAGGGAGCCGGCGCCGTCGTCCTCGAGGAGTATGAGCACGCGAAGAAGCGCGGCGCGACGATCTACGGCGAGATCCTCGGGTATGCCGCCACGTGTGACGCGTATCACATCACCGCACCCTGCCCGGACGGCGAAACAGCAGCCCGGACGATGCAGTTCGCGCTCGACGACGCCGGGCTGACGCGGGACGACGTTTCGTACATCAGCACGCACTCCCCGGGCACGCCCTACGGCGACGCGATGGAGGCGGCCGCCATCAAGGCGCTCTTCGGGGAGCGGGACAAGCAGCCGCCGGTCAGCGGGCTCAAGAGCATGGTCGGCCACCTGCTCGGAGCGTCCGGCGCTCTCGCCGCCGCCGCCGTCGCGCTGTCGATCCGCGACGGCAAGGTCCACCCAACGATCAACTATGAGACGCCGGACCCCGCGTGCGACGTCGACTGTGTGCCGAACGAGGCGCGCGAGATGGACGTCAACGTCGCCCTCTCAAACGCTTTTGGGTTCGGCGGACACAACGGGACCCTCATCATCGCGCAGGTCGATTAGCCGGCCCGCGCGAACCAGGGAAACGCACCATGCACAAGTCCCCCAAGCCGGTCCGAAAATGCCACGGCTGCAAACTGAACCTCGGCGACCGGTGCGGCGTCTTCCCCGACCCCCACAAGCAGTGGCACCCCGGGAAGTGCGGGGGCCACGGCGACGAGGAGCTGTATCAGCGGTACCTCGAAGACCAGGAGAAGCACCCGCCCGACTCCCGCAAGCAGGAACGACGCCGCCGGGCGAGACTGGCCAAGACCGAGCCGCATCACGACGGCACCCGGTCGCACCAGTCGCCCTTCGTCGGTAACTGACATTCCCTGCGGACCAAGCCGATGCCCGTCCGACTCCGCAACCTCCGCGTGCCGCCCGATGCGGACCCGCCGCCGCTCGAGGCGCTCGCCGCCAAACGGCTCGGAATCGACGCCGCCCGGATCGCCGCCGTGCGCGTCGCCCGGCGTTCCGTCGACTCGCGGCACCGCAAGCCCGTCTTCTCGTACAGCATCGATGTCACGCTGACATCGCCGGAGGCCGAGGCGGAGGTCGCCGAGCGGCTCGCGGCCATGCTCGTCGCGGAGCCCGAGGAGCCGCGGCTCGAACTCGCCCGCGGCGCGGACCCACTGCCGGGGCGGCCCGTGGTCGTTGGCTCCGGGCCCGCGGGGCTCTTTGCCGCGTGGCTCCTGGCGACGCACGGCTTCCGCCCGCTCGTCGTCGAACGCGGCCAGACCGTCCCGAAACGCGCCGACGACATCGAGAGCTTCTTCAAGACCGCTTCGCTCGATCCCGAGAGCAACATCCTGTTCGGGCTCGGCGGCGCGGGCACGTGGTCGGACGGCAAGCTCAGGAAGACGGCCGGGCCGCTCGCCGAGACCGTGCTCCACGCGCTTGTCCGATGCGGAGCGCCCGAGCAGATTCTCGTCGACGCGAAGCCCCACATCGGGACCGATCTCCTGCGCGGCGTCGTCACGAAGCTCCGTGATGAGATCGAGTCGGCCGGCGGCGAGTTCCGTTTCGGGAGCCGCGTCACGGCGCTGACGCTCGAGGGCGGCCGGACGTCGGGCGTGCGGTGTGGCGACGAGCGCGTCGAGGCCGGGGCGGTGCTGCTCGGCATCGGGCATAGCGCCCGCGAGACGTTCCGCAGACTGGCCGACCAGGGCCTCGCCATCGAGCCGCGGCCGTTCCAGGTCGGCGTCCGCATCGAGCATCCGCAGTCGCTCGTCGACCGCTCGCAGTACGGCGACTGCGCAGGGCACCCCAAGCTGCCGCCGGCCGAGTACGCGCTCCAGCACAAGGCACGCGGCGGCTGGCGCAGCGTCCACTCGTTCTGCATGTGTCCCGGCGGCGTTATTGTGCCGGCGATGAACGCCGACGGGCAGATCTGCACGAACGGGATGAGCCGGAGCCGGCGCGACGGCGCGTTCGCGAACGCCGCGCTCGTCGTCGCCGTCGGCCCGAAGGACTTCGGCGGCGGCCGGTTCGACGGTGTCGCGTTCCAGGAGCGAATCGAACGGGCCGCGTTCGGCGCGACCGGGTCCTTCGCCGCTCCGGCGCAGCGGGCGAGCGACTTCATCGAGGACCGGACGGGCGAGCCGCCGGAGGGCACGAGCTATCCGCTCGGCGTCGAGCCCGCGCAGTTCAGCCGCATCCTGCCGCGGCCCGTCTATCAGTCGATCGTGCGAGCGCTCGCGATAACGTTCGGGCACTCGATTCGCGGGTTCGCCGACGAGGGGGGCACCGTGCTCGGGCCCGAGACGCGCGTCGCCTCGCCCGTGCGGTTCGTCCGCGACGAGCGAACGCGGGAGTCGGTCTCGACTCCGGGGCTCTATCCGATCGGCGAGGGCTCGGGCTACGCCGGCGGGATCGTGAGCAGCGCCGTCGACGGCCTCCGCACCGCCCGCACCCTCATCGAGCGATTCCAGCCATGAAGCTCAAGGCTCACCTCAGCAAGTCGATCAACTCCCGCACGCGGCAGGCCGCGCCGGCGGTCACGGTGTCGCCGCCGCCGTAGTAGAGCCACAGCTCCCCGCCGGGCCGTTCGACCAGCCCGTTGCAGAACACGACGTTCTCGACGAAGCCGTCCTTCTCGTAGTCCGCCTCCGGCCACATAATCGGCTCGCGGGACCGCGCCAGCACGCGGCCCGGGTCGTCGCGGTCGAGCAGCATCGCGCCGAGGCAATAGCCCCGGTCGCCCGAGCCGTGGTAGATGACGAGCCAGCCGTCGGGCGTTGGGACGGGCGGCGGGCCGGCGCCGATCCTGTCCGAATCCCACGAGCCCGGCCGCGGCTCCGCCAGCATCTCGTGCCGCCCCCAGGTCCGCCCGTCGGGGCTGCGGGCCAGCCACATCGCCGGCCGGCACCACGCGCTGTCCGGCCGGTGGAGGACGACATACTCGCCGCCGATCCTCCCCGGGAAGAAACACACGTCCTTGTTCTGGAGCGGCAGGATGAGCCCGCGCCGGTCGAACGAGCGGAAGTCCCGCGTCGTCATCAGCGCGACGCAGACGCCGCGGTCGCTCACGGCCGTATAGGTGATAAGGTAGGCGTCGTCGATCCGGGTGACGCGCGGGTCCTCGATCCCGAACCGCTCGTACGCGTCGGCGGGCCAGATGACGCGAGCGGGGTCGTCGTCGAACCGGAACGCGCGGCCGTCGTCGCTCCACGCGATCCGGAAGTGGCTGAGGTTCGTCAGCCAGGTATGCCGGCCGCTGCCGCCGGGGGTGGGGCGGACGACGCACGGGCTGCCGAAGTCCCACTCGGGATCGTCGCGGCGCAGGTCGAACGTCTCGACCGTCGGCGGGTGGGCGCTCGTGTCGAAGCTGGGGATCCGCGCGAGAGCGGGGTCGCCGCAAGCGGGCATCTCGGCGACCCGCACGAGCAGACCGATGCGTCCCTCGAACTCGAACGCGGCGGCGTTGAACGTGCCGATGACGTCGAACCCCTCGCGGCGCCATTCGAGGTCCGCGGGCCGGAGCAGCGGGTTCTCGGGGAAGCGTTCGACAAGCACGCGGGGCCCTCCGTCGGGTCGGAGCCAGTCTATCAGACGCCGCGGGGCAAACCTAGCTTGAAAGCGTCGCGCAAATCGCTATGATTGCCCTTGGTTTCCCCGAGCGGAGTCTCAGAATGCCTGTCAAGACGAACGAGTTGTTCGACGTTTCCGGCCGCGTGGTCGCCGTCACGGGCGCCGCGGGCGTGCTCTACAGCACGATCTCAAGAGCGCTGGCGGCGAACGGCGCGAACCTGGCGCTGCTCGACCTCGCGGGCGGCAAGGTCGCCGCGCTCGCCGGCGAGATCAAGGCCGCGGGCGGCGAGGCCGCCGGGATCGAGTGCGACGTGCTCGACGCCGGGAGCGTCGGCTCGGCGCTCGACGCGATCGTCGCGGCATTCGGCGCGTGCGACGCGCTCATCAACGGAGCCGGCGGCAACCAGAAGGCGGCGACCGTGCAGCCCGACGCCACGTTCGCCGACCTGCCGACCGACGCGCTCGACAAGGTCTTCGCGCTCAACTACAAGGGCACCGTCCTCCCGTCGCAGATCTTCTGCCGGTACTTCGCGGAGCAGGGCGGCGGGATCATCATCAACACGACCTCGATGTGCGCCTTCGCCCCGCTGACCAACATCCCCGGCTACTCGAACGCGAAGGCGGCCGTCACGAACTTCACCCGCTGGCTGGCCGTCCAGGTCCAGGTCGATTTCCCCGACGCCGACATCCGCGTGAACGAGATCGCGCCCGGCTTCCTCGTCACCGAGCAGAACAGGCCGCTCCTCTATCAGGACGACGGCCGCACGCCGACGAGGCGGGCGCACGCGATCATCAGCAACACCCCGCTCGGCCGGTTCGGCGAGCCGGGCGAACTGATCGGCCCCATCCTTCTGCTCCTGTCCGACGCCGGCAGTTTCCTTCACGGCGTCACGCTCCCCATCGACGGCGGCTTCAACATCTATTCCGGTGTCGGCCCGCTGGATGAGAAGAAGGGATAGGGAAGCGCCCGGAGGGGCGATTGAGCGCCTTCAGTCACCCCCTGCGGGGCTCGCCGCACACATTCGACCGCCCCGTTTCCGGGTGGCAGGGTGTTCGCCTGCACGTGCAGGCGAACACCCTGCCGCCCAGCCC
>CAYLQD010000036.1:19902-32420 GCA_964385685.1 uncultured Planctomycetota bacterium | reverse complement strand
AGAATCGCGCCGACTCAGTCTGGCTTGTAGGGCCATTCTAAATGTTACGCGATTCTTGTCAAGTCGAATCCTATGCCATTCATCGGTTTTTGGCCCGCCTCCGAATGTGAACCAGGTGAGCGCGACATGAGCAACGGCAAGGCCGTGCAATCTTGTGGTTCAAAAAGGACTCGAGACAGGCCAGTCGTTTGAGCCCGCGTCACTCAGCGGAGAGGCGGGGTCCGGCCTGGCAACTCACGCCATCGCGGGGCGGTTGCCGACTGTCGGCATGACCGTCGGCCACAACCAGGCATTCGACGCCAAGGGCCGTATTGAATGGCGGAGAGGGCGGGATTCGAACCCGCGGATGAGTTACCCCATCACACGCTTTCCAAGCGTGTTCCTTCGGCCTCTCGGACACCTCTCCTGTTTCGCGCCTGATTCTATCGCCGCACCGGCCGGAAATCAACTGATGGCCGCGTGACGGCTGACGTTTGACGCGACCGCCACCCGCCCGCTATAATGGCCGCAACACGCTTCCGACACGAAAGGGCTCCACCTATGACCATCCGGACCGGCGTCGCGCTGCTTCTCCTCATACTGGCTCTGTCGCTGTGTCTCTCGAACGCCCTTGCGGCTGAGGAAGATGCTCCGGCAAAGAAGAAGCCCGCGAAGGCGATGTTGACGCTCAAGGCCAAGTCGATCATGTTCGACCGCCGCAAGGGCGACTTGAAGCTCGAGAAGGAAGTGCACGTCACGCGCCTCATCGGCGATCAGGTGCTCGAGCTGTTCTGCGACAAGATGACGGCGAAGATGAAGGACGGGAAGATGCAGATCGTGCACGCGACCGGCAACGTGAAGCTGCTGACGCCGGAGGTCCGGGCGTCGGCTCCGCGGGCCGACCTCGACTTCACGAAGAATGTCATCACGCTGCTCGGCACGAAGGACAAGCCGGCGACGATGACGACGCTGACGCCGCCGGAGATCACGTCGACCGGCCCGACGATCATCTTCTACGCCGACGACGAACGTATCGAAATGCCGGACGGGGGCGATACGACCGTGCCGCTCGAGTTGGGGGACAGGGAGAAGAAGAAGGGGAAAGAGTAGGCCTCGGGACGCCGATCAGGCGTCGGCGGCCAGCGTCTCGCGAATGACCTCTTCGATCGTTGTCTCGCCGTCAAAGATCTTGAGCAATCCGCCTTCGCGAAGGGTGCGCATTCCTTCCTCGCGGGCGAGTTCCCGCATCTCCTGCGTCGATGATTTCTGCATGATGAGCTGCCGCATGCGCTCGCTGATCCGCATGATCTCGAAGATGGCCGTTCGGCCGCGGTAGCCGGTGTTGTTGCATTCGGAGCAGCCGGCTCCGTAGTAGAACGTGCGGCCTTCGGCGGTTTCGGGCGTCAGGCCGAGGCGCTCGAGCATGTCGGGTGTCGGTTCGTATTCGCGCTTGCAGCGCACGCAGATCGTTCGCACGAGCCGCTGCGCGACGACGGCCTGGAGGGTGGCGCAGAGCAGGAACGGCTCGACGGGCATGTCGATCATACGCGTGACGGCGCTGGGGGCGTCGTTTGTGTGCAGCGTGCTCAACACGAGGTGGCCGGTCAGCGACGCCTGCATACAAATCTGAGCGGTTTCGAGGTCACGGGTCTCACCGACGAGGATCTTGTCGGGGTCCTGACGCAGGATAGACCGCAGGCACGAGGCGAACGTCGTGCCGATCGCCTCGTTGATCTGCACCTGCATGATGCCGGGCAGGTCGTACTCGACCGGGTCTTCCGTCGTGATAACCTTGATGCCCACGTCGTTGATGTAGTTGAGCGCGGAGTAGAGGGTCGTGGTTTTGCCGCAGCCGGTCGGGCCGGTGACGAGCACAACGCCGTGGGGCCGGTCCATGAGGCGCTTGAGGACGTCGAGTTCGTCGGCCAGCAGGCCGATGCGCTCGACGTCGAGTGCGACGACGCTGCGGTCGAGCACACGCATCACGACGCTCTCGCCGAAGAGCGTGGGCAAGGTCGAGACACGCAGGTCGATGGGGTTGCCGCTGATGAAGAGTTCGATGCGGCCGTCCTGCGGCAGGCGGGTCTCGGAGATGTCGAGTTCGGCCATGACCTTGATGCGCGAGATGACGGCAAGCGCGAGGTGTCGCGGCGGCGGGATCATCTCGTAGAGCACGCCGTCGACGCGGTACCGAACCTTGAACTCGTCTTCGAACGGCTCGAAGTGGATGTCGCTCGACTGGTCTTTGATGGCCTGGAGCAGGATGAGGTTGAGCAGCTTGATGACGGGCGCCGACATCGCCATTTCCTGGAGCGTGTCGAGGTCGAAGCTGCGCGACGAGTCGGCGTATTCGAGCCGGAACTCCGATACGCTCTGCTCCATCTCGTCGAGGAGTTCCTCGACGGACTCCCGCCGGTCGGCGTAGAACTTCTCGATGGCGTTGTCGATCGCGGACTCGCTGCTGACGGCGCCGGTGACGTCGACGCCGAGCATGATGCGGAGGTCGTCGAGCGCGTTGACGTTCAGGGGGTCGGCCATGGCGACTGTCAGCGTGTCGTTCTCGACCCGGATGGGAACGATCCGGTATATTCGCGCGAGCGACGCGCTGACGCGGTCGAGGACCTCGCTCGGGATCGTGTCGATGTTGTCAAGCTCGATCACCTCCATGCCCGCCTGCTCGGCGAGCGCGTGGATGACGTCGTCCTCCGTCGTGTAGCCGAGTTGGACGAGCATCTGGCCGAGCGCTCCGCCCTGGACCTTCGTCTGCTCGAGGGCCTCGCGGACCTGCGCCTCGGTGACGATTCCCTGCTCGACCAGGATCTGGCCGATTCGTTTTCGTGTAATGGAAGCTGACGGGCTATGGTCGCTCATGGTCCTGCCTCGGTCGTGGCGGTTAGTGTTTCTTCTTCTGGGTAGCGAGCGCCTTAACCTTGCGCTCGAGCAGTTCCGGCTTGGCCGAGGCCTTCATCATGTCGCTGAAGGTGATGCGGCCGGCCATGTAGAGTTCGCAGAGATGATCGTCGAGCAGGATCATGCCTTCGGCGCGGCCGGTCTGAATGTCGGAATCGATCTTGAATGTTTCTTTCTTCCGGATCAGGTTGGCGATGGAATCCTTCATCAGCATGATTTCGAACGCGGCGATCCGCCCCTTGCCGTCGGCCGTGGGGAGCAGTTGCTGCGAGATGACGGCTGCGATAGACGTCGAGAGCTGGGAGCGAATCTGCTCCTGCTGCTCGTGCGGGAACACGTCGACGATGCGGTCGAGGGTCTTCGCCGCGCCGGTCGTGTGGAGCGTCGAAAAGACAAGGTGGCCTGTTTCGGCCGCGCGGATGGCGGCCTCGATGGTGTCGAGGTCGCGCATCTCGCCCACGAGGATCACGTCGGGGTCCTGGCGCAGTGCGCGAACGAGCGCTTCTCCGAAGGACGGCGCGTCGAGGCCAATCTCACGCTGGGAGACGATCGACGTGTTGTGCTCGTGGTAATACTCGATCGGGTCCTCGAGCGTGATGATGTGCTGGCCCGTCTCCCGGTTGATGAAGTCGATCATCGTGGCGAGGGTTGTCGTCTTGCCGCAGCCGGTCGGCCCCGTGACGAGAACGAGGCCGCGCGGCTTGAGCAGCAGGTTCTTGATGGACGGCGACAGCCCGATTTGCTCGAAGGTGAGGATTTCGGTGGGGATCAGGCGCAGCACGATGCCCAGCACCTGTTTCTGTTTGAACACGCTGACGCGGAAGCGGGCCAGCTTCTCGAACGCGAAGCCGAAGTCCGTCGTGCCGCGTTCGTTCAGCTCGACCTGGCACCGCTCGGGCGTGACGGCTTTCATGTAAGCGTTCGTGTCGTCGGGCGTGATGACCGGCAGGTCGAGAGCGCGGAGGCGGCCGTTGTGCCGGATCGTCGGCGGAAGGCCGACCGCGAGATGCAGGTCGGACCCCTTCAGGTCAACGACGGCGTGCAGTAGTTTGTTTAACGGGACCATGCGGTCTTGTCTCCTGTCCTCATGCCCGGCCCGAATGGAGGGCCGGTCAGTCCTCAATCTCCGCGGTGATCCGGAGCACCTCCTCGACGGATGTCGTGCCCCGGAGGATCTTCCGGATGCCATCGCCGCGGAGGCCCGTCATTCCGGAGTTGATTGCCGCCTCTCGCATCTCGTGCGTCGGCGCCTGGTGGAAGGCCAGCTCCCTGAGTTCGGTATTCATCTCCATCAGTTCGAAGATGCCCAGCCGGCCCCGGTAGCCGGTTCCTTCGCATTCGTCGCAGCCGGCGCCGCGGTACAGCGTGATTCCCTTGGTCTCTTCCGGTGTCAGGCCGACCTTGGCGAGCATCTCCTCCTCGTATTCCACGGCTCCCTTGCAGCCGGAGCAGATCGTTCGCACGAGCCGCTGGGCCATGATGGCCTGAATCGACGACGCGACAAGGAAGGGCGGCACGCCCATGTCGATCAGACGGGTGATGGCGCTCGGCGCGTCGTTTGTGTGGAGCGTGCTGAACACGAGGTGACCGGTCAGGGCGGCGCGAACAGCGATCTCTGCGGTCTCCTGGTCGCGAATCTCACCGACGAGGATGATGTTTGGCGCCTGACGCAGCATCGCTCTCAGGATACGGGAAAACGTGCGGCCGATCTCGTGGCGCACCTCACACTGATTGATCCCGGGCAGGTTGTACTCGACGGGGTTCTCCGCCGTGATGATCTTTCGATCGGGGGTGTTCAGCTCGCTCAGGGCGGCGTAGAGCGTGGTCGTCTTGCCGGAACCGGTCGGCCCGGTGACGAGGAAGATGCCGTTGGGTCGGCGAATGATCCCCTGGAACTGAGCGTAGTCCTCGTCGTCGAAACCGAGCTCCTGAATGCCGAGCAGGAGCGACTGCTTGTCGAGAAGACGCATGACAACGCTTTCGCCGTGGGTGGCGGGCAGGCAGGAGACGCGGAGGTCCAACTCGCGCCCGAGCGTGCGGATCTTGATGCGGCCGTCCGTCGGGCGCCGCTTCTCCGCGATGTCGATGCCGGCCATAATCTTGATCCGGGAGATGATCGAGCCCTGGAGCGACTTCGGCGGGGCGGGCACCTCGATGCACACACCGTCGACGCGGTAACGGATCCGGAGCCGGTCGGTCATCGGCTCGACGTGGATGTCGCTGGCGCGCCGCCGCACGGCCTCCGTGATGAGCAGGTGGACGAGACGGATGATGGGGGCGTCTTCATCCTCCTCATCTTCGACCTCGACCTCCTGATCGGCTCGGAACGCGATATCGCTCTCGGTGAACTCCTGGAGCATGCCGTCGACGGTCGCTTCTTCGACGCCGTGGTTCTTGGCGATGGCCAGGTCGATCGCCTCGCGCGTCGACAAGACCTGCTCGACGTCGGCGCTCGTCGCGAATCGGATGTTGTCGAGCGCGTCGAAATCGAGCGGGTCGGACATCGCCACGCGCAACTTGCCGTTGTGCCGCCCGATGGGGATCAAGTGATGCTTGCGGGCGACGTCGTGGGTGACCAGGTCGACGACCTCACGCGGGATGGTCATCTGGGACGGGTCGACGTACTCCATCCCGAACTGCTCCGCGAGGGCGCGCGTGACGGCTTCCCCGTCGGCCGCCTGAATCTCCTGCAGGGCCTCACCGATCCGAAGCCCGGGTCGGGTACGCTGGAGCGCCAGAGCGCGCTGAACGTCTTCGTCCGACACGATGCCCTGCGCCCGAAGAAGTCTGCCCAGGAGTTGTCGAGCCATGATACGGCCTCGGCGGGAATGAGATGTTGTCCACTCGTCATTATAACCGGTCGCCTTGGCCGTGACAATAGCCGGAACGTCGCGCGGCCCGATGGCCGCGACGAGGTTAGCGCTTGCGCATCGAGCAGCAACGCGACATAATGCATGCGTCGACGCAGGCGGAGCGCGCAGGTCGCGCCGCGCCGTAAATGACCGACAGGCAGGGCAATACACGTAAGGAGCTTGCCCCGTTGAGGATGCCAGGGCTTCGATTCGACGGGATCACGCTCCGAGCGTTCGCCGCGTTTCTCTGTCTCGTGCCCGCCGTTCTCTGCACCGGCTGCATCTCTCGTGACCGCGTCTACCGTGACATCCGGCGCCACAGGCAGCTGGCCTACGACGCGTGGAAGCGCGCCAAGGAGCAGCGCGAAGGCCCGCAAATCGTAATGGAGGGCGACCTGTCCCTGGCATCCGCCGTCCTCATCGCTCTCGGCGAGAACAAGCAGCTCAAGGCGATCTTCGAGGAGAAGGCCAGGGCCGACGGCGTCGTCATCGAGTCCTACTCCAACGCGCTTCCGAGGCTCGATATGGAGGCCTCCTACACGCGGCTCGACAAGGTCTCCAGGATCACCGTCGGCGGCGTGACCATTCCGTCGGGCCAGAAGAGCAACTACGCCGTCAACTTCATCATCTCGCAGCCCATCTTCCGCGGCGGCGCCATTCCTGCCGCCATCCGCGGGGCGCAGATTGCGGCCTACGCCGCCGACGAGCAGATCGACACCGTCCGGCAGGACGTGGTCAACGCGACCCGGCTCGCCTACTACGACGTCCTCCTCGCGCAGGAACTGGTCAAGGTCAGCGAGGGCGACATCGAGTTGACCAAGCGCCACCTCGACGACGTCAAGAAGAAGAAGGCCGCCGGCATCCTCTCGGAGTATGACGTCCTGCGCGCCCAGGTCGAAGTGAGCAACGTCGAGGCCGACTACATCACGCGCAAGAACGACAAACACATCAAGATGACCATCCTCCTGAAGACGCTCGGCGTCTCGCAGGAGAGCGCCGTCCGCCTGAGCGACGAACTGGAGTTCCAGAAAGCCGATCCCGACCTCGCCGAGTCCGTGAGGAAGGCCTTCAACGACCGGCCCGAGATCCTCGAGGCCGAACTGAACGTCCGCCTCAGCAGAGAGCAACTTGTCGAGGCGTGGTCGGGCTTTCTGCCGTCCCTCGACGGCACGTTCACCCACAGCCGCGCCCGTCCCAACCCCCGCGTTTCGACCGACGACAGCTGGGGCCACTCGTGGGAGGCCGCGCTCGTCATGCGATGGGCGCTCTTCGACGGCCTCGCCTCCGTCGGCCGCACGCAGCAGGCGAAGGCCGCGCTCCGCCAGGCCGTGATCCAACTCACCGACGCCGAAGAGCAGGTGCTCCTCGAGGTCAAGCAGGCGCTCCTCAGCATCGAGGACGCCGAGGAGTTTGTCCGGTCGCAGGACAAGAACCTTGAACGCGCACGCGAGGCCGTGCGGCTGGCCGAGGCCGGATACGCGGCCGGCGTCCAGACCGAGGTCGAGATGCTCGACGCCCGCCAGGCGCTGTCCGAGTCGCAGGCGCGCTACTACCAGGCCGTCTACAGCTACAACGTCGCGACCCTCGCCCTCGAACGGGCCACCGGCGCGTTCAGGAAGCTCGGCAAGCGACCCGGCAAGTGACCCCCGGCTTATCCGATCGCCAGCATCCGCTCGATGGCCTGCCGCGCGCGGTCGGCGATCTCCCCCGGCACCTCGACGCGAAATGCCATGTCCTCCAACGCCCACACCATCTTCTCGACCGTGTTGAGCTTCATGTTCGGGCAGTCGGACAGGTCGCTCGCCGGAAAGAACGCCTTGCCCGGGTTCTCCTTCCGCAGCGGATGCAGCATCCCCGTCTCGGTCCCGATGATGAACTCGCTCGCGCCCGACTCGCGGCAATGGCGCAGCATGCCCGACGTGCTCGCGACGCAATCGGCCATCGCGACGACCGCGTCGACGCACTCCGGATGCACGACGACCTCGGCCTCGGGATGCGCCGCCCGCGCCGCCGCGACGTGCTCCGGCAGGATGCGATGATGCGTCGGGCAATAGCCCGGCCACAGGATCAGCTCACGCCCGAGCTGCTTCGACACCCACGCCCCGAGCGACTGGTCCGGCACGAACAGCACCTCGCGGTCCTTCGGAATCGAATCGACCACGGCGACCGCGTTCGCCGACGTGCAGCACACGTCGCTCAGCGCCTTGATCTCCGCCGTGCTGTTCACGTAGCACACGACGGCCGCGTCGGGATGCTCGTCCTTCGCGTTGCTCAGTTGGCGGGCCGTGATCATGTTCGCCATCGGGCAGCCCGCGCGCTCGTCCGGGATCAGCACCGTCTTGCCCGGGCACACGATCGCCGCGGTCTCCGCCATGAAGTGAACGCCGCAGAACAGGATCACGTCGGCGTCGGTCTTCGCCGCCTGGCGCGACAGCCCGAGCGAGTCGCCCGTGAAATCGCCCGCGTCCTGGACCTCCGGCCGCTGGTAGTTGTGCGCCAGGATCACGGCGTTCCGCTCGCGCTTCAGCGCGTCAAGTCGTTCGAGCAGTTCATCCGGCATTCGTCTTCCTCACATCCTTGTGCGTCTCACGCGCTCAGTGGGGCGGACATTCTTGTCCGCCCACGCCACCTGGGCCCGCTCAGCGGCGGCGGATGGCCTTCTTCGCTTCGATGGCTCAGAAGGCGGGACTCCTGTCCGCCCGGCCCGTCTACTTGTCCCGCGTAATGATCCGCTCCTGCGCCTCCTCGTCCGTGGCGGGCGTGGCGTCGACCGTGACGCTCTCGTCCGTTCCCGCCGTCCGCACGTTCACCCGCGCCGACGGCTCGCCCTTCGCCTTGCCATACTTGACCGTCAGCCGCGCCGCCATCGTCGCGTTCGGGTCCGACGTGTCGCCGTGGAGCAGGGCGGTCGGCCCCGGCACGTCGGCCGCTTCGACGAGCAGGTCGCCCTCGCGCGCCAGCGCCTCGATCTTCTCGTTCTCCGCCTCCTCGCGGCCCATCACGAGCTTCGTCCGCCCGTCCAGCCGGAAGTGGCGGCCGTGGCGCAGCAGCCGCACATCCGCCAGATCCGCGTCGCCGTGGTCCAGCAGTTCCCGGAGCCGCGCCGAGTAGCCCGGATCGGTCAGCAGGCACCCGCCCGCGGGCGACGGATAATCATGGATGCCGAACGACGCCGCGAGCGCCATCTGCTCCTTCCGCGACCGCCCCTTGATCCCCTTGAGCTTGCTCCGATCGACCAAACCCTTCTGCTCCGGGATCGTCGGCTCGAGCAGCTGGGCGCAGAGCGGCCGCACGACGAGCCCCTCGACCCCCGCCTCGCGCTCGATCTGCCCCATGGCGAACCGACGCTGCGACATCGGCCGCTGCCCGACCACCTCGCCCGTCACGATGAAGTCCGCGCCCCGTTCCCGCATGATGCGGGCCGCCGTCCGCAGCAGAAACATCCGGCAGTCGAGGCACGGGTTCATGTTCTTCCCGCGCCCGAAGCTCGGGTCCTTCGCCATCGCCAGCATCTCGGCGTTCGTGTCGAGCAGCGTCAGCGGGACGCCGAGGCGCTTCGCCGCCTTCGCGACCGGATGATCCTCGCCCTCCTCGGGCCCGTGGTGATGGAAGACCGAGGCCGAGTTGACCGCCTCCAGCTCGATGCCTTGCTCCTGCATGAGGCGGATGGCGAGCGTGCTGTCGAGCCCGCCCGAGAAGAGAGCAATTGCCTTTGCCATGCCGCAACTCCTACCGGCCGATGTGATTTTCCGCATTCTAACAGGCCGTGCCCCACGCTGCAAGCCATCGACATCCGTGCGCAGTTGGCTTTGTTCGGTAAAACATACTTTTCGTGCCCCAGAACTGCCCCGAAAAGCCAAAACCCGACCACGGAGGGCACGGAGACACGGAGAGCGGCGCTGGGAGTTCTGTGAAGGATCTTCTCCATGCATGCTCTGTTTTGTGCCTTTGTGGTTCATTGCCTTCGTGTTCTTCGTGATCTTCGTGGTGAATAGCCACTGTTCCCTGTCCGCTGACCCCTGATCCCTGCCGTGCGCAGTTGGCTTTGTTTCGTAAAACATACTTCTCGACGCCCTCTGTGCCCCGCAAATGGCAAATCGGCCCCCACGGAAGGCCAACCGCCAAGTTTAGCCGCCTCCGGCAGGGCACGAAGTGGCGGAAACGCGGTTTCCGCCGATACTTGTCTCCTTTGTGCCTTAGTGTCTTTGTGGTTCATTGCTTCTGTGTCTTCCGTGGCGAATGTCGTCCTCTGCCGCGTGGACGTTGCCGTAGGCAACTCCAGGCCGCCGCTCCGGCGGCCCTCTGCGGTGAGGATGCCCCTCCACTATGTAGACGATTTTCGCGCGAAATCGAAAACGGCGCGGCGTGTTCCACTGTTTCAACGCCGGAACCCATTCTGTGCAAGCGACTTCCGATGTTGCCTCAGATCAACATGAAAAATAGGACGCGCCAAAAAAGATTTTTCCCCCCTTTTTTCTGGTGATCACGGCTGGTGAAGAAGTTGGTCTCTTGCCCCGAAGGGGCAACATTCGATAGCCCAGGGCGAAGCCCTGGGGATGGGCGCGCCTTGGGCCAAGCCCTGAAGGGGCGTGACAGGGCCTCTGGCGCCCCTTCAGGGCTTGGCTGTCTTATCCACCTTGTCCCAGGGCTTCGCCCTGGGCTGATGAACTCGAGCCCTTCGGGCTCAGGAAGTAACTTCGCCTCTCCCCGCGAGAGATTTGTCCTTGTTACTGTCCCGTCTTCTTTGTGCCCCGGCGCCGCCCTTCGGGCTTTGGCGGGCAAGCCCGCCTGTGGCGGGTGAACTTCGTGGTTACGTTTTCGGTGCTCCGCGCTATAATGGCGTTCGCACAACTCCTGGGAGTGGCGGATGGATTCCGACAAGAAGCGCACGGAACTCGCAGCCCGAGATCACAGCGCCGGCGACCGACGCTGGCTGTGGTGGATGGTTATTATCGGCGCCGTTTTCCTCCTGCTCGGCTTGACCTACGGCGGCTATCGCTGGTACTGGATCGCGCAGGTCGATTCGCGGATCGCCGAAATCCGCGCACAGGGCTACCCCGTCACGCTCGAGGAACTCGATGCCTGGTACGAATATCCCGACGGCGACAACGCCGCCGACGTGTACCTGAAGGCATTCGCGGCTTACGCTGCTTACGTTCCGCTCGATGACGAAAAGAACGAACTCGTGCCGATCGTCGGAACGGGAGAACTCCCGGAAGATGGCGGCGCGCTGCCACCTGAGATGCTCAAGGCAATCGAGGAGCACATCGCCGAGAACGAAACCTGCCTCAAGCT
The DNA here is from genome assembly GCA_964385685.1 of uncultured Planctomycetota bacterium. Classification (GTDB taxonomy): domain Bacteria; phylum Planctomycetota; class PUPC01; order PUPC01; family PUPC01; genus CAYLQD01. Next base: position 21,384 of record CAYLQD010000036.1, on the reverse strand, counting down.
GTTGCACGAAGCGGCGCAAATCAAGGGGTGCCGCTATCCCGTCGACCTGACGCAGGGGTTCCAGTTTTCGCTCAGTCATCTCGGTGGTGCGCGGAGCGCAACACGGCTCTTGGTCTTGGAAGCCGTCCTGGCCGCCGAGAAGGACAAGCCGGAGCGCGTGACAGATGCAGTTTGCTCTTCTTTGGCCGTCGCACAGTCGCTCGATAGATGCCCGCTCCTCATCACCGAACTCGTGAGGTTCGCCTGCCACGGGCTCTCGGCAGTTGGGCTGCGCAGGGCGGTGACCCGCGCGCAACTGACCGACCAGCAGCTTGCGCGGATCGCGTCCGCGTTGAAGGACGCGGAGGACGACGAGTCTTTTCGACGTGCCCTTGTCGGCGAGGTCTGCACAATGGTCGCCATTTTCGAAAGAGGATTCAGCGGTCTAGGCGCCGAAGCGTGGTTCGATTCCGAGTTTTCGGCATCTCGATTCAGAACGAACGCCGTATTCGGATTCCTGGAGCAGGAGGAATTGCTGCTGATTAACTTCGTCATGGCCTTGCAGGAAGCGTATGGCAAGCCGTGGCCCGAACGACTGAGGCAGGTGGCTGCTGATAGGGGCCGGTTCGAAGCGATTGCCCTGAACGGCAATATCGGGGTCGCTGACATTCTCCTGGTCCGGAAGTACCTTCTCGCTCCGGCGCTCGTACCTTCACTCGAGCTGTGCCTTGTCGAGGCGGCGAGGACGTGCGCCGCGCTCCGCGCCGCGCGGACGGCCCTCGCAGTCGAGAGCTTTCGTCTGAAGCACAAGAGGCCCCCGGACAAGCTCGACGACCTCGTACCAGATTTCATTGAGGCAATCCCCGACGACCCGTTCGATGGCAAGCCGCTCCGCTACAAGAAACTCGACAAGGGCTACGTCGTCTACAGCATCGGCGAGAACAAGGTCGATGACGGCGGCGTGTTCGACCCCTCCGGCGGCGAAGACGACCCGTCGTTCACCGTCAAACGCTGACCGCGCGGAAACCTTTCGCGTTGTTGACGATCTTGACACGACGGGGAGCTGTAGTCGGCCTTCATGAGTTCATCTTTGCCCACAGGTCCTGGCGATTTTGTTGGAGCCGCGTAGCGGCGACTGATCGTAGCCCCGGGTGAAGCTTGCCCGCCTGCCGTCTGGCGGGCCCGGAGGGCGAGCCCGGGGTGACGGGGTGGCCGGATGTATACGGAGAGCCCCGGTAGGGGTGACTGGAAATGCGCAATCATCCCTACCGGGGCTCTTTTCGTCCATTGCGCCTTTTCCCACGGCTTACATCTGCCCGCTTCGCGACCAGATGCTTCACCGTGGGCTATGTTCAGTCGGTGCTCCGCAACTCCAGAAACGCCCCTAAGAACATGTGGGCGAAGATCAGTTCCATGAGGTCGTCGCCGGACGACGGAGCTGTACTCATAATGAGTACAGGCCCCGCTCACCGGCCCCCGGCCAGCAACCACCGAACACCCCAC
>CAYLQD010000036.1:0-19802 GCA_964385685.1 uncultured Planctomycetota bacterium | reverse complement strand
AATGAGTACAGGCCCCGCTCACCGGCCCCCGGCCAGCAACCACCGAACACCCCACACCCCACACCGCCGTCCTCGACCACCAACCACCGAACACCACACACCGGCCACCGGTCGCGGGCGGCAGGCTGTAGGCGCGGCTGGCTGATCGGCGCGCCAATCAGCTCGAACCGCCGGGCTGTGGGCCGGCGACAGAGCTGTACTCATGATGAGTACAGGCCCCGCTCACCGACCCCCGGCCAGCAACCACCGAACACCCCACGCCCCACACCGCCGGCCGAACCCCGGCGCTCGACCACCAAACACCGCACACCGAACACCGCTCTGCCGCCGCCGGCCCCGGAACTCGGAACCCGAAACGCGGAACTCGGAACCCGGACCCGCCCCGCGCCGTTGGCATTGCGGGCGTCCGCGTGTAGAATGGCGTGTCATGAGTGATGCGGCCCCCGAGAGTGCGCCTCCCGACTCGCCCGACCCTCCGCCCGGCGATTTCCTTGCGCCGTTCGAGACGTTCCGGGCGCTCCGCATTCGGCACGGGGTGATGTACCACGGCCGCGTCCGGGCGGCGTTCGCCGCGGACCGCGAGGCCCTCGGCCGCGCGCTCGCGGCCGCGCCCGGCCCCCACCACGTCGAGGAGATCGACGGCGTCCTCTACGCGACGATCCGCATCTACCAGGAGGGACGCGAGCCGAAGCGGCGGCTCTGGCTGCACGTCGCGTTCTTCGCGCTGGCGATCATCACCGTCCTCGCGGCCGGCGCGGAACTCAACCGCGAGCACCACCGGCTCATTCCTCTCGTCCCGTTCGATTTCGTCGGCCGGGTCGTCGGCTCGCTCGGGGTCGACGATGCGGCGGCAATCATGGACGAGCATTGGCCGCGATTCGTCGGCGAGATGCTCGGCGGCGTGCCCTACGCGGCCGCGCTCCTCTTCATCCTGCTCGCGCACGAGATGGGCCACTACGTCGCCGCGCGGTGGTATGGCGTCGACGCGACGCTCCCGTTCGTATTGCCGGCCCCGCACTTTTTCGGGACGTTCGGCGCCGTGATCCGCATGCGGTCGCCCATCATCCACCGGCGCGCGCTCTTCGACATCGGGATCGCGGGGCCGATCGCGGGGCTCGTCGCGAGTGTCGGCGTCTGCTGCTACGGGCTGCGGCTCTCGACGTACGTCATCACGCCGACCGGGAACGGGCCTGCGTTCGTGTTCGGCGAATCGTTCGCGTTCGAGTGGCTCGAGCTGCTGATGAACGGGCGGGCGCCGGCCGGCTGGCAGTTGATGTGGCATCCGGTCGTGCTGGCCGGCTGGTTCGGGCTGTTCATCACATTCCTGAACCTGCTGCCTCTGGGGCAGCTCGACGGCGGGCACATCTGGTACGCGTTGTTCGGCCGCGGGCAGCGGGCCGTCGGCCTGATTACGTTCGGAATGCTCCTCGGGCTCGGGCTGATGTTCCCGGGCTGGTGGGCGCTGGCCCTGCTCGTGCTCGCCGTGCTGAAGATCCGGCACCCGCGGCTTGTGGACGAATCGGTCCGGCTCGACCGCGGACGGCTGGTGCTGGGGGCGTTCATCATTGTGGTCTTCGTTCTGTTGTTCATACCGGTGCCCATCGACATCTATCCGGGATAGGGCCGTTGGCGAGTCTCGACGACTACGGACTGGGGCGGCGGGAGTTGACGGCGCTTGAGCGCCCGTCGGTCCGCGTGGCCTATATCGTCGGCGACGTGGGTACAGGGAAGAGCACGCTGGCGGCGGCGGTCGCGCGACATCTGTCGCGGCGTGGCCGGACGGCGCTCGTCGACCTCGATGCGGGCCAGGCGAGCGTCGGGCTGCCAACGACGTTCGCGTGGCGGACCTGGGGCCGGCGGGCGGCGAAGCCCGGCGGGATGTACTTCACGGGTACGACCTCGCCGACGGGCCACTTCGACATCGCGATCGCGGGGGCGGCTGCGATGGTGTCCGAGGCCCGCGACGCCGCGGCGAAGATCGTCGTCGACACCTGCGGCCTCGCCCGCGGTCCGGCCGGGATACGGCTCCATCACACGACCATCGACGCGGTCCGGCCGGACGCCGTGCTGGCGATCCAGCGCGGCGACGAACTGGCCGGCCTGCTCGAACCGCTTCGGCGGATGCGCCGGCCGGTCGTCATCGACGCGTCGGTCCCGGAGGGCGTCTGCAAGCGTTCGCGGGCGACGCGGCGGAGCTACCGGCGGGAGCGGTTCGGGGCCTACTTCGCCCGCGCGCGGGAGCGGGTCTTCGGCCTGGATGAGGTCGGTCTCCTGCGGCCGCGGCGGGATCCCGTCGGGCGAATTGCCTCGCTCCGGAACGAGGCCGGGCGGGACGTCGCGCTTGGCATCGTGCGGGCCGTGGGCAAGTCGAGCGGGACGATCACGGTCCTGACGCCGCTGCCCGCGCGGACGCGGGTCGCGGCCGTGGTGCTTGGCTCGATGCGGATCGCCCGCGACGGCCGCCAGCTCGCTCGGGACGTGTAGAGCGGGGCGGGGGAGGCCGCTCGAAATCCCTTTTTCGACCCGCGATTCCGGTTGAGGCGGCGGGGGCGGTCTGGTATAATCGGCCGTCGTCGAGAAGACAACCCGCAACCGCCGGATCCTACTGCATGCCAGACGAGTCGCCCGGGGAAAACATCCGCGACGTTCGCATCGAGGATGACCTCAAGAGTTCGTACCTTCGCTACGCGATGAGCACGCTCGTCTCGCGCGCGCTGCCGCGCGTCGAGGACGGGCTCAAGCCGTCGCAGCGGCGAATCCTGGTCGCGCTCAACGACCTCGATCTCGGGCCGCGCTCGAAGCACCGCAAGTGCGCGAAGATCGTCGGCGACACCTGCGGCAACTACCATCCGCACGGCAACCAGGTCGTCTATCCGACGCTCGTCCGCCTCGCGCAGAGCTTCGCCTGCCGCTATCCGCTCATCAACGGGCAGGGGAACTTCGGCTCGCTCGACGGGGATCCGCCTGCCGCCGAACGCTACACCGAGGCGCGGATGGACTACCCGACGATGGAGCTGATGGAAGACCTCGAGAAGGACACGGTCGACTTCGTACCGAACTACGAAGAGACGCGGAACGAGCCGACCGTTCTGCCGGGCAAGTTCCCGAACCTTCTCTGCAACGGGTCCTCGGGCATCGCGGTCGGCATGGCGACGAGCATCCCGCCGCACAACCTGTCGGAAGTCGCCGACGCGGTGATCGCATTGATCGACGACCCGGACCTCGACCTCGCCGGCGCGATGGAACACATCAAAGGCCCCGACTTCCCGACCGGCGCCATCATCTGCGGCCGCGGCCAGATCGTCCGCGCCTATGCAAGCGGCCGCGGCAACGTCGCCGTTCGCGCGAAGGCCTCCGTCGAGAAGAGCAGTTCCGACCGCAAGAACATCGTCGTGACCGAGATCCCGTACCAGGTGACGCGGGCGACGATCAAGGAGAAGATCGCGGCCGCCGTCAACGCCGGGCACGTCACCGGCGTGTCCGACATCCGGGACGAAAGCGACCGCACCGGCCAGCGGGTCGTCATCCAGCTCAAGCGCGGCGAGGACGAGAACATCGTTCTCAACCAGCTCTACAAACACACGCCACTCCAGACGACGTTCAGTATCCTCCTGATCGCGCTCCATCAGGGCCGGCCGAAGACGCTCACCCTGCTCGACCTGCTCCGCGCCTACCGCGACCACCGCATCACCGTCATCCGCCGCCGCACCGAATACCTCCTGCGCAAGGCCGAGGCGCGGGCCCACATCCTCGAAGGCCTCAAGATCGCGCTCAACCATATCGACGAGGTCATCGCGCTCATCAAGAAGTCGAGGGATGTGGCCGCGGCCCGCGACGGCCTGATGAGCACGTTCAAGCTCAGCAGGGTCCAGGCGCAGGCCATCCTCGACATGCGGCTCCAGCGCCTCACGAACCTCGAGCGCGAGAAGATCGACGAGGAGTATCGGGCGCTCATCGAGAAGATCAACGAATACAACTCGATCCTCGAGTCGGAGCAGCGCGTCCTCGAGATCATCAAGGCCGAACTCGCCGACCTGAAGAAGAAGTACGGCGACGAGCGGCGGACGGAGATCCGCGAGGTCGTCGAGGACGTCGACCTCGAAGACCTCATCACCGAGGAAAACGTCGCCGTGACTGTCAGCCACGACGGCTACATCAAGCGGATGCCGCTCGCCGCGTATCGCACGCAGGCGCGCGGCGGCGTCGGCATCACGGGCGCCAGCACGAAGGAGGGCGATTTCGTCGAGTCGCTCTTCACCGCCTCGACCCACGACTTCATCCTCTTCTTCACGACCGAAGGCAAGGTCCACTGGCTCAAGGTCTACGACCTGCCGATGCTCGGGCGCACCTCGCGCGGCCGCTCCATCGTCAACCTGCTCGAGGTGCCGCAGGGCGCCGGGATCACCTCGATGATCCCCGTCCGCGAGTTCGACGAGCGCAACCTGATGATGGCGACCGAGCGCGGGATCGTGAAGAAGACGGTGCTCAGCGCCTACAGCCGCCCGCAGCGCGGCGGCATCATCGCCATCAATCTCGACAAGGGCGACAAGCTGATCGACGTGCGGCTCACGTCGGGCGCCGACGAGGTCATGCTCTGCACCGCACAGGGCATGTCGATCAAGTTCAAGGAGACCGACGTCCGCGCGATGGGCCGCGCGACCCACGGCGTCAAGGGCATCAAGCTCCGTAAGGGCGACACGGTCGTCGGCCTCATCCATGTTCCCGAGGAGAAGACCGAGACGCTGTCGCTGCTGACCGCGTGCCGGAACGGTCACGGCAAGCGGACGGCGATGGCCGAGTATCCGCTTCAGGGCCGCGGCGGGCTGGGCGTCGTCAATATCAAGACGAGCAAGCGCAACGGCGACGTCGTGGCGGCCCTGGGCGTCGAGGAAAACGACGAGATCATCATGATGACGTCCGGCGGGATGCTCGTTCGGACGCGCGTCTCCGACATCAGCATCATCGGACGGAACACCCAGGGCGTCCGGCTGATCCGGGCGAAGAAGGGGCAGTCGCTCGCCGCCGTCGCCCGCCTGCCGCGCAGCGAGACCGGTGAACAGACACAATAATCCCGACCCGCCGGCCGGAACGCCGCACACGCCCGCCGGTCCCCCGCATCGCACCTCGCTCTTCCAGACCTCCGGCAACTACATCGCCGCGCTCCTGATGGACATCGTCTTCGGGTGCGTCGGGCTCGGGCTGTCGCTCCGCGCCACCCACCACTTCAAGCTCGAGTACGTCCCGCTGGCGATGCTGTTCGCCGTCGGCGGGTTCGGAGCGTGCGCCGGCTGCCTCTGGCTGGCGAAGCTGTCGGACCGGCTCGGTCGGCGGCCCGTCATTCTCGTGGTCCTGGGCGGCGTGACGGTCACGTCGTTCTCCTTCAGTATCGCGGCCGCCGCATGGCAGCTCTACGTGCTCAGCGCGATCCACGCCTGCCTGATGGGCACGTTCTGGTCGAGCCTGGAGGCGCGAATCACCGACGGCGTCGACGGCCCGAAGCTGGCCCGCCGGCTCGGCCTCTTCGGAATATTCTTCTGCACCGGTCTGATGCTCGGCGATCCCATCGGCGGGGCGCTCGCCGACTGGACCGCGCTCGCCCCGTTCTACGCGGGCAGCGGCGTCACGTTCGCGCTGCTCGTCATCCTGGCCGTCCTCTTCCGGCGCGACACCGCGCCCGACCACCATCCCGGACGCGACGGGTCCGAGGATGGCGAGGGCGAAGACCTGCCGGGCAAGGGCGTCCGCAAGGCGTTCGTCGTCGCGGCTTGGACGGCCAATGGGATCGCCTACGCGGTGACGGCCGTGCTGACGCGGCTCTTCCCGCGGTTCGCCACGCTCGGCCCGGGGGAGGGCGGGCTTGACTTCAGCGGCGGCCGGACGGGCGTCATCGGCGGCGCCGCGCCGTTCGGAATGCTCTGCATCTTCGTCGCCCTCGCTCGGCTCCGATTCTGGCACTACCGGTTCCGCTACCTCGTCGTCGGGCAGTGCGTCTCGATCGGCGGACTGCTGATGTACGCGTTCGGCGAACGGTTCGAGGTCTTCCTGCTCGGCTCGTTTCTGTTCGGGCTCGGCAAAGGCGTCACGTACATCGCCAGCATCTACTACTCGCTCCACGGGCACACGGCGCGGGCCGGCCGCAGCGGGCTGCACGAAGGCACGTTGTGCTTCGGCTACGCGATGGGTATGATTCTGACGGGGCTCGCGGCCTCGGTGCTCGACTCGCATCGCGTCCCCTATTGGGTCTGCATCGCGATCGTGGCCGCGGGCATCGCCGCCGAGTGGGCGATGGTGTCGCGGGCGAGGAGCCGGGAGGCCGCGTGGACGCAGGCAGACTGAAGCAGAATCTGAGCGAGGTGCGCGAGCGGATCGCGGCCGCGTGCGCGCGAAGCGGGCGCGACCCGGGCGGCGTGCGGCTCGTCGCCGTGACGAAGACCGTGACGGCCGACGTCGCCGCGGCGCTCGTCGAACTCGGCGTGACGGACATCGGCGAGAACCGCGTGCGGGAGGCGGAGCACAAGCGGGAGGCGCTCGCCGGGCTCGACGTCACGTGGCACATGATCGGGCACCTCCAGACGAACAAGGTCAAGCACGCGCTCCGGACGTTCGACTTGATTCACTCGGTCGACAGCTCTCATCTGGCGGAGGCGATCGGCAAGCGGGCGGCGTCGACGGGGGAGACGGCCGCGCTCCTCGTTCAGGTCGACATCGGCGGGGAGGAGACGAAGTTCGGCGTGCCCGTCGCGGACGCCCTCGACGAGGTCCGCCGGATGGCCGAGCTTCCCGCGCTCGACATCGAGGGCTTGATGACGATGGCCCCCTTCGTCGACGACGCCGAGACCGTCCGACCCATCTTCAAGCGGTTGCGGGAACTCGCGGGCGAAGTCGGCGCGCTCGACCTGCCGGGCGTGGCGATGGATCAACTGTCGATGGGGATGACACAGGACTTCGAGGTCGCGGTCGAGGAGGGCGCCACCCTCGTCCGCATCGGCAGCGCGTTGTTCGCAGGCATGTGAACGCCGCGCCCTACGCGCCGTACTTCTGCAACCACTCGGCGTTGGCGAGCATCCAGGGCAGGAGGTCCATCGCGGGGAAGACGCCTAATCCGCCGTGGTTGCAAGCCATTTCCCCAAAGGCACTTACGTCGTCAGGCCGGCAGAGGGCGCTCCAAAGGAGCGTCGGCACCGTGTGCCAACTGTGGCTCTTCATAACGGCCGGCGTCGAATGGTCGCCCGTGACGGCGATCACGTCGAACCCCATCTCGCGCACGGCCGGGATCAGCGCGTCGGTCTCTTCCATCACGTGGACGCGCGACCCGAAGTTCCCGTCCTCGCCGTAGCTGTCGGTCTTCTTGACGTGCACGTAGAAGAAGTCGCAGCCGTCGAGGTTTTCGCGCAGCGTGTCGATCTCGCTCTCGATGGTCTCGCCGGTCTCGAGCACGGCCATCCCGACGAGCCGCGCAAGCCCGCGGTACATCGGATAGGTTGCGATCGCGGCGGCCTTCGGGCCGAAGACGTCGGTGAAGTCGGGCAGCATCTCGAAGCGGTCGATCCCGCGCAGCAGGGTCATGTTCGCGGGGTGGTCGTCCTTCAATATTTCGCGTGCCTTCGCGGCGAACTCGTTGCAGAGCGCGGCCGCGCGCTCGGCCTTCGGCTCGGCCGCCTTGATTTCGAGCGGGGCTTTGCCGGTGACCTGCGGGTCGGAATCGTTGAGCCCGCCCTCGGCGTGGAGGCCGGGTCCGCGGAGCACGGCGGCGGCGCGGTGCTCCTTGACCGGCTCGACGAACAGCTCGACGTCCTCGAGCGTGATGGCCCGCAGCTTCTCGCAGAGCGCCGCGTTGATGTCCGTCGCGATGCGGCCGGCGCGGCGGTCGGCGACGAGGCCCTCGTCGTCGAGCGTGCAGAAGTTGATGCGGATGGCGAGGTCGCCGTCCTGGAGGGGGAAGTCGATGCCGAGCGCTTCGAGCACGCCGCGCCCGATGTTGTACTCGAACGGGTCGTAGCCGAAGATGCCGAGGTGCGCCGGCCCGCTGCCGGGCGTGATGCCGGGGCCGCAGGGCATGTGGAGCCCGCAGATGGAGTCCGCGGCGAGGGCGTCGAGGTTGGGTGTGGCGGCCGTCTCGAGCGCCGTCTTGCCGCCCGGCTCGTTGGGCAACCCGCCGAGCCCGTCCATGACGAGCATCAGCATCTTGCCGCCTTCGTCACGCTTGAGCGCCTTGAAGAGCTTGAATCTGTCCATCACTCGCTCCGGTTTCTCAACGGTCTTCGAGTCGTAATCATGATCCTAATCGCCGTTGGCTAATGGGCCGCGCACGTTCACGGAAGAGATTCTTCGCTGACGCTCAGAATGACATGGACGGTGCCTGTTCGGTCATTCTGAACGAAGTGAAGAATCTCGGACGCGAAGATCGGGGTCGCCATTATCAACGCATGCCCCAAGAGAGTGAGAGGCTGAGCGCAAGCGCGCTCTCAGTTGAGCTGCTGCGCGTCGAGCACCGGCCACCTCACACCGAACACCGCCTTCAGTTGAGCTGCTGCGCGTCGAGCACCGGCCACCTCACACCGAACACCGCCTTCAGTTGAGCTGCTGCGCGTCGAACAGCTCCGACCACGCGGGCAGCTCGGGACGCTCCCGCGAGGCCCACTTGCGCCGCACGCGTCCGTGCTCGTCGAACTCGGGCTTGTACGCCTCGTCGAGGGCTTGCGGAAACGCGAAGACGCCGCGGAAATCGTCGATCTTGTCCTGCTCGGTCTTCGAGAGGACGCCGGCGCCGACGAGGGCGAAGACGATGTCGCCGATGTTGTCGGTCGACCGGATGCCCCAGACCTCGAGCACGTGGCGTGCCATCAGGCCCCACGAGTCGAGCGCGAGGTCGCGCACGCCGCAGAGCAGTTCCTGCCCGGTGACGTGTCGCCGCTCGCCAGCCCGCGCGATCGTGAAGTTGAGCGCTTCGAGCACGAACTCGAACGCGTCGGGCGAGAACTGCCCGTTGTGCTTGAGGAGTTCGTCGAACGCGTAGCTGCCCTGCATCTGTGTCAGTCCTCGATCCTCGGGAAAAGGGGCTCGCCCTTTTGGATTATAGTGCCGGGCTTGAGGTCCGTAAAGGTGCCGTCCGCCTCGAAGGTCTCGGGTTCGGGACGGAGGCCGAGTTGTGTTCTGAGGTCGCTCATCTTTGTCGGCATGAATGGCCAGAGCATAACCGATGCGACCCGCAGGATGGCCGCGAGTGAATAGAGGACGTTGTTCAACTCGTCCCGCTTGTCGTCGTCCTTGGCCAGCGCCCACGGCTGCATCTTCTCGACATACTGATTGCCGTGACGAATCCACTCCCACGCGGTCTCAAGCGCGCAGCTGAACTGGACGGTGGCCATGTGCCTGTGGAACTGGTCGAGTATTTCCTGGCTCCGGTGAGCGAGATCGGCGGCGGCTACGTTGGGCGGAGGCACGACCTCACCCGCGTACTTCTCGATCATCGTCAACGTCCGGTGGAGCAGGTTGCCGAGGTCGTTGCCGAGATCGTTGTTGATGCGGCCGATGAGGGCCGTTTCCGAGAAGTCGCCGTCCTGCCCGAACGGCATCTCGCGGAGCAGGAAGTAACGGTAGGCGTCGACGCCGTACTTGTCGGTCATCGCGACGGGATCGACGAAATTGCCCTTCGACTTGCTCATCTTGTCGCCGTTGTTGGTCCACCAGCCGTGTGCGAAGACCGTCTTCGGTATCGGCAGGTCGAGGGCCATCAGCACGCACGGCCAGATGACGCAGTGGAACCAGATGATGTCCTTGCCGACGAGATGCAGCACGTCGGCCCCATCGCGCCAGTACGTCTGGTACAGGTCGCCGTCCGGGTAGCCGAGCGCCGAAATATAGTTGACCAGGGCGTCGATCCATACGTAGGTGACGTGGCCTTCGCCGAGCGGCAGCGACACGCCCCATTCGAGCGAGGTGCGCGTGAAACTCACGTCGCGCAGCCCGTCCTTGACGCGGCTGACGATCTCGTTGTACCGCGCCTGCGGCCGGATGAACTCGGGATGCTCGTCGAGGAATGCGATCAGCCGGTCCTCGTACTTCGCCATCCGGAAGTAGTAGGTTGCCTCCGAGCCCCACTCGGCCTTCTTGCCGCAGTCGGGGCAGTTGCCCTCGACGAGCGCGTCCTCGGTCAGGAAGTTCTCGCACGAGGCGCAGTACCAGCCGGCATACTCGCCTAGGGTCAGGTCGCCGCGCTCGTGGAGTTGCTCGAACAGGTGCCGGACCACCTTCTCGTGGCGCAGTTGGGTCGTGCGGATGAAATCGTCGTTCGTGATGTTGAAGCGTTCCCAGAGCGCCTGATAGTTGGCTGCGATGCGGTCTGCGTACTGCAGCGGGGTCTCGCCGTTGGCCTCGGCGGCCCGTTGGACTTTCGTGCCGTGCTCGTCGGTGCCGGTGAGGAAGTGCACGTCGTCGCCGCGGAGGCGGTGATAGCGGGCGAGGACGTCGGCCGCGATCGTCGTGTACGAGTGTCCGATGTGGGGCACGTCGTTGACGTAGTAGATGGGCGTGGTGACGTAGAATGTTTCGCCGGCCAAGTTCAGTTCTCCCACCACTCGTCTGTTGGCAGCTTGTCCTGGCCCGTATCTTTGCCGGGGTTCGCGGGCTTCTCCGGCTTCTTCTGTTCGGGCTTCTGTTGCTCGGGTTTCTGCCCGTCGGACTTCGGCGGCTCCTGCTTCTTCGGCTCGCCGCCGCCCGCGTCATTGCGAGGCTTGTCCTGCGGCCGCCGCCGGCCCGCTCCGCCGCGGGACCTCCGGCGCCTCGACTTCTTGGGCGGACGATCGCCCGAGGGTTCCTTCGCTGGCCCGCTGTCCTTCTTTGCCTCCGGCTTGGCGGCGGGCTGAGAAGCGGCCCGGTCGTTCGACTTGGGCTGCTCGCCCCCTTGGCCCTCGGCGCGGGCCTTGTTGCGCGGCCGGCGGCGACGGCGCGACCGCCGCTTGCGGTCCGACGGCGGTCGGTCGCCCTCCTTGGGCTTGCCGCCTTCGGCCGAGCCGGCACCGCTCTTGGCGCGTGACGTCGGCGCCGCCTCGTCGGGCTCGGGTTTCGGCGGGGCGGGCGGCCGGCGCTCGGTCTTCGGGGTCTCCTTCGGCAACACTTCCTGGATGTCGGACACCTCGATCTTGATGCGCCGATTGTCGGCGTACTCGACGACCAGCGACTGCGCCAGAACCTCGGAAGAGATCACCTCGGCGACGCCGTCTTCGAGCTGCACGCGCGCCCCGCGCTTGGGCAGGGCTTTCTTGAGTTCGGAGTAGATATCGTCCTCGAACCGGAGGCAGCACATCAGGCGGCCGCAGCGGCCGGAGATCTTGGTCGGATCGAGCGTCGTCTTCTGCAGCTTGGCCATCCGCATCGTGACGGGCTGGAGGTCTTTCATGAACGTGCGGCAGCACAGCTCGCGGCCGCAGTGTTCGTATTCGGCGAGCAGGCGCGCCTCGTCGCGCACGCCGATCTGCCGCATCTCGATGCGCGTGCGATATTGCGTCGCGAGGTCTTTCACGAGCTGGCGGAAGTCGACGCGGCCGTCGGCGAGGAAGTAGAAGATGACCTTCTCGCCTCCGAAGATGTGCTCGACGCTCGCAAGCCGCATCGGCAGTTCGCGCTCTCCGATGCAGGTCGCGCAGTAGTTGTACTCCTCCGGCTGCACCTCGTCTTCGATGTGCTGATGGCGCTCGTAGTCGTTCGGGGCGCAGCGGCGAACGACCGTGCCCTCGGGCCGCGGCGCGTCGGGGTCTTCGCCGACCCGCCACGCCTCGCGCGTCACCTCGCCCCACTCGGTCCCGCGGTTGGTCCGCAGGATGCACTTCTCGCCGAACCGCAGGTTCTTGATCGTCGTCGCGAACGCGCCGATGGCGCTCATGGCGCCGTACCGCGCCAGAAGCACGTACTTCATCCGGCTGCGCTCGGGTTCGTTGCCCATGCTCAAGCGGCCCTCTGTGACCGGTACGTGGCGATCCGCGACAGCGCGTCGAGGACGGCGGCGTCGAGATCGACGTTCGCCCGCACGTGCTGCTTCGCGTTCTCTATTGTATCAAGAATCGCCCTGATTCCACGCTCCGTCACGCGGCTTTCCGTCTCAATCAGCGGCTCGACGTCCGCGTTCGCGAGCTGGCCCGTCTCGCATCCAAGCTGCCGCACCGCCACGTCGCGGTAGAACAGGACGGCCAGGTCGAACAGCCATTCGGCCATCGAGCGCGACTCCGCCCGGATGCCGGCCTCGCTCGTTTCCGTGCGGCGCGTAGCAAGCTCCGCGACCAGCGCCGCAAACGTCGCGGCCGACTCCACGATGTTCGTCTCCTCGAGCCCGGTCAGCACGTCGAGCAGCTGACGCCGCGCCTCCGGCAGGCCCTCGTCGTTCGCCATGCTCAGCGCCTGGCCCAAGCTGCCGCCGGACGATCTCGCGACGAGCCGGGCGGTCTCCGGAGCGACGCCGGCCGCCCCGAGCCGCTCCGAGATCAACTCGGGCGCGAGCGGAGCAAACCGGATCGTCTGGCAGCGCGACACGACCGTCTCGGGTAGCTGATCGGGCCGCGAGGTGATCAGAATGAGAACCGATGCCGGCGGCGGCTCCTCGAGCGTCTTCAAAAGGCAGTTGGCCGACTCGGCCTGCCCACGGCTCAGCGTGTGCGCCTCGTCGATCAGGGCCACCTTGTGGGGCGCCTCGTTCGGCGTCAAGCTCAGGTCCTTGAGCAGGCCCTCGCCGGTCTCGCGGTCGCGGAGCGCCTCGATCTTGATCTGCCGGCCGGCGCCCTCCGGCCCGACGAAATGCAGGTCGGGATGGGTCCCGTGCGAGACCTTCCGGCAGGCGGCGCACGACTCGCACGCGTCGTCCTTCTGCTCCGCGCAGACGAGCGCCTTGGCGAACTCGAGAGCCGTCGTCCGCTTGCCGACCCCGTCGAGCCCCGCGAAGAGGTACGCGTGGGCCAGGCGGTTCGAACGGAGCGCGCGCCGCAGCGCACCGATTGCGCGGTCCTGCCCTGCTATCGCGTCGAAGCTCATTCGGCCGTCTCTATCACCGCGATCTTGTCGCCGACCTTGACGATCTCGTCCTCCTGGAACAGGATCTCGGTCACCTTCCCGACGGCCGTCGACGGCACGTCGAACGTCGCCTTGTCCGTCGCCATCTCGACGAGCGGCCCGTCCTTCTCGATCTCATCGCCCACGTCCACGTGCCAGAACGACACGGTGCATTCGTCGCCGGCGTCCTCGCCCAGCGGCGGCATCATTACGTCAGCTTGCATTGTTGCTCCTTCCATGGCTCGCGACGGCGGAGGCGAACGCCGCCTCGGCCGAATACGAGCTGCGCACAAACGGGCCCGAGGCAACCCAGCGCAACCCGCGCCGCAGTGCCTCCTCCCGGTACGTCTCGAATGTGTCGGGCTCGACGAACCGCGCGACCGGCAGATGGGCGCCCGACGGCCGCAGATACTGCCCGATCGTCAGCATCTCGCAATCCGCCGCGGCCAGGTCGTCGAACGTCGCGAACAGCTCATCGTCCGTCTCGCCGAGGCCGACCATCAGCCCGCTCTTCGGGATCGACGTGCCCGCGCGGGCGACGTGCCGGAGCAGCGCCAGCGAGCGGGCGTAGTCCGCCTGAGGCCGGACCGACTCGTAGAGGCGCGGCACGGTCTCGATGTTGTGATTGTAGACGACCGGCCCCGCGGCCAGCACCGTGTCGATCGCGTCCGGATCGCCCTGAAAATCGGACGTGAGCGCCTCGACCTGCGCCGCGGCGCGGGCCCTGACCTCGCGGACCGTGTCGGCGAAGTGCCGCGAACCGCCGTCGGGCAGGTCGTCGCGCGTGACGGACGTGATGACGACGTATCGGAGTCCGAGCCGTCGCGCGGCCTCGGCGACGTTCGCCGGTTCGTCGGGGTCGAGCGGACGCGGCTCGGCGCTGTCGACGGCGCAGAAGTGGCAGTTCCGCGAGCACACGTCTCCGAGGATCATGAACGTGGCCGTGCCCCGTTCGAAGCACTCGCAGAGGTTCGGGCAGTGGGCGCTCTGGCAGACGGTGTGGACGCGGAGATCGCCGAGCAGGTCGCTCACCTCCCGCGTACGCTCGCCCTGCGGCAGGCGCTTCTTCAGCCAGGGGGGAAACCGTGTGCTTGGGGCCACCATCTATTTGTCCCAACCGCCGCCCTGGGCGGGGAAATGCACGGAATCGGCCAGGATCCGGCTCGTGTCGCTCGATTCGCAATTCTATAGGGAAAGCCGGAAACTGTCAAGCCGCGGCGGCTGTGTGGAGTGCATACTCTGAACACGGGGTATTTCGGCGCTGACGACCGACATGGCCTGAGAGATCGTCCTCGGGGCGTGAAGAATGCTGCTTCCGGCATTCTTCCAAGCCGAACGGCTTGCCGTTCGGCCGTCCTCCCAGTTCCCGACCGGCGACAGCCCCCACGCCTGCCCGCGGACGCGGTTGCTCTCCGTCGTCGGGATCCCCGTCTTGGTCCCGTTCAGGTTGCCGCGGTGGAACGTCGTGAGGCGATTCAGGCGGTCGTAGGCGTACAGCTCGTCCTTGGCCGACGTCTCAGTGTTCTCGCGGTAGAGACGGTTCGAGTTCCGGTCGTGCCCGTACGTGTACTTGTCGATGTCGTCGTCCGGATCGGCGCCGTAGTCTGTCCACACCTGCTGCACTACGCGGCCGAACCGGTCGAACCCGTCATACGTGTCCGCCGTCTTGAGCATCTCGTTATTCCGGCTCTGAAGAATGCTGCCTCTGGCATTCTTCGAAGGCGAATGGTTTGCCATTCGCCCGTAGTCCAGCCGCACGTCCGGCTCCGTGAAGTCCTCGACCACCATCCCTTCGGCTCCGCTCAGGACAGGCCGCCCGACCCTACTGCCGCGGTGAAGAATGCCGCTTGCGGCATTCTTCCAAGCCGAACGGCCTGCCGTTCGGCCGTCGTGCCCGGATCGCCCGCGCCGTCGTCGTTCTTGATCGCGTCGAGACGCGAGAGCTTGTCGGCGACGCTGTTGCGCATAGTGCGCACGACCTATTCCTCGACCTGTGCGGGTCGCCAGGATGGTATGGTGGCCGAGTACCGCATCCAGCTCAACCGGTGTCGTGATATTCTGTGACTCTTGCCGCTACGACTGTCGTGGAGGAATGTTCCCGCGCCCGTCGGCAGGCACGCTCTCCAAAGGGACGGCTTGTACATCCGGGAGAAGACAACGAATTCATTGCCCGCAAGGCACACTTCTGTAGTCTGATCCCCCGGGAGGCCGTTGTCCTTGATGACCCCAAGAATCTGCCCGCCCGGAACGGCACGTATAATGTAACTGCGTGAGGCCCTGTCGAACAGCAGCAGCCTCGTTCCGTCCTCTGAGAGGGATATGGCACTTGCCGAGGGGAAATGCATCACTACTCGCGTCTTGTGAGTGGCGAAGTCCAATTCCTCAATGAAACAGCGGGTCTTTGGATCTTCGGTCTCACGGTACCCGGCCATCAGAAGTCTCTTGTCATCCGCCCATGCGGGACGTTCGGGCACAATCCAGCGTCCCCGGAATTCTTCGCGGAGCTGGCCTGACGGCAAGTCGCACCTCAGCAAGACGTCGGCGTCACCTTCTCTCGCGCTCATGTGCGCCAGCACGAAAAGAAGGGCCCGACGGTCACGAGACAGGAACACTTTGACTCGCCGACCTCCCCATCCCTCGCCCGGGATGTCACACACCTTCCTTGGCTTGGCCTGCCCCGAAGGCCAGCGCATCACCGCCTTTCCTTCAGATTCGATATAGTAGAACGTGGATGTCGTCACGTCGAGGGTGGTAGTATCTGGATCTAACCAGCCGGTTATCCTCCTGGCAGGTGATCCGGATGCTACGAGCAACTCATGCTCACCCGTTGCGAAGTCAATATAGCCCATTCCCCGGGAGTCATAACCCAGCACGCATCCGGGCGGGCCTCTCGTTCCGGAAGCGGGACCCGAGCACGACAGGCCTACAACACACGCGAGGGCCGTCATGATGCTCAATAAACGGGATTCACACGCTAAGTGCCCCGTTCTGTTGCGAAACACCCGAAGGCAACCCAGTTTCATCAGCCGTTCTTGGTTGACGCCCGTCTTGTTCGCGCAGTTCATCTGTCGGCGCCCTCAATCAAGCCGAATGCTGAACCCGATGCCACCTGCTCGCGGCTTATCATCCGTGGGATAGGTCATCGGGGGCCCCCAACTCGTCACGTCAGTGCGCTCTGCGACGGTCGCGACCGTAGATCTGATTGCCCCGGAGACCTCGCTGGTTGCTGACACGGTGGTATCGGCAACAGCGTTCACCGCCGCAACCGCGGCGTCGCGCGCCCTCTCAGCACGCGTGGGGCCAGTCCCAGGGTTCATCCCCCAGTTGATTGAAGTCTCAATCGGCCAAGTCCCACCCGCCGCCTGGATCACCCTCGAAGCCCAGTGGCAGCAATTATTGCTGAAAAGGTCAAACTCCTCGCCCATGGGCATTCCGGCCTCAGCCCACCTTTTGTATCGATCGTTTTGGGCATGCCCGGCTTCAATCGTGTAGGATGATGTCACACCTTCCGCACGGCGTGCGGAGAATGTTGGACCGACCATGACCATGTCGAAACCCGTGACCGAGGCACCGGCCGATGCGCCCGCTGCGGAACCGCTTGAAGTCGCTGACGCTGAAGCCGACGCGGGTGCCGAAGATGAGGCAGTACTTGCCGCCCCCGTGGCGCTTCCAGTACCGCTTCCAATCGAGCCACCAAGGAAGAGTGATGTTCGCAACGAGATGGGAGCACGGCCACCCTCATCCAAGTTGGGGGCATCGGTGATTTCATATCTCTCCACCCTGTCGCCGCCCCAACATATTTCAATCCCGCAATGCATGACTCCAAGCGCAGCTGGCGTCCACCGCGCCGGCGCCAGAGTCAGCGTAACGGTCAGTCCCTTGGGATCTACGAAGACCAGCGGCCCGGACTGCACATACTCATACAAACTCATCCCATCGACGTATCCTTCAGGGTCGCGCTGAATCCAGCGGCCGGCCTGGGGATGGTAGAAGGCCGAGGCGTCAGGGACGAGCACCAGGAGCAGTATAATGCTGGTCAGCAGGACAAGCAGCCGTGTTCCTCTCATTGTCTCACCCCGCCCCCAGTCGGTTGCTTGTGGCCCGCTGTCCCTTGTCCGTTTCTTGCACGTCCGGTTTCGTGAAGTCCTCGATCTTCATGCGAGCGCAGCCGCTCCTCCCGCTCTTGTTCTGGGATAGCCACGAATAGCAGATGCGCGGCAAAGAGGGACGCCACAACCAGGAAACCCACGAGTATCAGAATTCGCAGCTCTTTTTGGATCCCTTTACGATGCCTGCCAGCGCACAACCGCAGCAGTGCGAGACAAGTGCCCCCCCAGAACAGACCGTTTAACATCATCGAAACGATGAGGTCATTAGTTACTCCAAGATAGCTGAAGGGGAAGAAGAAGATGACGCTCCTGATGGTCTCGACCCACGGCTCCGCTGGCGGCAGCCCTTCTTCGTTTCGTTGCCAAGCGTCGCCAATGGCCAGGACAAAGACCAGGCCATAGGCGATCATCACCGCCGAAGCTACAAGGACGTGCACAGCCCAAAGCTTCTTCCTGCTCATCGGCGTGTCTCCCTCTTCATTTCCAGCCGAAGGGGAACCAATACACCTTCATCGCTCCTTCTTGATACTTGACGTTGCATTTTGGCTGGCATTTCTTCCGGATGCTCAACTTCGGCGGCACAAACCCGGCCATTCCGTCGTAGCCGGCCTTCGCCCATGCGACAGACTGCGCATAATTGGTGGCGGCAGCCTTTCTGATGAAGGGTACTCGACCTTTGTACCCCCAGATCAACGTCGTCATTGTGATCTTCCAGCGACCGCACAGCTTGGACATCACACCGAAGATGACGTAGTTGACCGAACCACTATAGTAACACATCTGACCAACTTGGAGGCTGTCCCCACAGTCCTTGTGTGGCATTGCGCAAGGCGGGGAATAGGGCGGGTTCTTTATCCAAGCGTTGCCACCAAAATATATCTTGTCGATGTCCCACGCATTCTTATAGGCAGGGCCACCTCCTCGTAGTGGGTCGCGCTCCCAACTCGTGTGGCCCTTGCAGGCTCTTGCTTGCTGGGCTTTGTTCCACGCATTGTAGCGTTTGATGGTCCTGTTGATCACAGCCCTCAATTCCTTCGTTACGTCAGGGCCGCATATCTTGGGGTCGCACTTCTCCTTGCCGCCGTCAGCAGGATCGAGCCCGCTAGCGTCAACCTTCTTCGTTGGGCTGCTGTGAGCATACTCTAGCAGGCTCTGTGCCTGCTGGTGCGGCATGGGCTCAGGCCCATCATAGAGTGGGTCGCGTTGTACCCACCGCCCAAGATGCGGATGATACGACCGATTCCGCACGTGATAGAGGCCGGTTTCGAGGTCGCGGTAGTAGCCGCAGTAGAGGATGGGGTTGAGGTGGTCGCTCACCCCGTTCGGATCGGCGTCCCATTCCGTGTCGCCTTCGCCGCCGGGCTCAGTCGCCGGGTTGTCCGGGTCCCCCGGCCCCCCATCGAGCACGGTGACCGCGCCGTACGGGTCGTACATGTAGCGCTCGACGACCTGCCAACTGTCCAGCTCGACCTCGTCGACCAGCGCCGTCACGTTGAAGTTCGCGTCGGTCAGGTAGTAGATCCGCCCGTCCATCACGCCGTACGCGGTGAAGTCGTCCCGCAGGATGGGCGAGTCGATGTACCGTGCGCTCCAGACGAACTGGTGCATGGGGACGACCGTATCGGGTGCGGTGGCCTCGACGTCCGTCTCCCGCGTCTCGATCAACTGCCAGCCCGTCGTGTAGTACATGTGCACGTACGTGTCAATGCCGCCCGGGTTGGCGGGCGCGGCGCTGTCCATGTGCTTCTTGACCCGCCGCCCGAGCGCGTCATAGATGTTCTTCTGGATCGATCTCCGGTGGTGCTCCCTCCTCGGGGCGTGAAGAATGCCGGCCCCGGCATTCTTCCAAGCCGAACGGCCTGCCGTTCGGCCGTCGTCCTTCACCTCGACGAGCCGGTTCCACGCGTCGTAGGTCGCCGTGAGCGAGCTGTCCAGGTCCGCCGGCTTCGGCATCGTCGTCATGTTCCCGCGGGCCGACCAGACCGGATCGGGCCACTGCGTCTGCTGCGGGTCCGACTGCTCGGTGATCGCATCGGTGTCGTCGTCGATCTCGTTCACGTCGTTGTGCACCCGGTCCTGGTCCAGGCAGCCCAGAGTTCACTCGCGTCCGCCGGCTCTCCTCAACAGCGCGGCCAAGCTCTCGCGGCCTTCCCTGACAGCCAGCGCGAGCGGCGTCCGGTACTCGTGGTTCTCCACGTTGACGTCCGCTCCTTTCGCCAGCAGGAACTCGGCCACGACCGTGCCAGTTCCGGACGCAGCCTTGTGGAGAGGCGTCTCCCCGCCGTTGTCCCGGGCGTCCAGTATCGCGCTGTGGGTGACTAGGAGCCTCACCACGTTCTCGTAGCCTTCACCCTCCTTCGTCCCCTCGATCACGTACTGCTGAGCTGCGGCCAGATGCAATGGCGTCATGCCGCCTTCATCCTTGGCGTTCACGTTGGCTCCAGCAGCAATAAGTACCTCACAGGCTTCTGCGCGCCCTTGTTCCGCTGCCCTGTGCAGAGGCGTAACGAGTTCCGAGTCCGTCGCACCTACACCTGCCCCGCGATCGATCAGGGCCCAAGCCGACGGCCCGTTGCGTGCCAAGTGCAGAGGAGTTTCGCCGCCAGTCCGGGGACATCATACTAATTACCGCCTTCGCTTCGGCTTCCGGCCGCG
>CAYLQD010000035.1:0-32475 GCA_964385685.1 uncultured Planctomycetota bacterium | reverse complement strand
TTGAGCGTTTCTGCGATGGGCTTGGGGGCAGGCGACGCTCGGTGTGATGCCGTTCGGGGATTCGCAGGGCAACCGGACAGGGGGCTATGGCTGGATCTGGGGGACAGATGACGCTTGACTCGGGCTTTCGGGGCCGTTAGACTCAACGCGTGGAGCGCGGCTCCTGGCCGCGTTTTCCCCCTTGGAGGACGGGCAATGCTGGCATTCGGATGGCCCGGCGGGCCTGAATGGATCATCATCCTCGTCATCGCGCTGCTGATTTTCGGCCCGCGGCTCCCCTCGGTCATGCGAAGCATGGGCAAGGGCATCACTGAGTTCAAGAAGGGCCTGCGGGACGTCGAAGATGACGTGGACAAGGCGGTCGAAGAGACGTCCGACGAGAAGCCCGACGAGGAACTCAAGGGCTAGGCCGCGTCGTTCCCCTCCGGCAGCGCCCCCCTCGCACGTTCCACAAAGAGCGTGACCTTCGCGGCGTCCTTTTCCCCAGGCGCCGTTTCCACGCCGCTCGCGGTGTCGACACCCCATGGCCCTGCCAGCCGGACCGCTTCCGCGACATTTTCCGGCGTGAGGCCGCCGGCGAGAAGAATCCGCCCGTGCTCGGTCGCGCGGCGCGCGAGGTCCCAGTCGATCGTGCGGCCCGTGCCGCCCGGCATGGCCCCTCCCCGTGCGTCGAGCAGATAGGCGTAGGCCGGAAATCCGACGATCCGGTTGAGGTCTTCTTCACGCTCGATGTGAAACGCCTTGATGACCCGCAGCCCGCCGAGGCCGGCCGCGAACTCCGCTGTCTCCGAGCCGTGCAGTTGGACCGTCGGCGCGCCGACTTGCTCGGCGGTCGCGAGCACCTCGTCTCCGGGGGCATCGACGAACAGGGCGACGATCTCGACCCGGTCGCGGACCGCGTCGGCGATCTCCTTCGCGCGTTCGACCGACACACAGCGCGGGGTGCCGGGCCAGAAGTTGAGCCCGATGAGGTCGGCGCCGGCGTCGGCCGCCGAGACCGCATCTTCGACACGCGTGATCCCGCAGATCTTGACCTTGATCGCCACGAGTCCCCTTCGGAAACCGGACGGCGCTTCGGCCGGGCCGCGGCTAGTCCGCAAGCTCGACCCGGCCCGGGCCGCGCCGAACGCGGCCGATGACGTACGCCTTGTGGTCCAGCCGCGCGAGCTGCCGGATGATCGACCCCGCGTAGGTCGGCGGCACGACGAGCGTCATCCCGATCCCCATGTTGAAGACGCGATACATCTCCGCCTCGTCGACGTCACCGAGCCGCTGGATCAGCCCGAACACGGGCGGCTTCGGCCACGCGCTCTTGCTGATCCGGGCGCCGCAGCCCTTCGGCAGCGCGCGGGGAAGGTTCTCGAGGAGGCCGCCGCCGGTGATGTGGGCGATCCCGCGGACGCCGGCCTTGATCTTGTAGTGCTTGAGGAGCGAGTGGATCGCGCGGACGTAGATGCGGGTCGGCCTCAGCAGCTCCTGGCCGAGCGTGCAGCCGAGTTCGTCGACGCGGTCGTTCAGGCCGAGCTTCGCGTCGTCGAGCAGCACGGTCCGCGCGAGCGAGTAGCCATTGGAGTGGAGCCCGCTCGACGCGATGCCGACGACGGCGTCGCCCGGGCGCACCTTGGCGCCCATGATTCGTTTCGAGCGCTCGACGACGCCGACAGCGAAGCCGGCCAGGTCGTACTCGCCCTTCTTGTAGAACCCCGGCAGTTCGGCCCGCTCGCCGCCGAGGAGCGCGCAGTCGGCCTCGAGGCAGGCCTTTGAGATGCCGCGCACGACGCCGACCTGGACGTCGTTGGGCACGTCGCAGAAGGCGACGTAATCGAGGAAGAAGAGCGGGCTGGCGCCGCACGTGACGAGGTCGTTCACGCTCATCGCGACGAGGTCGGACCCGACGGTATCGTGCTTGTTCAGCTTGAACGCGATCTTGAGCTTCGTGCCGACGCCGTCGGTGCAGGCGACCAGCACCGGATCCTTGTATTGCCGCGTGAACAGCGAGCCCTTCTGCTTCAGCGCGATCTGGCCGGCGAACCCGCCGGGCACAGGGAGCACGTCGGGGCCGTGGGTGCTCTCGACGGCCGAGCGGATGGCGCGAACGAACGCCTCGTTGGCGTCGATGTCCACGCCCGCTTGCTTGTAGGTCTTGCCCATCAGCTTCCCCGAACGCCCGCGATCCCTGCGGTCTCGTCGAGCCCGCACATCAGGTTCAGATTCTGGATGGCCTGCGAGCAGGCGCCCTTCAGCATGTTGTCGAGCGCGGACATGATGACGACGGCGCCGGTCTCCTCGACGTGGTCGACGGCGACGTCGCACAGGTTCGTCCCGCGGACGTTGGCGAGGCAGACCTCGCCGCCCCAGTCGCGCACGCGGACGAACGGCTCGTCGCGATACTTGTCCTTGAGCGCGTTCCGGAGCGCGTCCTGATCGGCGTTGCCGGCGGGCCGCGCGAAGATCGTCGTCAGAATCCCGCGGTTGAGCGGCACGATGTGGGGCACGAACGTCAGCTGGACGCCGTCGCCGGCGGCGGCCGAGAGCTCCTGCTCCATCTCGGGCCGATGCTTGTGGCCGGCGAGCGCGTAGGCGCGCATGTCCTCGTTGGCGTCGATGAAGAGCTTGCCGCTCGTGCGCCCGGCGCCCGTCAGGCCCGACGCCGAGCTGACGTGGATGCCGTCGCGATGGATCAGCCCGGCGGCCAGCAGCGGCGCGAGCGCGAGGATGACGGCGGTCGGATAGCAGCCGGGGTTGGCGACGAGGCGCGCCGACCGGATCCATTCGCGGTTCAGCTCGGGCAGGCCGTAGACGGCTCCCTCGAGCGCGTCCGCGGCGGTGTGCTGGTGCCCGTACCACTTCTCGTAGAGCGCGGGGTCCTTGAGGCGGAACTCGCCGCCGATGTCGATGACCTTGACGCCCGCATCGAGGAGCACGGGGGTGATCTTGAGCGATTCCGCGGACTTGTGCGCCAGGATGGCGATGTCGGCGGCGCGTGCGACCGCGTCGGCGTCGGGCGGCCCGAATGCGAGAGCGAGCTGCCCCTCGAGCGAGGGCAGCACGTCCGACGCCTGCCGCCCCGCGGAACTGTGCGAGGCCAGATAAGCGACCTCGGCCTCCGGATGCTGGAGCAGCAGCCGCACGAGGCACTCGCCGACGAGCCCGCTGGCACCGGTCACTGCGACTCGGATCATGGCCGTTCTCGGTCGAATGGAACCAGGCGATTTCGGGGCTTCAGCCCCGCCGTGCCGGCCGTTCCGGCAGCGTCGCCCAGAGGATACCAGAAAGGGCGACGAAAATAAAGGGCAGCGCGATGCCGCGCACGAGCACGTTCGAGAAGATCCCGCAGAGGGCCGCTCCGACGACGGCGCCGGCCGCGCCGAGCGCGAGCGCCCGCCCGAAGTCGTCGCAGCACACGCGATGCTCGCGAAGGCTCCGGCCCAGCAGCCGCGCGCCGACCCACAGGAGGGCCAGCAGCGCCAGCGGCCCGGCCCCGACGCACATCACGAGGTACATGTTGAAGGTGTCGGGCTCGGCGGCGCTCACGTTGAAGTTGGACGTGACGTCCGTGTCGCCGCTCGGCTTGTCGACGTCGCCGTACTCGACTCCGACGGCCTCGTTGAACCGGCCGGGGCCCTCGCCGAGGAACGGCCAGCGGCAGTGGCGTCGGATCTGCCGGATCGCCGCGTGCCACCGCTTGTACCGCACCGCGACCACCGACCGGCTGGACGGATCGGCCGCGGCGGACGGGTCCTCGACGGAGCGGTCGAGGTAGTTGGCCTTGACATAGGGCTGCACCGAAGCGACGAGCGTGTCGGTGTGCCTCGCGGGCATAAGCCCGGCGACGAGGGTGACGGCGAGCAGCATCGCGATCAGCACGCCCACCAGCGCCCACCGCGACTTGAGCGCCGCGATGAACAGCAGGGACACGACGATGGCGACAAGGGCTCCGCCCGACAGGGTCACGGCGACGCCGAACGCGACCGTCAGCATCAGGGCGAACCGCTGCCAGAGGCGCTCTTCGTACAGCGCGAGCGCGAACACGAACGGGAGCGCGACGGCCAGGAAGGCGCCGAGGGTGTTGCGGTTGGCGAACGTGCCGCCGACGCTGAACACGTTGCCGACGGCGCTGCTCCGATACTGGAACAGCGCGACGAGCACGACGACGGCGACGACCAACGTGAAGACCTCGGCGGCGGCCCGGAGGCGCGGCCGCGTGCCGATGCAGTTGGCGAACACGAACCATCCGCCGGCGAAGTAGGCGCCGAGCTGGAGGGACTCGCGCAGCCCGGGCTTGAGGTGGCCGGAGCGGAGGGCCGCGGCGAGCACGAGGGCCAGCAGGACGAAGACCGCGAAAAGGGGCCACCGGACCTCGGCGAATCGGAACGTGACGGCGACGTATCCGGCCCAGAGAAGGAAGATAAAGACGAGGAGCGTGTCGCCGAGGGTGACGTTCGCGCCGCCCTCCCGCTTGATATCGGTCGGCTGGAACTGTGCGGGCGAGCCGCCGCGCAGCGTCTCGGTGGTCGTCCGCGTGACGGGCCGTTCGGTGCCGCCGACGTGGACGCTCTGCTGGTAGGGCATGACGACGATCAGGAGCAGCGTCAGGATCCAGAGCACGCGTCGCATCGCATCCCTCCCGGCGATGAGATGATCAGACCCCTTCGCCCGCGCCGTGAACGACCCCGCCCTTCAACGCGATCCGCAGGCAGGTGAAGAAGCCGCCGAACAGCAGGACGACGCCCGCGGCCGCCATCGCGGCGACGTCGGCCCGGCGCAGCCAGGCGAAGAACAGGACGAACACGACGCCGGCCGCGGCGAGCCAGAGGAACTTCGTCCAGTTCCGGCCCAGGGCCAGTGCGACGGCGATCATCGTGACGAAGACACCCCAGCCCGCGACATTGACCGACCACGGCACGATCTTGTCGTAGCCCCCATATGCCTCGGTCATGTCGCGCAGGAACTGCGCGCCGAGCAGGAAAATGAGCACGGCCGGGGTGACGTACTTGATAAACAACTCGAACCACCCGCCCAGTTTGATCTCCGACCGCTCGTCGGCGAAGTCCTCAATCTCACGATCGCGGAAAAAGTACGCCACGGCCACACATTCGAGCAGCCCCACGCCCGCCAAGCCGTACTTGTTCATCCAGTTGTCGACGATGTCGAGCCACATCAGGCCGGAAGTCGTCGCGAAGAACGTGCTGACACAGAAGCCGGCGGTGCAGAACAAGGCGGTGATGAGGGCCTTGCTGACCTTCGGGAAGCGGTCGCGGATGCCCGTAATGACGCCCTCGACGATCGAGAAGGCGGAATCGATGCCCAGGAACAGGAGACAGACGAAGAACGTGATGCCGATGATGGGCCCCCAGAGGCCGCCGAGTTTTGCGATGGCGACAGGATAGGTGACGAACGCGAGGCCCATTCCCCCTCCCCCAAGCACCTCTGCCACCTCGGTGTTGTTGACAGCCGCTAGGTAGCCGAGCACGGAGAAGACGGCGAAGGCGGCGAAGAAGCTGGTCGCGCAGTTGGCGAACGAGGTGATGAACGCGTTGTTGGTGACCTCGGAATCGCGGGGTTTGTAGCTCGCGTAGGCGATCAGAATGCCGAAGCCGATGCTGAGCGAGAAGAAGATCTGGCCATACGCGGCCAGCCAGACGGTCGGGTCCGTCAGTTTGTCCCATGTCGGGGTCAGGTAGTAGATGATACCGTTGGTGGCCCCGTTCAGCATGATGCCGCGGATGAGCAGGACGGCCAGCAGCACGACGGGAAGACTCACCGTCCACATGACGACTTTGCCGACGATCCGAACGCCCTTGAAGATGATGAGGAAGATGGCGAGCCACGTGAGCGCGCACCAGATCGTGTTCCTGACGGACGGCCGGAACATGCCGCTGGACGTCATGTACGGAACGTGGTCGGACCTCAACTCAGCGATCCGCGTGTTGATCTCCGCCAGCTCCTGCTGCTTCTCTGCGACGCTCAGGTCAGCGTTCTTCTTGAGGGCCCGTTTCTCCTCCCGGAGCAGGTCGACATGTAGGGAGCTCTTCTGGTTGACGGCACAGGCGGACTTCCATTCGGCGGGAGCGAAGCCCCCGAGACACGTCTCGTTGAAGTAGTTGTTCGCATTGGCGTCGAGCGAGACGTAGTGCTTGCGTTCGGGTTCGGGCTTTGCCGCCTCCGCCGCCACCCGCTTGGCGAGTTCGGCGCCGCTCAGGAGCAGGACCTCGCGTTCCGAAGACGATTGAGATGCGACAACCTGCTCCAACCTTCGCCTGTGCTCCGCATTGTCATACTTCAGGTAGAGCACAACTCTCTCAGCCGGGATGACGCGGGTCTTGCCCGGCGCATAGGGAGCCGTCCAGGTCTTCGGCTTCTTCTTGTCGAGTTCGGAGTAGAAGATCCGCCGATCCCTGGGCTGTCGCGCCTCCTTCGCTTCGAGGGCTTCGATTTCCTGCTCGCCGAGGAGAAGGGGGGCTTCCTTGTCCACCACCTCCGCGGCGATCAGCTTTCCCAGCTTCTCCTTCTCTGCATCGTCTTCGTACAGGAGGTATCCGATGACCCGATTCTTCGGGATGAGTTCCTCCTGGACCCGAACCGGCGCCGGCTTGGTCCACTTCAGGTCCCACGACGCGACGCTGTAGTCCCACGCCCACGCCATGATGACGACGTAGTAGAACGAGATCATCGAGCCGACGAGCAGGGCGAACCAGCCGACCCACCGGAATCGTTTGTTGACGGCGGCGAGCGCGCCCGGGGCGCCCTTCTGGAACTTCTGGCCGAGCGCGTACTCGACGATCAGCAGCGGGATGCCGGCCGTGATGAGCGCGACGAAATACGGGATCAGAAAGGCGCCGCCGCCGTTCCGGTACGCGACCGCGGGGAACCGCCAGACGTTGCCCAGGCCGACGGCGCTGCCGACCGCGGCCATGATGAACGGCAGCCGCCCGCCCCAGCGTTCCCTCCCTTCGCCGATGCTCATTCCGCCTCCCTTTTCAACTCCTTCAACTGGGTCTCGATCTCCCATCGCCACTTCCCGTCGATGTCGTCGGCGAGACACCGCTTGAGCGACTGCACCGCCTCGCGGCGCTCGCCCAGCGCCCGGCACGTCATCCCGAGATGAAAGCGGGCGTCGATGTCCATCGGGTCCAGCCGCAGGACGGTCAGGAATTCGGCCCTGGCCTCGTCGAAGGCGCCCCCGACGTACTGCGTGAGCCCGCGCTTGAAGTGGTATTCCTTCCGCTCGGCGACGGTCTTTCGCTCGAACCGCCGCGAGAGATAGGCGACGTGCAGGACGGAATAGAGCCAGATGGCCGCGGCGGCTCCGGCGCAGAGATCGACGGCGGTCTCGCGTGCGCCGGCCGGCGCGAGTTCACGCGCGAAGCATATGCCGTTCGCGGCGATGGCGAAGATGACGAACACGAGCAGCCCGCGCCAGTACCGGCCGACATAGAGATGGCCGAACCCGGGGACGACGGCAAGGATCAAGCCGGCCCACCATCTGCGCACGTGCGGTGCCTCCTCATCGGAACATGCGTTGACAATCGCAATCCCGGTCTTAGGGCTGGAGATTCTTCACTGCGTTCAGAATGACAGAACATGCACCGTCTGTGTCATTCTGAGCGTCAGCGAAGAATCTCTTCCACAGAAATGCGCCATCCATTATCAATGCGAACGTCAATGAAGACTATCTCAAGACCGTGGCACGACCGGCCGCCCCGGCCGTCATTCACACGGGCGAGACGCCCGTGCCACGACAGCCATGGCCCTCTTGAGATAGTGTCTCAGCCGGCGCCGGTCACTTGAACGGCGATTCCAGCTTGTAGCGTTCGCTCAGTTGGCGCATCTCGTCGACGATCGTCTTCTTCTCGCCCTCGCGAGCGATGCGCGACGCGAGGTAGTGGATCTTGCCGCGCGCCCATTCTCGCGCGATCGACTTGTCGTCGGTCGCGACCTCGGGCAGCGTGCTGGTGTAGAGGAACTTGCGGCGGCCGGAGGCGCTGTCGCCCATGATGCGGACGGCGAGTGTGTCGCCGGGGCGGCAGCGGCCGTGGATGACGATCGGGCGGCCGGCGTAGAGGTTCGGGAGGGTGCCGGGATAGACCTGGTCGACCTCGAAGTTTCCGTACTGGGCCCGCAGGTTCATCAGGAGCGGATCTTTGTATTGCATGAGCAGGCGGAGGATCGCGGCGTCGGCGTCGGCCGGGGCCTTGGCCTGGACGAACCGCCCGCGGTTGCGGTAGGCGAGCAGGTCGAGCAGGTAGGCGTTGGCCGTCCGGGCTCCGGGGTTGATCGCGAAGATGCTGTAGTCCGTCTTCGTGATGGCGGACAGGTCGTTGACGATGTGTCGGATGTCCTGCAGGCCGGTCGTGGGGTTGCCGTCGCTGACGAGGAAGATGTTGGTCGGCCGCGGCGCGTCGGTCTTCTGCGAGCGGAGGTCGGCGACGACGTCTTTGAGCACGGTGTAGACGTCGGTCCGGACCTGGCCGGCCTCTTTGCGCACGCCGCGTGCGGCGCGGGCCACGTTCTCGCCGGTCGCCGGGACGAAGCCGTCGAACTCCTTGTAGTATTGCTCGCTGAAGCGGACGACGTTGATCTGGTCGCCGCGGTTGAGGCCGGCGGCCGAGTTGCCGACGGCGCGGCGGACGCCGCGGAGCATGTCGAGACGGATGCTTGCGGAGATGTCGACAACGAAGAGAACGTTCTTTGCAATGACGGGCAGAGCCCCGGCCTTCTTCTGGGAGACCGTCATGCGGAAGAAGCGGAACTTGCCGCCCGGCTCGGCGTAGACGTCGATCTTGACATCGAGGTCGATGGGCCGGACGGGCCCGGTGGGGGCGCTTTCGGCGAAGAGCCCCTCGGCGCCGCGATCGAGCGCCGACGTGCCCGGGGCCTCGGCCACGGCCGCCTCGGGCGGCGGCTCGAGCGACAGCGTTCGCTGCTCCTGGGAACCAGGAAACACGGGCTCCGCGGCCGGCAGCCCGCGCACGAAGTCGGCATGGCTGTCGCCGAGCTTCGGCGCGACCCTGACCTGCCGGGGCGTTCGGTCGACCCGCCGCAACCGAGGGATGTGGGCGATGCGGGCGTTGCCCGGATCGACGACGTTGAGTTCGCCGTCGCGCACGAAGGTCTCGCTCCGGTCGGACAGACCCGCCACTGAGACGAGCGGCAGTTCTTCCTCGGGATAGCGCGCGGCGGCTTTCCACTTGGGCGTTTCGCGAGAATCCAGGAAGGCGGGCTCCTCGGCCGGCAGTCCGCGCACGAAGTCGGCATGGCGGTCGCCCAGCTTCGGCTCGACCTTGATCTGCCGGGGCGTTCGGTCGACCCGCCGCAGCCGAGGGATGTAGGCGATGCGGGCCTTGCCCGGATCGACGACGTTTAGCTCGCCGTCGCGCACGAAGGCCCGGCTCCGGTCGGACAGCCCCGCCAGCGAGACGAGCGGCAGTTCTTCCTCGGGGTACCGCGCGGCGACGTTCCACTTGGGCGTTTCGCGCGGGCCGGAGTCGCGGCGGTCTGGAAACACCCGGGCTATGAGTTCGTCGGTGGCCTCGACGGCGTAGATGTCCCGCCCGGCCAGGTCGGGCGCCATGGCGACGCGCTCGATATCCTCGGGACGGACGGTGTCGGTCTCGATGCGGATGATCCGCGCGGCCGGTCCCTTGGGCCCGCCGAGCGCGAGGGGGTCCCAGCTTTCCATGAGACTGAGGATCAGCAGATGGACGAGAACGGAAACGCAGACGGGCGTGAGGAGCCAGCGGCGCGGCGCGGGCGCCGGTCGAAACGCGTCTTGGAGCAGGTACGCGATCGGGGCCAACGTCGGTCTCCGAGCCGTTATTCCTTCGTGACGGCGCCGTTCGGCCCGACCTTGTATCCGAGGCGCTTGAGTTCCTTCCGCGCCTCGGCGGCCGGCTGCGAATCCGGGTAGCGCTCGAGGAGCCGCTTCCAGAACTTGACCGCGTCCGCCTCGTCTCCGAGCAGGTCGTTGGCCTTGCCTGC
The DNA here is from genome assembly GCA_964385685.1 of uncultured Planctomycetota bacterium. GTDB lineage: Bacteria > Planctomycetota > PUPC01 > PUPC01 > PUPC01 > CAYLQD01. The sequence continues at coordinate 22,494 of CAYLQD010000035.1, read as the reverse complement.
ATAGTACAGGCCTTCCGAGGCGAACTCGGGGTCGTGGTAGGGCAGCCCGACCCTGGCGAAGTGGCGCGCCGCGGCTGCGTATTCCTTCCGGGCAATTCCGATGTGGCCCCGCTTCAACTCGGCGCGAATCTTCAGGGCGCCGGTCCCTTTCTGCGAGACCTCGCGATAGAGTTTCTCGGCCGCGGCGTACTTCCGCAGGTCGTAGAGCGCGTCGGCCTTCGACGCCGTCGCCTGCAGGGCGAACGGGCTGTTGGCGTGGCGGGCGAGCAGGGTGTCGCAATAGCCGATGACGGCCTTGCGGTCCGGCGGGTCGAGTTCGCCGTGCAGCCGCGCGAGCTGATAGAGCGCAGTGTCGGCCTTCTCGGCCTCCTTGAACTTCTTGAGATGGGCCTTGAAGATCTGGATGGCTGTCGCGGGGTCGCCCTGTTCGCGGAAGTGCGTTCCGGTCCAGAGATAGACCGACTCGGGGACGGCGAGATCGGGCCTTCGGATGATGATATCGCGGAAGCCGTTGGCGGCCCGGCGGAGCGAGGCGGTCGCCTTGGGCTCGAGCGCCGCCAGCGTCTTGGTCAGTTCTGCCTTGCGCTCTTCGGCGGCGTCTTTCAGTTCGGCCCGGATGGCGGCGGCGCGGCCGGCCTCGTTGCGCCCGAGGTTATACGCGCACTCGGCGACGGCCAGCAGGGCGGGATCTTTGTTGGCCCCGTCTTTCGCCGCGGAGGCCGCGAACGCCGCGATGGCTGCGGCGTATTCGTTCGCGGCGAGGACGGCGGTCCCCTCCTCGGCCAGTGCGTCGGCCCGAATCCGATAGTGGCGGCCGAGCCACCAGGACACGCGTGCCGCGTACGTCCCGTTCGGGAACTGCTTCGTGTAGGCCTGAAACGCCGCGGCCATATCGTCGAACCGCGACATCTTGGCGAAACAGACGCCGCGCTGATACACGGCCTCCTCCGCTCCGGGGCCCTTGGGAGCGAGGGCCAGGTAGCGGGCGTAGCGGTCGGCGGCATCCTCGAACCGGCCGGCGGCCTGATAGAGCCCGGCCGCTCCGATGAGGGCGCCCGCGGCTTTCTCGTGCCGGCCGAACTTGGTGAGGAACGCGTCGTAGGCGCCGGCCGCCTCGGCGTGCTTGCCCTGCTTGTGATGGCAGTAGGCGATGCGGTAGAGCGCGTCGGCGTAGTTCGGATCGTCGGCGGCGATCTGCTTGTACTCCGCGGTGGCGTTCGCATAGTCGCCGAGCGTCAGGTGCCCTTCGGCGCTGAGGAACACGACCTGCGCCGTCCAGCGGCTGGCGGGAAACGAGCGGCGGAACGTGACGCACGCGGTCACGAGCTGCTTCGCGACCTTCGGCCCCTGGCGGTAGCGGCACCAGCAGAGCTTGTGGGCGGCGTCCTCGGCCATCGGCCCCTGGCGGACCTTGTCGAGCAGGCGGGCGAACGCGTCGGCCGCCTTGTCGAATTGGCTCTGGTTGAAGTGCGCGAGCCCGATGATGTACGTGCACTGCTCCGGCAGCATCATGCCCTTCGAAGCGGGGGTCTCCTTGAAGCCGGCGAGCACGGTTTCGCACGTCTTGATCGCGTCGGGATACTTCTTGAGGCCGAGGAGCGCCCGGGCTCTGCCGACGGCGGCGACGTCGCTGTAGGTGCTGTTGGCAGGCACGCCTCCGTAGGCGGCCTGCGCCCGCTCGAAGTGCTTGAGCGAAAGGAGGACGTTGCCGAGCTTGGCGCGCATCTCGTCGGCGAGCGGCAGCTTGGGGTAGTCGGTCAGCAGCTTCTCGAGGATGGCCGCGTTCTCCGCCGGCTTGCCCGTCTTGAGATAGAGGTCGGCGAGCACGACGAGCGCGAACGGCCGCAGCTCGTTCTTCCTGGGCGCCGCGGCCACGATCAGGAGATGCTCGAGGGCCTGCGCATGCTGGCCGAGGTCGTAGTGGGCGCGGCCGAGGAAGTGATGCGTTTGCACGAGCAGATCGGGCCGGACTTCGAGCTTGGCCAGTTCGCCCAGGTCGCGGACGGCCCCCTTGCCGTCGCCGCTCACATAACGGATGTGCCCGGATCGGAAGAGGGCGTCCTGAAGGCGCTTGCCGTTCGGGAATTCCTTGCGGACGGTGGCCAGCTCGGCGAGCGCCGTCTTGTTGTTGTCGTCGCCGCCGAGCTTGGCGTGGCAGAGGACGAGCTTGTAGCGCGCCTCCTCGCGGCGGGGGTCTTTCTCGTGGTCTCGGAGGAAACGGCGGTATTCGGCGGCCGCGGTCTTGTGGACCTTGATCTCGAAGAGTTGTTCGGCGAATTCGAACTGGAGGTCGGCCTCGGACGGGTCGGCCGTGTCCTGCGCGCGCGCCGGGCCGGCCAGCAGGATGGCGGCGACCAGCGCCGCGAGCCAGGCGATCGTGCTTGTACGCCGCAACACTCGCTCCGTCCTCCACAATCTACGGCGTGTCGCGCTTCGGCGCGTTGACGCTGACGAACGACACGCGCCGGATATTGACCGCGGCACAGGCGTCGAGCACCCTGACGACATCTTCGTGCAGGGCCTTGCTGTCGGCGCGGATGATGACCGAGACGGGCGTGCCGTCTTCCTGGGCCGCCTTCTGGACCTCCTTCAGCACAGGCCGCAGGTTCCCCGGCGACCAGGGCTGGTTGTTGATCCGAATCTCGCCCGTCTTGGTCACGTTGACGACGACGTCCCATCGCTCGCGATGCCGCGTCACCGCGGCGGTTGTCTTCGGCAGCTCGACGGGCGTCTCTTTCTCCTGCGCGGCGAGGGCCCTTGTCACGATGAAGAAGACGAGCAGCAGGAAAAGGATGTCGACGAGGGGCGCGAGCTGGAACGAATCTTCCTGGCCACCCACTGCGCGCCTGAAGTTCATTCCCCTTCTCCCGCAGCCGCGACGGCATCGGCCACTTCCTCGGCCACCTGCTCCATTTCCGTCACGATCCGAAGGAGCTTGCCGCGGAAGTAGTAGAAGCAGGCCATCGCAGGGATGCCGACGACGAGCCCGCCGGCCGTGGTCGTCATCGCCTTGAAGATCGCCTGGGCCAGCACGATGTGCTGGGCCTCTTCCATGCCGAACCCGATGGCCCTGAACGCGAGGATCATCCCGAGCACGGTGCCCAGCAGGCCGAGCAGGGGCGAGATGACGCCGAGGTTGGACAGGTAGCTGATCTTCTGGGACAGGTGCGAGGCCTCGCGGGAACCGGCCGCCTGGGCGACCTCGCGGATCTTCTGCGGCGGCTCGCCCGACTTGCGGAGCGCGGCGACGGCGATCCGCCCGAACACGGCCTCCTCCCGCTGGCAGGCGTCGATGGCCTCCTGAATCTCGGAGCGCGACAGATGCCCGCTGAGCCGGTCGAGGAACCCCTTCGGCATGATCTGGCTCTGGCGGATCACGAGCGCGCAGTGGATGACCCACGCGCCCCCGAGGATGGACAGGATCGTGAGGACGAACATGATGGAGCCGCCCTGCTCCATCAGGAGCCAGATGCCGCCCGCTCGTCCCTTGATCCGATACCACCGGGCCAGCCAACTGCTGCCGTCGTCATAGCACAGCCCCTGCTTCAGCCGCGCCAGGGGGCCGTCGTCGCCGCTCCGGACCCCGACGTCGACCGCGCCCGCCTTGTCGCTCGGCGGAACGACGGCCGAGAGCCGCCAGCTCGAGTGAACGGTCACGTCGGAGCACCGCTTGCCGCCGACAAACACCTTCACGGGCCGGTCGCCCGACGTGTCGAACCCCGATCCGACGAGGATGAACCGGGTTCCGCCCGCCGTCGGGGCGGTGTTCGGCTCGATTCGCGAGACGGTCAGCGCGGACGAGGCCGCGAAGGCCGTCCCGAAGACCAGCAGCACGCAGAACATGAGGCCGACGGCCAACGACGGGCGCAGGGAGGTCATTCGCATGGACTCATCATCCGCTGAAAGACACACCACGTCAAGACAAGTGCCTGAACGCGGCGGATTATAGCGCCGACTCGCGCGGGGAGTCAAGCCATATCGAACGGACGAGGAACGCGGCGCGGCCGTGTATCCGCAACTCGCGTATGGATTTGCGTTCAAGTTTTCGCCGCGCCCGGACGATATATAGAAGAAGGCGTTTGAGGCTATCTGAGGGGGCATGGCAGGACGATGTGCCGGCTGCGCGTTTTGCTCGTCCCCTTTCGACTGAAGATCCCGGAGGTCATCGGATGATCTGCCAGCGCGATGGGTGCAACCGGCCGGTTCCCCCGGGCCGCAGGAAGTACTGCTCGGTCGAGTGCAGCAAGATCGTCAACCGGCGCAGCGCGGCCGAGCGCTCGCGACTGCGCGCGCAGGCCTACCGGCGCGAGCGGATGGTCAAGTACGCCCCGCGCGACTGCCTGTCGTGCGGCCGGAGCTTCATGTCCGAAGGCCCGTGGAACCGCATCTGCGGCGGCTGCAGCGAGCGCAACACCGTCTACTCCTACAACCGGTCGAAGGGCAGCTCGCTCGGCACGACGGACACCGACAGCCAGGACGCGGTGGCGATGGAGATGGAGACGGAAGAAGCTGCCAAGCTGTGACAACCGGGAGTGGCTGATGGCGAGGGCCCGCTTTGATGCGGGCCTCGTCATTTCTGGCCGGACGCGGGCGCCTCAATTCCCCACGTGACGCGAAGCAGCACGCCATCGACCCCGCCGCAGGCACGAAACGCCGCCACAACCGTCCCGAGCGGAGTCTTCGGGCGAACGATCACCAGGACGCCCGCGGTCTCCCCTTCCTTTGCGAGCGCCCGCACGACGGTCGACAGATCCTTCGCCGACAGCTTCTTTCCGCCGACCGCGAAGCCATCGGCCGACACCTCGACGGTCAGCCCGTCGGGCACGCCGGGCTGGACGCGGACCGTGCGGACCGCCTCGACGGCGATGCCGGCGGCGGCGACGGCCTCGAGCGCCGCGGCCGCGTGCCCGGCGGGGCCGTGATCGACGGTCACCTCGCACGTGCCTTTGGGCGCGCTGGCCGCTCGCTGCTTGAGCGCCTTGCCGAGGTCCTGGGGCGCGGCCCCGTCGATGAGCGTGCGGCCGCCGGCCGTCACGTCGAGCAGGAAGATGCGCCCGCCGGCCTCGTTGAGGCGCGGCTCCGGCTGCGTGCCGGGGGTCAGGATGACGGTGCACGGGACGTCGCGGCCGGGCGCCACTTGTTTGTTGACGATGTAGGCGTCGTCGTTGGCCCCGAGCGCGAGCGGGAGGTCGAGCACCGCAAACGGATCGCGGTAGACGGCGGCGATGGTCTTGTCGATGTTCGCCTGATAGACGGTGCGCTTCGTCTCGGGATCCCTCTGTTTCTTGCTGCCGACAAACACCCACGGCGTCTCGACCATGGGCCGTTTGTCGATGGTGTTCCAGCAGAGCTGCTCGGCGCGGACGGTCTTCGTCTCGCCGGCCTTGTCCTTCCAGCGGACGCGGATGATGACGGGGCTGCCCGTGGGGCCGTGTTCGGGGTCGCCCTGGAACCGCGGCCCGGCCGCACCGGGCTTGAGCTTGAGGAGGAGCAGGCAGAAGTGGAGGATCTCGGGGTTGGCGTTGACCTCGATGACCGATTCGTACGCCTTGCCGCCCTTGGCGCAGATGAGCAGTTCGATCGGCCCTTCGGACATGGCGAACCGGCCGTCCATTTCGATCCGCTTGCCCTTGGGATAGAAGCGGACGCCGGCCTTGGTGATGGGCGCCTCGGCGTCGGCGGCGAGCGCCGCGCCCGGGAGCGTCACAAGAAGAAGCGCCAGGGCGGCACAGAGCATCCGGATGTTGCGGGGCATTGTTGTCTTCCTGTTACGGTTGTTCTGCATGTGCGTTTTCGGTCGCGAGGGCGCTGCGCCTCGACGCGGCGAAGAAGACCCTCCTGAATCCCAACTTGCGGCACGAGTTCAGGGTCTCGATGACCCACCGGTAGGCGAGGTCCGGCCCTGCCTCGATCACGACCGGGACCTCCTCGCGAATGTCGGCGTGGCCCGAGAGGCCGCGAAGAGAAGTCTCGAGAGCGTCCATCGACGTGCGCCCGGGTTCGGCCGGGAGCGCCACGCCGCTGAGGACCACGGTGGGGGGCACGGCAGGATCCTCCCGCCCCGATGGCGATACGCGGAGGACGACCCGGATCTCATCCATGGACGGCGGAGGTCTGCCCGACGGTGCGTGCGCGTCGAGTTCTCCCTCGGGGACGCGGAACCGGGCGGCCAGGACGAAGAAAACGAGCAGGAGGAAGACGACGTCGATCATCGCCGCGGTCTTGAGCCCAAGGACTTTGCGCCGCGCTTGTGCTCGAAACGGCTTCATCGGGCGTGCTTCCTATCCCCCCGGGAGCGGGGCGTTGCGCTTCGATGCGGCGAAGTGGACCTTGCGGAATCCCCTCTTCTTGCAGTAGTTCAGCGTGTCGATGACCCACCGATAGGCGAGGTGCGGCTCGGCCTCGATGATGACGGGCACCTCCTCGCGCATCTGCGGGTCCTTCGCCAGTTCCGTGAGTTGGGATCGAAGCCAGTTGACCGACCCGCTCACGGCGCCCTCGTCGAGCGTCTTGCCGTCGAGCAGCACAGACGGGGGCACGCTGGGATCGTTCGCCCCGGCCTGCGAGACGCGGAGTGTGATCCGGATCTCGTCGACCGGGAGCGTGCGCTCCTTGAGTTCCTTAGGCTGGCCCTCCTCGGGCAGGTACGCATCGAGTTCGCCCTCGGGTATGCGGAACTTCATCCCGACGAGGAAGAAGATGAGGAGCTGAAAGACGACGTCGATCATGGCCGTCATCTTGAGCGTGGTCCGTTCGCTCCCTTTGAGGCGCAGGAATTTCATGTCGCTAGTCCTTCGTTTTCGCGCCGAACGACAGGCGCCAGAACTTGAGCTTGTTCGCGGTCTCGACAATGTCCTGGACCACGCGCCATTTCGCGTTGCGGTCGGCCTGGATCAGCACGGGCTGCTTGCTCCGGTTCGAGCCCAGGTTCTGCAGGCTCTTCTCGGCCCGCAGGTAACGCTCGACATCCGCGATGGTCCGCTGCTTGCCCGCGATGATGATCTGGTTGTGCTTGTTGACGTTGATGACCAGCCGGTTCTTCAGTTTCTTCTCGGGCCTCGCCTGGTCGGCCAGGGGGAGCGTGAGGTTCTCGATCCGGTCGTAGGAGGCGATTTCCGACACGACGAGGAAGAAGATGATGAGCTGAAACACGATGTCGATCATCGGCGTCATGTTCAGCTCGAGGTCTTCGGTGTGGAACTTTTTCGTTACGTGCATCCGTTCACTCCACCGGCCGGAACCGAGCCATGAGTTCGGTGCTGATCGCGCCCACCTCGAGCACGACCTTCTCGACCTTGTTCTTGAAGAAATGGTAGATGCACATGACGGGGATGGCCGTCAACAGGCCGAGAAACGTGGTGACGAGCGCGAGCTGGATCGATCCGGCGAGCTTGCTCGCATCCGGCGCGGCCCCGGCCTGCTCGATCTTGCTGAACGCGCTGATCATGCCCTGGACGGTGCCGAGCAGCCCGAGCATGGGGGTGATGTTGGCGATCAGGGCGAGATAGCTGACCTTGTGCTGGAGGTTGGTCGCGGCCTCCTCGCCCGCCTCGGCCATGGCCTCCTCCATCTGCTTGTATCCGGCGTTGATGCGCGAGAGGCCCGCGGCGACGACGTTGGTGAAGAAGGTGGGCTGCTCCTCGCACACGGCGATCGCCTGCTCGTATTCCTCCTGCTCGAAGCACTCCTCGACGTCGGCGAGGATCTCCGGGGGCATGATGACGCCGCGCCGGATCGTGATCAAGTGCTCGATGGTCAGCGCGATGGCGACGCCGAACAGCACGATGATGAACCAGCCGATCAGCCCGCCGGCCTGGATGATCTCAAAGACCGTCTTGGACTCGGCCTCGACGACCTTTTTCGTGCCGGTCGCCGGGGGCGTCGTGGCCTGGGCGGCCCACGCCGACGATCCCAGGACCGCCGCAATCAGCACGAGGACCACGACCACCGTCCCCAACCTCACCCTGCCTCGCATGGCGCGTCTCCTAAAAGCTCCTGTGAATTACCTGTGCACCTCTTCTTGTCGTCTTGCTCCGGGCCTCGGTCAACGGGCCCCCATCAACTGGAGTATGCGGCTCGCCTGCGTGCCTTCGTCTGTCCCGGGAAACTCGGCCTTGAGTTCCCTGCACAGGCGCTTGGCCCGGCGCGCGTCGTCCGGGGTGTTCAGCAGGCGCGACACCACGGCCGCGCCCAGCATGGCCTTCCGACGCTCGGCCTTGTTATCCGGATACAGAATATACACCCGCATGTACGCGATCAGGGCTTTTTTCCGGAGCAGCGTCTTCTGTGCGTCGGGCGCCTTCTCGGCCTGCCGGCTTCGGATCTCGCCGAGGGTCGCGTACATCTTCGCCCGGGCGGACGGGTCATCGATCTTCGTGATGATCTGCTCGATCTGCCGGGCGGCCTCGTCGTATTTCTTCGCGTTCTTGAGAACATCGACCAGGCCGACGAGCGCCCGCTGGTTGATTCCGCGGATCTCCTTCGTGTCGGCCTTCAGGTCGGCGGGCAGTTTGGCCAGTGCGGCGCCCGTGCCCTTGACGAGTCCGGCGTAGATCTTGCCGGCATCGGAAGCCCTGGCGGCGATCTTGGCGTACGCCTGGGCCATGCCCTCGCGGCCCCGCCACTGCCACATCTTGCCGTAGGGCTTGGGGTCTCCCGCCCTGTTGTATGTGCCGCGCGGATCGAACTTCGCATACGCGTCGGCGGCCTTCTTATAGTCCTTCTTGGCATTATGACACCGGGCCAGGCCCTGGATCGCCGTGATGACGTACATCGACTGGGAGTATTTGCGCTCGACGTCCTGGAAGAACGGAATGGCGTCGTCGTAACGCTTCAGCCGGTAGAGGCACTTCCCGATCATGAGCCGGCGGAGGGGCCCGTACCAGTAGTCGCGCGGGCCCGACGCGGGGAGCGACCGGAAGAGGCGGAGGGCGCCTTCCAGGTCCGGGGTCGCACGGTTGTACATGGCCATCCCGCGGCGGAATTGCCCGGCGTCGCCCCAACTGATCTCCTTGACCTCGGCCGGAGAGAGGGTCTTGGTCGGGCCGGTGCCGTCGAGCCGCTTGTATGTGATGCCGTCGACGTTGGCCCTTGTCACGCGAATGCCCGTGATGTTCGCGTCGGACTTAAGGACGATGCGGTCCGGCATGATGGGAACGCCAGCCGCGCCGGCTGTGTGCGGTGCGAGAAGCGCCGCCATGCCGGCCAGCAACACGATCAACCCCGCCTGTTTGCCCACGGTCTGCTCTCCTCAGTTTCTCAGCTTCTTCAACAGGGCCGCGGCCCTCTTCGCGATCCCTTCGTCCTTTGTGTTCTCCAACGCGAACGTCGCGAACGAGATCAGCTTCTCGCGGTTCTCGGGCCCGCCGCAGTCGGCGGCGACCTTGCGGACGGATTCGATCCGCGCAAGGATGCCGTCGAGGCCCTTTGCCTCGCGGAGCGCCTTCAGGTCGGCGAGCCGGATGTCGACCAGTAACTGCAGCGCGTCGGGCCCCGGCGCCTTGCCCGTCAGTTCGCGGACGATCTCGGCGAGCACAGCGACGACCCGCTCGCGGTGGGCGGCGCCACCCAGGTCGGGCCGGGTCATCAGGAGGCGTTTGACGCTCAGGACGTTCTCTCTGTGCATGTCCAGGACGTTCTGGGCTTCAAGCGCCCCGACCGTCACATCCCACCAGTCGTCGGTGCCGCGCTTGAGCACGCCGCGGAGCTTGAGATACGTGTCAAGGGCTTCGGTGGCGTGGGTCTTGGCCTCGGCGCCGCCGCCCTTCGCCAGGTGCAGGGCGCTCTTCGCGATCCACTTCCGGACCGTCCATATCTGCGGCGGGGTCTTCCCCGTCTTCCTCTGGATCGCCTCGAGCGCCTTGAGGCGCCCGGCGCTCGTGTCGTAGGCCTTCTGGTGCTGGCCGCTCATCACGTAGGCCTCGGCCAGCATGATCGAGGCGTCGGCGACCTCGCGCGTCTGCGCGGCCGTCAGGTCCTTGTCGCCGTCGAACCGGTCGAGGTAGATCTTCAGGTAGAGTGAGAGTTCGTTGAAGCGGCCCTGGCGCCGCAGTTCGACGATCACGTAGTAGATCTGCGCGTAGGGCAGGTTGGGGTTGGCATTGATGGCGGGCATGAGCACGCCGAGCGCTTTGTTGGCGTGGTCGGTCGCCTTTGCCCTCAGGGCCGCGGCTTCTTTCCGGAGCGCGTCGGCCTTTTTCGGGTCGGCGGCCTGCGCGGCCTGCGCGTCTTTGGCGCTGGCGTTCTTCCGGGCCGTCCCGGCGGTCTGGATCTGCGCGTTGACGAGGAGGTTGATGGCTCGCGAGCCGATTTCGCCGGCCTTCTTCTTGTCTTTCATGGCGGCGCAGACGTGCTGCAAAGCGAGGAGGTCGGCCTGGGCCTCGGCCAGGCGGCCGGTCGCAACGAGGGCTTCGACGCGGAGCACAAGCGCATAGGGATGGAACCTGGGGGCGGTGGGGAACCGTTTCACGAAGTCCTCGGTCAACGCGATGCACGCTTTGTAGTCTTCCCTGCCCTTCCACATGGAGATCGCGGCGAGGCGATAGGTCGCCGCGGCCCGATACGTCTTCCGCATCTGGATGACGCGGGGCAGCGGCACCGGCCGCCGGGCCTTCTCGAGGAAGGTGAGCAGCGCCGTTCGGCCGAGCTTGAGATACGCGTCGACCCGTTCCGGTTCGGTCTGCCCGGCCGCCTTGGCGAGCAGCACGTAGCATTCGCCGATCTGCTCGAGGGCGGCCTCGTAGTAGAGCGATTCCTTCTTGACGAGCTTGAACTGGCTGATGGCCGCCTCGTATCGCTTCTGCTTTTTCGACTCGATGGCGCGCTCATACTCGATGCCGGGGCCGCGGAAGTTGTCGCGGCGCCATTTGCCGGCCGCATCGAACAGGGCCCGGTCGGCGGAGTCTTTGCTCAGCTCGTGCTGCCTCCGGAGGCATTCGACGGCGCGCTTGGCGGCTGTCTCCGCGGCCTTCTCGTCGCCGGTCGTGGTTGCGAGGTGAGCGTAGACGACGTGGGCTTCGTAGAACATCTTCTCGCGGAGGTAGGCGACGGCGAGCGCCTTGACGACGCCGACCCGCCGGTCGCCGGGCAGCGCCTTGCCGAAGGCGAGAAGCTGGATGCCGATCTTGATGACCCCGGGATTGTTCCTCGCGCGCGCTGCCTCGCGGAACTGCTGGAACAGCGCGCTGGAGCTGGCTCCCTTCGGGTCGTGGCGTTTCTCGAGGGCCTCGGCCTCGGCGCGCCACTGCCCGCCGAGGGCCTTGAGCTGCTCGATGACCTGCCCGGCGCGGGTCGTGTAGGCCTTGGCCTCGGCCGAGCGGTTCTTCTGGCGGCGCTCCTCCGCCTTCATCAGATAGACCTCGGCCAGGGCGAGCTGCACCTTCGGGGCGCCGCCGGCGCGGCCGACGACGATGGCCCGGTCCAGCCCCCCCGCTCGGGCAGTGGCCAGGACCCTCGATGCCATCAGCCGGTCGTGCCACGGCCGCATGCTGTCCTTGGCGCCCGCGTTCTGCCGGAGATAGTCCATGATGAGTTCGATGCCGGCCTCGCTCGCGGCGACGGCCTCGTCGTGCCGGCCCAGGTCCATCGCGGCGCGGGCGAGCATCTCGTTGCCGACGATCGTGTAGACCCAATTGGCGTACTTCGCGCAGTAGTCCTCCAGGCCTTCGACGGCCTCTTCGAGAAGCTGTTTCTTCCTGGCGGCCTCCGACTTGGGAAGGGCCTTGGAGTACCAGTAGCGCACGCGGTTCAGGTCGATGCCTGCGCCGAGGTCGCGCTCCGAGAGCGTCCGCTCCTTCTTGAGCCACGCCCGGCGGAGGTCTTGCTTGGCGGGGTCGGGCAGTTCCGTGGCGATGTGCTCCTCGATCGCCCTGGTAGCCTGCTGGTGCAGCTCGGTCAGGCCCTTGAGGGCGGCCTCGAACGTGTCCGTCATCGCTTGGATCGCCTGCTGTCGCGCGGCGTCGGACGTGGCTCCGGCGATCCGGTTCTGGCCCTGCGAGGCCTGCTGTGCGATTCGGACGAAGCCCTCGCGGTCGCGGGCCCCCGCGACGATCAGCTTGTGCCATTTGTCGGCGGCCGCTTGGTGCTTGGCGCGGTCGGCGTCGTCGCGGGCGAGCTGTGCCAGCGAGGCGTGTGCGGCGTACAGGGCTCCGTAGATGCGCTGTTTCTGGGCGCCGGCCTTGACCTCGGGGAACCGCTTCTTAAGTATGTCGACGGCAAGGACGGGGAATCCGCGCTTGGCGAGCGCGCAACCGAAATCGACGTCTTCGTCGAGGGGAATGGCGAGCGCAGCCAGCCCGCGGCCGCAGGTCAGGACGACCGCGATCAGGTGGACGGCCAGGGCTGTTTGACGCGTACGGCGCATCGGCACATCTCCCGCGCGGGCTCCTCCCGCCTCTGGGTAGTAACGTAGCGGCTGGCCGGAAAGTTCGCCGCCGGCGGGCGTGCCGTCAGGTGCCGCTCACACGCGGGCCGCCCACCTGTGTCCGCCCGGTCCCCGTGCAGCGGCAGCAGCGCGACGCCCCCGCCGCCGATCACTCTTCGCCCTGCTGAATGATGTGCGCGGTCACCAGGATGATCAGGTTCTCGCGGGAGTCGACTTTTGTTCTGGACCGGAAGAAAACACCGAGAAGCGGCAGATCGCCGAGGAGGGGGGTCTTGCCTTCGCCCTCCCCTGCGCGAGCCCGGGCCAGCCCGCCGATCATCAGCGTGCCGCCGTCGGGAACGGAGACCGTGGTCATGATCTGGCGAGTGGTCACCTCGGGCAACTGAATCCTGTCCGTCGTCTGAAGGGTGGCGACGTCATCGTCGACCGTGTCGTCCACCGGGTCTGCGCGATACGTGAATTCCGTGAAGTCGCCGACGGTATTGATCTGGGGGATCAACTCGAGCGTGACGTAGCGCCGGTCGGCGCTGACGAACGGCTGGACCTCGAGGATGATGCCGTCGTTCACCTGGCCGATCTCGGGGTTGCCGTCGCTATCATAGCTTCGCACGTAGTTCTGAATCGTGGCGATGGTCAGGAACGCCCGCTGCGTGTTGAAGCACGTCACGCGCGGGGCGGTCAGGATATTGCCCTGGTTATGTTTCTCGACCGCGGTGACGATGGCGTTGACCTGCCACGCGCCGAGCCACCCGACGTTGAGCGTCATGCCGGTGACGTCGGCGAAGGCGGTGCCGGTGCCGACTCCCGGATCGTGAAGGAGCTCGCCGGCGAAGATGCTGTTGGACGTGCCGGTCTTCTGAAAGCCGATGTTCCCGTCCTCGCCCAAACCGGTCCACTCGACACCGAGCCGGTGCAGCTTGTTTTCGCTGATCTCGACGAACCGCGCGAGGATGGCCACCTGAATCGCCCGGGCCTTGCGGAAGCTGGCGAGCAGTTCGCGGATCTGCTCCTGGACCTCCGGCGTGTGGGTCACAACGAGCTTGCCGTTGCGGTATGCGATGGTGTTCTGAGCGACCCCGCCCTCGCTCGCCCAGGTCGACGGGGACACGTTCTCACGGACGAACCGCGCCCACTCTTCGCCGCGCCGGTCGCACTCGGCCTCGATCGCACTTCTCTTCGGCCCGTCAATCCCCATGTCCCGGCCGACGCCCTCCCAGTCGGGCCGTCGGAACATGTTGCCGCCGTCGCGCACGCGGAAGTCCTTGAGGGTCACCGTCAGGTCCGAGATCTCGTGGCTGACCATCATCGGGCGGTCGGCAAGGCCTGCGCTGTTCGAGATGAAGATGGCTCCGTCGCGGATGCGATAGTCGAGCTTCTGGAACCTCAGCATCCAGTCGAACAGGTGCCCCAGCTCCATGTTGACGACGGTAAAGTTGACGGGGACGGTGTTCGGCTCGACCGCCGGATCGACGAGGACGTTCACGCCGGTCGCGGCCCGAAGGTAGTCGATGGCTCTGCTGAACGGCTCGTCCTTGAAGTCGACGCTCACCATCTTCGTCAGGAGCTTGGCCTTGATAAGCTTCTCCGCATCTTCGTCGTCGTCGCCCTTGAACCCCGCGCGGCCGATGACGTCGACCGCGTCGTCGCGCTGCCGGCGCCCGCGCGGCAGGACGGTGCCGCGGCCGGGCTCGGGCCGGCTGAGGATATCCGTCTGCGGCCGCATCATGCTGCTGATGTCGCGCATCGCCTTGTCCATGGCGGTTTCCATGTCGTCGTCGAGCCCCGCCCGCCGGACGGGCTCTTTCCGGACGCGCGGCGCCGGAACACCGGGCCCCGGGGTCGGCTCTGCGGGCCGGGCCGTTCGGGCCAGCGCCTTTCGGGCGTTTGTCAGGCCGACGGTCGCTTCGGCCACGACGCCCGAGACGTCGGCCTGCCGCGCGAGCGGCCGGGCTGCGTCGAGCACCTGCTGATACGCATCGGCGGCGGCTCGGTGGTCGCCCTTCGCGAGCGAATCGCGGGCGGCCTCACACAGCACCTTGAGCGAGGCGCGCGCTCTCACGAGATTGGCGTCGTCCCGCCGCGGGGCGGGGGCCGGGGCGGCCGGTTTCGCTGCGGGCTTCGCCGGCGCGTCGCCCGCGGCGGCGAGGCGGCGCCTGGCGAGCGCCAGGCCGTCGCGCGCCTGGGCGTTCTGAGGGTCGAAGTTGAGCGCGGCGCTGAAGTCCTTGATGGCATCGCGGATGCGACCGGTGTTGAGGTGTTGCTGTCCGGTTTGGGCAAAACTGGCGGCAACGCGCCTCTGGAGTTCCGCGGGCTCACCCCCGGCGCGGGGGTTTCCCGCGGGGTCGCCGCTCGAGGCGCACCACGCAGCCGACGCAAGCAACAGCACGCCGACGGCAACGGTTCCTCCGGTCAGGACACGGAGTCTTCTTCGCATGTTTGGCTCTCCCTACCGACGATCGGCTGGCGCGATAGACAAAGACAATCCGCCAACAAAGGATGACTGTTCCGAGCAGGAGCTTGGCGGCTCGCGCTCATTTCGGCTTCTTCTGCCCAGGAACGCTGGGCCAAAGCATCTTTATACGTCCTCTCGCATTGATAAGCAATAGTTTTTGCCGCTTTTCTTCTTTCTCGCGCGTCGGGTCGCCCGGCACCGGCGCCGAGACCCGCTCGTCGTTCAGAATGTCCAGAACGTGATATCCGGTCCTGAAGTCGACGTTCCGAACGCGCTCGGCCTGGCCGCGCACGGGGACTTCGCCGACGATGGCGCCGACGGGCTCGCCGCGCATCACGTTCGTGAACGTGTATTCGAGCATCTTGCGGGCGCCGCCCTCGGGCGGCACGTACTCGAGAGACACGATGATGTTCACGTGGTCGTCTGAGAGCCGGCGGAACCGGATCACAAACACCTCGGGCACCGTGACGGCGCGCTTCACGGACGGCTTGCTCGCGATGGCCGTGCCCTCCTTGTCAGTCCGGCCCCTGGCCTCGACCGCATACCAGTATCGAACGCCGCCCTCGACCTCGGAATCCTGGAACTCGAACTCGGAGCCGACCGCCCTGGCCCCGCCGGCGGGCTTGCCGCTGTCGACCCGCAGGGCGATCAGTTTCAGCGCGGGCGTGGCCGCCCTCTCGTCCTTCGGGGCCGGAGCCCCTTCCTTCGGCGCCGGAACCCCTTCCTTCGGGGCCGGGACTGGCTTCTTGGGCGCCGGGGCTGGCTCCTTGGGGGCCGGGACCCGCTCTTTCGGGGCCGGGGCCGGCTTCTTCGGGGCCGGGACCGGCTCCTTCGGGGCCGGGGCCGGCTCCTTGGGGGCCGGCTTTTTCGGGACGAGGACCCGCACATATGGCTTGAGGGTCGCCGCGCTCTCGCCCTTCAGGATGACGTATTCCGCGACCGTCGCGTCGTGGGTCGCCGACGCGGTCCAGCCGACGACAACGTGCTTCTGTCCCCGACTGTATTTCGTACTCACGGCCCGCGGCGGGTATATGGTGGGGTCTTGCCGAATCTCCTGTATGACGACGACTTCGAACCACGCTCGCTTCTGCCCGCCCTTCACGAGTTCGACCGTCGTCTTGCCCGCGGTGATGGGGGTCAGTGTGAGCGTCGACGGGGCCGCGTCCGACCATTCGACCTTTACGATCTTCTCGTCGAGGACACGGACCTCATGGTTCGCATACTCGTCGAGGCCCGAGAAGTCCTTCGGAGTCGGCACGCCCTCGGGATTCAGCGCGAGGTCCTTCCGGCCGAGGGGCCTCACCGGCTTGTCCTTGAGCTTGATCATGACGCCCTCTCGCGGCCTGAAGCCCCGGGCGTCGGGCCGGAGGGAGCCGATCGTCAGGCCGACATAGTCCTCGGTCAGCGGGGTGGGCGTGTGTCTGGACGCGAGCTGCGTGGCCTCGATCTTGTTGATCAAGCGATCCACCTCGCCCCTGGGATAGACGGGCTCGGGCCGGTCGACGATCGCCATCACGATGTAGCCCAGCGCGAGCAGGGCGAGGATGGCGACGAGCGCCTTGTCGAAGTACCGAAAGACAATTGATCCGGACGTCGTTCGCATCGCGTCCCTTTTCCTGAGCCGGGCCCTACTTCCTCAGCCCGGCCGTGACCGTCATCGTTCCGCCGCCCCTGGCCGAGACCGGCACCTTGAACGTCCGCTGGCCCGCGCTGGCGAGGGCCGCAAGCGGCAGCACGGTGACCGCCTTGCCGCCCGGGGCCCTGGGGCCGCCGACGATGGGGCCGACCGCCTGAATCACGGGCGCGAATCGGAAAGCCGTGTCGCTCAGGGACACGGCCTTGCCGTCAACCGTGGACACGTCGTATGCCCGCCAATCGCCGCCGGGCTCGGCGGCGAGAATCAGCGCGATCTCGCCGGACTTCTTGTCGGCAATCAACACTGGAGCGTCGGGCGCCTTGGCGTCGACGTACACGCGGGCCCGCTCCGCCCCCTCGGGGGCCTCGCCCAGGACCCGGCCGACGACCTGGGTGCGCTTGCCCTTGTAGGTCTTGTCCCCCCGGGCGGCCAGCCACCAGCGGGCCGCGCCATACTTGGACCTCTGTGGGGCGCGGACGATCACGTGCGACGGCCCGGTCTTGGCGTCCTTGTCCTCCGACGTCCCGCCCTTGCCGCCCGTGGCGGCGGGCTTGGCCGGCTCGAGCCCGATGAAATAGGCCTTCCGGGGAACAATGGCGCGGAGGTGGTCGTAGGTGAGCGCGAATCCGCCCGAGCGGACCGTGGCGTCGAGCTTGGCGCGCCGGTAGGCTCTTTGGGCGGCGACCTTTCGCCTTGCCACGAGGGCCGCGTGCGCGGTCTCGATCGATTTCTTTCTCGCGGGGGCGATCTTGCCGTCCTTGGTCGCGGCCTTGAGTTTCTTCGCCAGTTCGTCGGCCGCCTTCGCGTCGATCTCTTTCACGCGCGCGTCGCGGGCGGCGGCCGCTGCGCCGTCGGATATTTCGAACGACTGGCCGAGCCAGAACCTGGCCCGCATGCCGAGGGGCGGGATCTTCTCGAAGAGGACCCGGGCGGCGGCATGAAGGTCGCGCTCTTCCTGCCCGACCCACTTGACGACGTCGGCGACCTTGGCGAACGCGCTCCCGTCGAACTGCACGCGCTGAACGGCGGGCAGGAACTCGACGATGTCACAGGTCAGGAGCACCATGATGGCCGGCTCCTGGCTCGCCTTGGCTTCCGGCCCGTCCTTTTCCGGGTCCGTCCGGGCCACGCGGACGTTGTTGACGATCAGCGGCTTGGGCGCGTTTTGCAGCGCGGCGACGAGCAGGCCGACGTTCTCGTAGGCCATCGTCAGGGTCAGGGTCACCTTCGTGCCGCGGACCCAGTCGTGTCGTTTCCGCGCGTTCGCCCCAAGCTGGATCTTGTTGAGCCGTTCGATGAGGGGTCTCTCTCTCGGGCTCGCATGGGCGAGCGCGTCGACGACGTAGGTCAGCCGCCAGAACTTCTTCTGCTCCGTCCTGACGAGCGGCAGATTCGGTACGACCTCAGCGGGTCTTCTCTTGAACATCGCCACCTGTTCGGGGGCGTTGAGGGCGGCCTGGGCTCGCTTCAGGAGAGCGCTCGTGCGCTCCCCATATCCCTTCCACCAATCGTACATCTCTTCGTGGGTGATCTTCTTGCTGTCTTTGAGCGTGATGAAGTCGCGGTCGAAGAGCCCGGAGCGTGGAGAAAACATGACGAGGAGCTGCCCGCCGAGGGACTCGATGTCCTTGACCTCGGCCTCGGCCGACTTGATCATCTCCGGGTTGGCTATGGAGTCGAGCGCCGCGAGGCCCCGCAGTTCGGTAAGGCCCTTGGTTCCCTCCTCGCGAAGCTTCAAGACGTCCCGGGTGAGACCGCGACCGACGGACACGTAGATGAGGGCCATCACGATGACGGCGAGGACCATCAGTATCCAGAACAGGTTGTTTCGAACGAAATCGATTATCCTGCCCATACGCTTCCTTCGTGCGGCCGCTCAGTCGGCCGGCTTGAACTCACAGTCGAAGATGAACTCGGACCCCTCTGAATCGCCCGTCTCGGGATTGACCTTGTTCTGGTTCCTGGTGAGGTCCACTTTGGAGAACTGCGGGAGCGACTTCCCGCCCACATTGCGCTTGGCGTTCAGCAACGGCTTGTACAGGTTCCTGTGAACAAACAGGTTGTCTCGGATGCTGTCGCCACGGAGCGTGATCTTGATGACCGACGTGGCCGCCCCGGCCTTGGACACCGGCCGGACCCACACGTACTCGACGAGGATGTCCTCGCTCATCTCGTGAAGGACATCGTTGACGGCGTTGAGGGCCTGCAGACAGGACCGGCTGCCCCGGCTGAGCCCGGCCGGCTTCTTAAGCTCGCCCTTGGCCCGGGACACGCGGTCGGTCGCCGTCTTAGACCGCTTCTGTATCTCCTGCTTCTCCTTGACGATCGCGGCGATCTGCTTGCCCGTGGCCTTCTCGCGCTCCAGTTGGCCCTTCTCGAGCTTGAGCGACAGCAGGTGCGTGCCCAGCATCACGGCCAGACACCCGACGGCCGCGCCCGCATAGATGCGCTTCTTCGCCACCTCCTGGCGGAAGAGAACCTCGCGCGGCATCAGGTTGACCTGCACGCGCCCGAGGCCGATGCCCTGGAGCGCCAGGCCGGTCGCCACGCCGAGCGACGGCAGGGCCTCCTTCAGCGACGCACTCTCGACGTCCGGCGACAGCGTGATTCGTTCGAGCATGTCCGCAGGAGCGAGGTCGCATCCGAGCTGGTTGATGAAGAAGTCCTGAACGCCCGGCAGCCCGAAGGTCTGGCCGAGGAGCAGGGCCTGCTCGATCCGCACGTTGTGGATCTGCGATTTGAAGAAGCCGATCGTTCGCTGGACTTGACCGGCGAGGTCGTTGAGCATCGGCTGGATGAGCTTGAAGAGGCGCGTCGCCTGGACCTTGTCCGCGCACTGCCGCTTGAGGGCCTCGGCCTCGGCGTGGCTGATCTTGAGCCGCTCGGCCAGGCCGCGCGTGATGCCGTTGCCCGAGACGGTGATGTTCCGGACGCGGAAGTTCTCGGGATCGCAGATCAGAATGTCGGTGCTGCCGGCGCCGAGGTCGACGACGATCGTGCCCTTGGCGATGTCGCGGTCGAACGTCAGGAAGTTGTAGAGCGCGAGCGGCACAGGCAGGACGGCGCTCGGCTGGACGCGGCAGAGCGACAGGTTGGCGAGGAGCGCGTAGACGAACTGCGACCGGAGCGAGAAGATCGCGACCTCGGTCTCTTCGCCGAGCTCCTCGGGCTCGCGGACGAGCTGGTAGTCCCAGACGACCTCTTCGATCGGGAACGGGATCTGCTGGCGCGCCTCATACCGCACAACTTCGGGGATTCGGCGTTTGTCGACGGGCGGCAGCGGGATGAAGCGGCTGAATGCCGGCTCGGGGATCGACACGACGACGGGCGTCCGGGCGAAGACGTTGCGCTCGGCCAACGTGCTCACGGCGGCCCGAAGATGATAGTCCTTGTCGCCCGTCTCCTCGGACGGCAGGCCGCGCTCGACGATGTCAAATGCCGCGATCTCGGCCCCGACCTTGGTCCGGCGGACCTTGACGACCTTGACCGACGACTCGCCGATGTCCAGGCCCCAAGCCGCTCGAGGAGTGAACATAGTCGGGGTTGCCTCGCCAATTAGAACGGACAAGCGCGAGCCGAGACCGGAAGCCGGTCGCGGCTATTATAGAAACGACCTAAGCGCCGTCAAGCAAAAACATTCGGCAAACGGACCGGAGCCGGCCCGCCGTTCGCGACGAATGGGGCCGCGCGTTGCGCCCCGCCAAAAACCCAGCCCTCTACCACTATTTTATACAAGAATTGACATGTCCAGCACGAAAACTGCTCGCCGATTGCTCGTCACGCGCCCTGCTCTTCGAACCCGCGCTCGCGCTCCTCGGCGGTGAGCATCGGCGGCGCCGCGACGAACACGGCCGTCGCCGGGGTCGGGCCGTCGTTCCTCATCGTGGCCCGCACGAAGCTGACCGTGTTGCTCGCGTCCTCGCCGTCGAGCGGAGCGGCGAACGTCTCGATATCGCAGGCGACGTCGCCGTCCCGCCACTCGTATCCGACGATGGGGATCCAGCCGTCGAGCAGCGTTTTCTGCCGGGCGAGCAGCGGCCGGAGCGGGTCGCCCCGGAAGAAGCACAGTTCCGCGTGCTGTCGGCTGTAGAGCGCCCCGTCGTAGGTCACGTGCGTCCAGTCCGGCTGCAGCGGCACGCCGATGCAGACCGTCGGCCGGGTTTCGTAGGACCATTCGCGGTTCATGTCGTCGGTCGCGGGATCGACCATCCCGCGCAGCGCCTGCCCCTTCGCTATGTTCTGGTTGTCATCGCCCGTTGTCATCTCTGTTCCTTTCAGACCGCTCGCGCAGCTTGTGCCCACCTGTGGCAGTTGAAGAGATCCACTTCTTGCCCCGAAGGGGCTGCATCGGCAGCCTGGCTGCCGTCGCAGTTTGCCCAAGGCAAACTGCAAGCGAGCGACGCTCGCCCGCTAGCCCAGGGCGAAGCCCTGGGTAGGGAGACGCGTCTTGAGCCAAGCCCTGTAAGGGCGTCACAGAACCTGTATCGCCCCTTCAGGGCTTTCCCGCCTCACCCATGCTTTCCCAGGGCTTCGCCCTGGGCTGTTGAATGTGTGCCTTTCAGGCACGAGGACCTCTGTGTTCGACGGCGGCAACCGGCCCGACAACTTACCCGCCCGCCCCCGCGAACGCCAGCAAAATCAGGGAGCGCCACGTGGCGCCGACCGTGGCGCGCATTGGCAATGCAACACGGCTTATGTGGCACAGCGGCCCCCGGCTGTGAATCCCATGCAAACATGTGGCACAGCCGCCCGCGGCTGTGAATCTCATGTCACCACCGCCGAGGGCGGCTGTGCCACACTACGGCTGTGCTACATTAGCGCTTGTACTACATTAGCAGACGCGCTACGTCGAGCGCCCTTCGATCCACTCCCGCCAGAGCCAGGGATACTCCTCCGCGCTCTTGACCAAACCCTTTCGCACGGGATTCGAACAGATGTACTCGACCTTTTCGCCCGTCTTCTCCCCAGACCGCAGGGCGTGGTCAAACGACTCATCCTGCCAGACGTGGCCGCTTCGTCCGAGCATCCGGTTCACGGTGTGCGCCGACGCCCCTTTCAGCGCACCCATTATCTCGGCCAAGCCGAACGCGGTTCCTTCCTGATCGGTCAGCGGGGTGAAAATCAGGTGCACATGATCGGGCATGACGACGGCCCCGTGCATTTGGAGTTTCGACCCGCGCTCGTGGAGGCAATGCGAAAGGACCGCCGAGCGGACCGACTCCGGCAATGTCCATCTCTCCCACGTCGAAAAAGTGACGAACAGCGTGGGGCATCCGCCCTGCAGGTGGGGCAGGTTGCGGCGATACTGCGATTTCGCCGGCTTCGCTTTCATGTCCTCTTGCTCCAAATGTGGCACAGCCAGCCCCGGTTGCGAGTCTCACGCAGGTGCATGTGGCACAGCCGCCCTCGGCTGTGAATCCCAGGCAGACATGTGGCACAGCGGCCCCCCGGCTGTGAATCCCATGCAAACATGTGGCACAGCCGCCCGCGGCTGTGAATCTCATGTCACCACCGCCGAGGGCGGCTGTGCCACATTTCACGGCCCCAGTCCATCAATCAGCATGGGTGCAAGAAACGATGGACAGGCGCCTGTCCTGTAAACGGAGCGCAGGCGCTCTTGTACTCATGATGAGTACAGCCCCGCCGCTGCACTTCGCGGCGCCCGTCGTTCCAGCCGGCGCGGGGCGGCAAAAGGAAAGCGGCTCAGCCGCGTTGACTAGCGCCTGAGTCGGTGGTATCCTTCGTTGCGGAGGAGCAAGCCACACGAGGGGATGCGATGTACCCGATCAGAACGCGGCCGACGCTTGACCAAGCGCGCTTGGCATCAGCCAGCGGAGGAATGCAGACGAAGCTGAAGCGAACTGGTTTCCGGTGGATTGTCGCGGTTCCCTGCATGACCGCTCTCGCGTGCGTCGCTTGCGCGCAGGACGGCCCAGCGGCAGACGCGCAGCAGACACCGAAGGGCCCTCAGCCAACCGGGTGGCGCAAGTTCGTCGACGTACTCGGCGCGGACCCGTACGAGGC
>CAYLQD010000034.1:23112-32485 GCA_964385685.1 uncultured Planctomycetota bacterium | reverse complement strand
TTGTCCATCCCACACAAGATGTAGGGGCTGGTTGAGATAAGGGGATACCCACCTTTCGAGAAAGGCCCTTCCCCGTTTCACTGCTGCGAATCCCGCTTCGGCGCGACGGGGGTGACGGGGAATGCCGATGAACACGGAGGCGAATTCGACAAGCCTAACGAAGGGGCCCAATAGATCAGGGTGGCGAGGGGTGCGTTGGCTCAAGTGGCCGCTTCGGGCACTGTGCGCGCTGTCGGTGGTGGTCGGGCTCTGCGTCCTGCTTTCCGCCGGCTGGATCTGGAACACCAATCGCCGCGGCGAGGCCGCGCTCCAAGAGATCCTCGCGGAACTTGACCGGCGCAATCTGCCCACCGACACCTACTACCTTAAGAAGCAATTCGACGCGTCGGGCGAAGGCGAGAACGGCGCCCGATTCTACAAGGCGGCGTTTGCGGCGCTGGGCACCAACGAGGCGTACGACGACCTCCCCCACGTGGGCCTCGCGGCAGAACCTGAACTGGCGGCTCCGATGGACAAAGGACTGGCCGCGAAGATAAGAACGTTCTTGGAGAAGCAGCAGACGTTCTTGGGCCTGCTGAGCACAGCCCGAAAACACCCGCGCTGTTTCTATGACTTTGATCTTCACGCTCACCAGTTCGACGCGCTCGCAGTCTTGGGAAAGATCATGAACGCGGGGCGTGTGCTCCGCATCAAGGCTCTCGACGGACAGGCCTCGGGGCGGCCGGAGGCGGCGCTCGATGCGTGTGAAGCCATGGCCGACATTGATCTGTCGCTCCGCAATGACCCGCAGGCCATGGTGATGCTCATCCGCATCAGCAACACATTCCACCTTTACGAAAGCATCCGGGACACACTCAGCCGCACAACGCTCGATGCTGCGGACCTCAAACGGCTGCGCGCCAAGCTCCTACTCGCGTTGAGGGCCGTGGGAATCTCTGAAATGCTGAAGGCCGAGATGGCGTTCGCCGCCGTGCAAGCGAAGGATCCACACTTGCATGGGGCCGCAGAGATCTACCGAGTCGGGCAATACGAGGACATGTTCCGACGCTGGACAATCAGCGAACGGCAAGAAGAAACAAGCTCGCAGAAGGGAAAGCCAGAGGGTAACGCCGAAGTGGTTCCGTTCGAGACGAACGACTCCGACAACTGGCCGACCTCTGGAGCGCGCCCTGATCTGGCTTGGGCGTCAATATGTCCTGGTGTGAGCCGCCTCGCCTCGGTCTGGTCGATAAAGGGCATGCTCGAGCTATACGATGAACTCCAACAGCGGCGAACTGAACAGACAACGGACACGGATGTAGCGCTTGAGTTGTGGCGGACCGGCTCGGCACCCCTGTTCGCCAGCGTGAACTCGTGGTCGCCGTACTTCTCTGAGCTTGCTCAGCGTCAGGCGCGCCTTGTCGTTGCCGCGACGGCGCTGAGCGCGGAAATCCATCGCATCGAGAACGGCAAATGGCCCGAGTCGCTGGGCGAGCTTGGAGGCGAAGCACTGCTTGATCCGTTCTCAGGCAAGCCGCTCAAGTACAAACAGGCGGACGGCGATTGCATCATCTACAGCGTCGGCATGAACCAGCAAGACGACGGTGGCGAAGAAGACGGAAACTACAGAGCCGACGACCACAAGGACGACATTGCCTTTCGTCTGTTCGCCGTCGAAGAACGCAACGTCAAGCCGAAGGCATCGCCCTGACGTCGCGCCGCCCCAGGTCCAACGCCACACCCGGATTTCCGATGGGTGAACAGCTCTGCGTGGCGCCGCTCTTCCTTGCTTCTCTTGCGGGTTCCGGCTATCATTGCTTGTGCCGATGGGACGGTTCGTTTAGCTCGCCACGCTCACAGGATCGACCGATGAGTCCGGATATTCACGTAGACAAGAGCCGTGTCGTCGCGTTCTGTCGGCGGTGGAAGATCACTGAGTTCGCGATCTTTGGCTCGGCCCTTCGCGACGATTTCGGCCCCGAGAGCGACGTGGACGTGTTGGTCGCTTTCGCCCCCGACGCAACCTGCTGCCTGTTCGACTGGGCGGACATGACCGACGAACTGAAGAGCATCTTCGGCCGCGAAGTCGACCTCGTCGAGAAGGAGGGACTGAGGAACCCGTTCCGCCGCCACGCGATCCTGAGCAACCGGGAGATCCTGTATGCGGCCTGACGAACGCGATGCCGCCTACCTCTGGGACATGCTCGACGCCGCGCGAACGGTCCGTGAGATCACCAAGCACCAAGCTCTTGACGCATACCTCAACGACCGCACGCTTCAACTCGCGGTCGAGCGAGCGCTGGAGATCATAGGCGAAGCCGCCCGCCGCGTCTCCGAGCCGTTCCGCGAAGCCCACCCCGAGATTCCGTGGCGGCCGATCATCGCCCAACGCAACGTGCTCGCACACGAATACGGCGACATCCGACAGGAACGAATCTGGGCCGTCGTGACGCGCCACATCCCGGAGTTGATCGAACTGCTGACGCCGCTCGTTCCGCCCGCACCCGGCAGCCCCTCGCCATGACTCCGCCCCGCCCCAACGCCGCCAACGCCCGCGCACACTTCCAACTTTCAACCTGCGACTTGAAACCTTAAACTGTTCCCCATGTTTGTGGTCAATGTGATTGCGCCGATTGCCCTCGTGATTTTGCTCGGGGCGATCCTGCGCCGCAGCGGGTTCGCGTCGGAGAAGCTCTTCCTCCTGACCAACCGGCTCGTGTTCTGGGTCGGCATACCGGCGCTGCTCTTCGAGAAGACGGCGAAGGCGGCCGGCCAGGGTGAGGCGGCGGCCCGCATCTTCCTCGCGCTCCTCGCCGGGATGATGGGCTGCATCATCCTCGGCTACGCCGTCGCGCTGATCCTGCGGCTGCCGCGGCCGTCGATCGGCGCGTTCGTCCAGGCCGCCTACCGCGGCAACCTCGCCTACCTCGGCCTGCCGGTCGTGTTCTTCGCACTGGCGGGCACGGGCGGCAACACATCGCCCGAGACCGAGAACCTCGCGGTGATGGCCATCGCCCCCCTGATCCCGCTCTACAACGCGGCGGCCGTCGTCGTGCTCGTCGCAGGGCAGCACCACGCCGAGCGGTCGTTCCGTCGGCGGCTCAAGTCGATCACGGTTCAGGTCGCGACCAATCCGCTCCTGATCGCGTGTGTCGCGGGGATCGCGTGGTCGCTCACGGGCCGGTCGCTCCCGCTCCTCGCCGACCGCACATTCACGGCCATCGGCCAGATGGCGCTGCCGCTCGCATTGCTCGGGATCGGCGCGTCGCTCCGGTTCGATGCGCTTCGGGACGGCTGGCTGCCCGCGGCCGCGTGCTCGGCGATCAAGGTCGTCGCGGCGCCGCTGATGGGCTACTTCATCGGCCGTGCAATGGGCCTCCCCCGCGAGCACCTCCTCATCGCCGTCCTCTTCCTCGGCGTGCCGACCGCGGTCGTCTCGTGGGTCATGGCCGAGCAGCTCGAGAGCGACCAGCATCTCGCCGCCGGCGGCGTCGTCCTGTCGACCGTCCTCTCGATGCTCTCGCTCGCCGTCATCCTGTTGGTGGTGTGAGATTTCGACAGGATCAACAGGATGCACAGGATTTACGGCGATGCGCGCATCGCCGCCCCATCCGGTCAATCTTGTTCATCCCGTCAAGAAACCGCTCGCCGCCACAGAGCGCCGAACCGAGACTGTTCTTTCCCATTCCCTCCTTTTTCCCGTTTCCCCCTTTTCCCGTTTCCCTCATCTCACACCGTCCCACGCTACCCTTCCCGGTTGCCTCCGTCGCCCACGCGGCTATAATTGGCGCGTCGGCCGAGGCCGGGCGCGCGGGCGCCCGATCCTGATCCGGCCGACACCGAGTACGAGAGGAGTCTTGGAGCCATGCAGAAATACGTCTGCACCATTTGCGGCTACGTCCACGATCCGGAAGTGGGCGACCCCGACAACGGCGTCGAGCCCGGCACCGCATTCGACGCCATCCCCGACACCTGGGTCTGCCCCGAGTGCGGCGCGTCCAAAGACCTCTTCGACCTGGAAGCGTAGGCAGCGGTCGACGACCGCCTTAAGTGGACTCTCTCAGGCGCTCCGTTCCAGACCGGCGAGATGCGCGCGCTGAGCCAGTTCGTCCCCCCACTGAGTCCAGCCCGGTTTCTTGTGCCTTGCGAACAATTCCAGATACGGTCCCGGGCTACACCCCTCGATTATCTCATACAACTCATCCGGTTTCCGTGAGTGCTCTCGCTTGCGCGAGCGGATGATGTTGACTTGCCTTCGGCCCGGTGCCAGCGTCCGCAGGCGACCTCGCACACCGAAAAGAACCAGTTCTGTCACATTACGGAAGTAGAAACCAACGCCTCTGCCATCGGGGCCGCCATCTTTCCGCGTCTTGAACCACACGATGTTCGTCTTGTAGACGAACCCCCAACGCTTCATGACTTCCAGCCCCTCCATGATGAGCGCATTGGGAACCCAAAGATAAAGGTGGGACTCCGGCTTCGCCAGTTGCGGCACGGGTAGCTCCAGAATGTCTTGCAGCTTCATCGTGGCATAGCGGCGCAACCGACGGTGCTCGGGAGCCATCTTCCCCGTACGGTTGCCGAACCGCCACGGAGGATCGGCCAGGAGGGTACCGAATCGGCCGAATTCGTAGGAGAGAAGCTCTTCCGCCACTGTCAGTGCCTCGGTCTTCTTGGACAACCTACTTGTCCTCCGCGTACAGGCGCTTCGTGATGCCGAAAACCAGTGTCGGGCATCCGCCCCCGCCGCCGCCGTTGATGCGGGGCAACAGCTTGGACATGTGCGTCGTGCTTGCCCCGTAGGAAGAGCCCCTGCCGAGATCGTCGAAGACCTCCTGAAGCTCGTCGCAGCGTGTGATGATGACCCCGACGCTGACTGCTTGCAGCTCGAAGAGGATACGGAAGTTGTTCAGGTCCCGGTCGAAGAAGGGATCCTTGTTGGTCCATTCGATTTCGAGGGCCACTCGGTTCTTATAGCAGTCGATCTTATGCGTCGGATTATCTCGCGCGTCATCGTCGACTACGACCTGCGTGCTGAAACCCTTCTCGACCCAGCCGCGTGTCTCGAGTTCATGATCGATAGCTCTGGCGACCTTGGTCTTGCTCCCGCCGGGCACGGCGATGTGAGACTTGAGCAGCCTGAAGTCCGTCAGCACTTCGCAGATGTCACGCCATTCGTTCGGGAAGTCCTTGTAGAGAATCGCGCAGGCGTGCCGCCACTCGTGCACTTCGTAGTGCTCGCGGACAAACTCCGGGAGGAGGGTCAGTACCATTCGTTCCGCCTTCTTATGAGACAGGTGTCCGCCCGCACAGAATATACCGAAACCACAATGAAGAGCAAAGGGCTTTCTTCAACAGAGCCGCTCCTGCCCCGTGTTGACGGCCGACTGCCACTTCCCATAGAATGGGGGCAGCGAAGCTGGCCGGCTCACGGCGCAGAATCACAGGGGATGATTCGACCATGAAGAAAAGCGAACTGCTCGACGTCTACTACCGGATGCGGCTGGCCCGCTCGTTCGAGATGCGCACGGCCGAGCAATACACCAAAGGCCGCATCGGCGGGTTCTGCCACCTCTACTCCGGCGAAGAGGCCGTCGCCGCCGGCGCCATGCACCACCTCCGGCCCGACGACTACGTCATCGGCTCCTACCGCGACCACGCCTACTATGTCATCCGCGGGGGCGACCCGCGGGTGGCGATGGCCGAGCTCTTCGGACACGCCGACGGCTGCTGCAAGGGCAAGGGCGGGTCGATGCACCTGTTCGACCGGGACATCAACTTTCTCGGCGGCTACGCCATCGTTGGCGGGATGTGCCCCATCGCCGTCGGGCTCGGCAAGGCGATCCAACTCAAGAAGGAGGGCCGCGTCGTCCTCTGCTTCTTCGGCGACGGCGCGACAAACCAGGGCGTCTACCACGAGGCGCTCAACATGGCCGCGCTCTACAAACTGCCGATCGTGTGGGTCTGCGAGAACAACCAGTACGCGATCGGGTCGAGCGTCGCACGGTCGAGCGCGAGCGAGTCGCTCGCGAAGAAGGCGAAGGCGTATCACATGCCGGCGGCGACGGTCGACGGGATGGACTTTTTCAAGATGCAGTCGGTCGCGAAGCGCGCGATCAGCGCCGCGCGGGCCGGCAAGGGGCCGTCGTTCATCGAGGCCAAATGCTATCGCTATCGCGGGCACTCGATGTCCGATCCCGCGACGTACCGCAGCAAGGAGGAGGTCGCTCACTGGAAGACGCGCGATCCGATCCCGCAGATTCGGGCGGCGATCCTCGAAGATTTCGGCGAGACCGACGAGCAGCGGGCCGCCATCGAGAAGGAACTCAGGGCGCTCGACGCGAAGGCGAAGCAGGCGCTCGACGAGGCCGTCGCCTTCGCCGAAGCCGGCGCTGAGCTGCCGAAGGACGAACTGCTGAGCGATGTGTATACGGATTGACTTTGCCGCAGAGGTCGCAGAGAACGAATAACCACCAAGGCACAAAGGCACAAAGGGCAACATGAAGAAGAGGCGTGTCGCCATAATCGTCGGGATTGTGGCCGCTCTCGCCGCGGCGGCGTTCCTGGCTCCGCGCGCACTCGAGAAGCACAGGCGCGCCGAGCGACAGCGTTACCGGCGGGAATGGAAAGACAGAGCCGTCGCGGAGATACGTCGGCTCGCGAATGATCCCGACTGGGTGGCCGCCGAGATGGCCGCGCTGAAGTCCCAGCCGCCGAAGAGCCTTTACGGCGGGGAGGGATGGCTCTCCGAGCGGCTCGTGCTGTTGGAGAACGGCGACTGGATGGTCTACGCCGCCAAGGCCCGCAAGGAGGACCAGCGAATCGACGATATCTTCATCTGCAAAGCCTCGGACGGCAAGTGGTACTACTCCACGTACCACTTCTGCAAGATGATGACCGTCCTCACCTGGCGTGGACAACGACCTGACTTGGCATCGGTGATCGAGGCGTACTACCTCGAGGAATTCGACGGCAAGTCCGACGAGGCGCTCGGAAAGACATGGCCGGAATGAGACCCAAAGGACGAACTGCTGAGCGACGTGTATGCAGATTGATTTCATCGCGGAGATCGCAGAGAACGAATAACCACCAAGGCACAAAGCCCGCCCGCCAAAGCCCGAAGAGCGGCGGCGGGACACGAAACAGCCGTCCTTTGTGCCTTCGTGCTTTCGTGGTTAGTCTCCTCTGCGGCCTCGGCGTTCTCTGCGGTGAATTGAGGAGCAACGATGCCGGCGATCAGTTATCGTGAGGCGCTGAATCAGGCGCTGCGTGAGGAGATGGGGCGCGACGAAAGCGTCATCCTCTTCGGCGAGGACGTCGCTCTCTACGAGGGCTCGTTCAAGGTCACGCGCGGCCTGCTCGCGGAGTTCGGCGACGAGCGCGTCGTCGACACCCCGATCTCGGAGGCGGCCATCGTCGGCATGGCGACGGGCGCCGCGATGGGCGGGCTGCGGCCCGTGCCCGAGTTGATGACGGCCAACTTCGCCTACGTCGCGATGGACCAGATCCTCAACCACCTCGCCGTGATGCGGTATATGTTCGGCGGCCAGATCACGCTGCCCGTGACGATCCGCATGCCGGGCGGCGGCGGACACCAGCTCGGCTCGCAGCACTCGCACAGCCCCGAGCCGATTTTCGTCCACACGCCCGGGCTCGTCGTCGTCTACCCCGCGACACCTGCCGACGCGAAGGCGCTCCTGATTGCGAGCATCCGCGACGACAATCCCGTCGTCTTCCTCGAGCACGAAGGGCTCTACAACTCCGAGGGCGAGGTGCCCGACGATCTGGAGCCCGGCGAGATTGGGAGGGCCGCGGTGACGCGCGAAGGGAGCGACGTGACCCTCGTCGGCTACGGCGCGATGGCGCTCGTGTGCCTCGAGGCCGCGGACGCTCTCGCGAAGGAAGGCGTCGAGGCCGAGGTCGTCGACCTCCGCACACTGCGGCCGTGGGACAAGGAGGCGGTGACCGACTCGGTCGCGAGGACGCACCGGGCCGTCGTTGTCGAGGAATGCCCGCCGGCGTGCGGGATCGCGGCGGAGGTCGCGACGAACATCTACGAGATCGTGTTCGACGAACTCGACGCGCCGGTCGAGCGGGTCTCGGGCTGCGATTCGCCGCTGCCGTATGCCCGCGAACTCGAGCAGGCCGGCATCCCGCACGCGGAGGACGTCGCCGCCGCCGCGCGGAAGGCACTGGCTGAGCGACGATAGTGTAAGATGGGAAGAAGGAAAAAGGGGGAAACGGGAAAAAGGCGCTCGGACTGCCGCCCGCCCGGCGGCAGCAGACCGTCCCTTCCCCGTTTTCCATTTTCCCCGTTTCCCGGACTTGCACCATGCAGGAGCCAGCGATGCGGACGCCAGTAGTAGTCCAATGCGACCGCGCGGCGGTCGTCTTCATCGTGGCGCTATCGCTTGCCCTCGCGCTTGTGATTTGGATGGTGGTCCCGGAAATAGCAGTAACATCGAGCGTGCTCTTCGCTCTCGCTGCCGTCTGCGCCTGGCGCCTCCTTCTGCGGTTCACCGTCAACCGGCATCATACGCGAGGCATCCGGCTGGTCAAACGGGAGCGGTTCAAAGAAGCCGCCGAGGCCTTTCGGCAGAGCATCGCCTTCTGGGAACGGCATCCCACGCTGGACCGGTTCCGGTTCCTGGCTCTGCTCAGCCCGACGCTCTACGCGTATCTTGAGATGGGATGCTGCAACTTGGCCTTCAGTTTGGCAATGGCTGGACAAAAGGACGAGGCGGTCGAGATCTATCGGCGGGTTCGGCAAATGAACCCGAACAATGCGCTGGCAGTGGCTGCGTTGCGCTTCGCAGAAGAAGCAGAATCCCCGACGGACGTCCCCGAAGGAGACTCCCGAGATGTATGAAGTGACGATGCCGAAGCTCTCGGACAGTATGGAAGAGGGCAAGATCATCGAGTGGAGGGTCGCCGAGGGCGATGCCGTCAGCGAGGGCGACGTGCTCGCCGAGGTCGAGTCGGACAAGGCCGTCATGGAGCTTGAGTGCTTCCAGGCCGGCGTCGTCGCGCAGATCAAGCACGGCGACGAGTCCGAGGTCCACGTCGGCGAGGTCATCGCGCTGATCGCGGCGGAAGGCGCGGCGGAGACAGGAGAAGTAACCACAAAGACACAAAGCCCGCCCGCCAAAGCCCGAAGGGCGGCGGCGGGGCACGAAGACGAACAAGAACAGAAGAAAGAAGCAGGGGGAGAACCGGAAAGGAAAAAAGTAACCACAAAGGCACAAAGCCCGCCCGCCAAAGCCCGAAGGGCGGCGGCGGGGCACGAAGAGAAGGAAGAAGAGGGGACAGCGCCAGAGACGAAAGAAATAACCACAAAGGCACAAAGCCCGCCCGCCAAAGCCCGAAGGGCGGCGGCGGGGCACGAAGAACCACA
>CAYLQD010000034.1:0-23012 GCA_964385685.1 uncultured Planctomycetota bacterium | reverse complement strand
CACAAAGCCCGCCCGCCAAAGCCCGAAGGGCGGCGGCGGGGCACGAAGAACCACAAGAACAGAGGAAAGAAGCAGGGGGAGAACCGGAAAGGAAGAAAGCAACCACAAAGGCGCCCCCTCGACAAGCTCTGGGCGCGGCAAGGCACAAAGAAGAGAAGGCCGAGCCGGCGCGGCCCGCGGTCCGCACGCCGGGTTCCGCGATCGCTCCCATCTCGCCCTACGCGAAGAAGCTCGCGGCCGAGCGCGGCATCGACGTCACCACCATCGCGGGCACCGGGCCCGGCGGCCGCATTGTCGCGAAGGACATCGAAGCGCTGGGCAGAACACCCGCTCCGAAAGCCCCGAAGCCGCGCCCCGACGAAGACCTGCCCGCGCTCGACGTGACCGACGACGAGGCCGACGTGCTCGACATGCCCTTCCGCCTCAAGACCCAGGCGCTCCGCGTCACGCACTCGAAGCACCTCATCCCGCACTTCTACCTGACCCGCGGCGCCGACGTCACGAAGCTCCTCCAACGCCGCGAGGAACTCAAAGAGAAGTTCGGCGCGACCGTCACGCATCTCGTCGCCTACGCGTGCGTCCGGGCGCTCGTCGACGTGCCCGACGCGAACCGCAGCTACGACCGCGGCAAGATCATCAAGTGGAAGGGCGTCAACCTCGGCATCGCCGTCGCGACCGACAAGGGCCTGACGGTCGCCGTCGTCCGCAACGCGCAGGACCTCTCGTTCGAGCAGCTCGTCGGGCGGGCGAAGGAGCTGGTCGAGCGGGCGCGGGCCGGGCGGCTCTCGGCCGACGAGCGCAGCCACGCCTCCTTCACGATCACCAACCTCGGGATGTTCGACGTCGAGCACTTCGAGCCGATCATCAATCCGCCCTCGTCCATCACGCTCGGCGTCGCGTCGGCCCTGCCCGCGACGATTGTCCGCAACGGCCAAATCTTCATCGGCCGCGAGATGAAGTTCTCGGCCTCGTGCGATCATCGCATCATCGACGGCGTCACGGGCGCGACGTTCCTCTCGCGCCTCGTCGAATTGCTCGAGCATCCGGACGAGCTGCTGGGGTGAGGGGGCGGACGACACAGGGGAATCGGAATTGATGTCACGCCGGAAGCGAATTGTCTTGTACGCTGTTGCCGCGGTCGCCGTCATCGGCGGCGCGTGGCTCGCGTGGGACATGCATCTGCGGAGCACACCCGAGCGCCGGGTTCGGGTGCTCCTTGACGAACTCCGGCACGAATACGAGCCGCCGACGCGGTTCCAGGAGTTGCTGATCAAGTGCGGCGTGGCGGCGCCACGCCGCAAAGTTGAGGAGATCGCCCAGGATTTCCGCACGCTGGGCGGGGCCGCCGTGCCAGCACTGATCGAAGTGTTGGAACACGGAGATGTTGAAGATCGCAGACCAGCCACATGGGCGCTCGGGCAGATAGGGCCTGACGCAGCAGAGGCCGTGCCGGCGGTGATACGAGTCCTTGAGGATGATGGTCATCACGCCTGCGAGATGGCCGCTACGGCCCTCGGGGAGATCGGCCCCGCCGCCAGGGACGCCGTCCCGGCGCTGGCAAGAGCGCTCGACAGCAAGTACGGATCATTGCCCGGGAACGCCATCGAAGCCCTCGGCAAGATCGGGCCGGCGGCGGTTCCGGCTCTCACCAAGGCGTCCGAGCACGGTGAATTGCGGTACATGGTGCTGAAGGCGCTCGAGGACGTCGGTGAGCCCGCGATTCCAGAACTGATCGCGGCTCTGAAACATGGCGATCCGGAGGTACGTTCGGCAGTGGCCGGGGTACTGGGACAGATCGATCCGACAAGAGAGGACGTGAGTTCTGCTCTTCTTGCTTCCTTTGCGGACGGGGTGTGGTCCGTCCGGGCTGCCGCCGCGACCGCTCTGGCTCGGGGCGGCCGCGACGCGGTTCCCCTATTGGCCAGAGCCCTCGAGCACAAGGACCGCAACGTGCGAATCTCGGCGGCCTGGGGACTTGGTGATATGGGCCCCGCCGCGGCCGAGGCGGTGGCGCCCCTCACCGAGTCCCTGCGCAACGCAGACCTCGGCACGCGACTCAGTGCGGCTCAGGCGTTGGGGAGGATCGGTCCCCCGGCGAAACAGGCGGTTCCCGAGTTGAGGGAACTCCTCGACCAGCCCGACTGGCCGGTTCGCGTCAAGGCCGCCGGGGCCATCGGCCAGATCGATCCTGGGGCGGCAGACTTCCTCTCGATCCTTGTCCAAGGCCTGAAGAGCAACGACCTCAGGATCCGGTCGTCCGCGGCCTATGAGATCGGGGAAGTTGGCGGTGCTGCTAGAGGTGCCGTCCCCCTTCTTGCAGAGGCATTGAAGGACGAGCACGCAGAGATGAGAGATGACGCCGTCCGCGCTCTCACAAAACTTGGTCCTGATGCGGAGAAGGCCGTGCCCGCGTTGGTGGACGCTCTTCAGACCGATCGCGTGAGAATGCGAATCAGGGCCGCTGAGGCCCTTGAGCAGGTCGCTCCGGGCGCGGAGGCCGCCGTGCGAGCGTTAAGCGAGGCGCTCCAAGCAGAGAACTGGGAGTTGCGCTGGGCGGCGGCCAGAGCGCTGGGCACAATTGGCCCCGCGGCGAAGGAGGCGATCCCGGCGCTGAAGCTGGCTCTTGACGACGAGGACATCAACGTCCGAGACGCAGCCAGGGCCGCGCTCGCGAAAATCCAGACGGCACTGAGCACCAAGCCGCCCGCGCCGCCGCCCGTTCCTGCCCCGGAGTAGCCGCCTCGGGGCCTAAGAGCGGCTCATCACCCCCGCCCCCGATTTTTCGCTAAAGGAAGACGGCCCGGTCTGTCGATACTCAAAACGTGCGCCGTTTGGCGAGGCGGGCGCGGTGCGCCCATTTTGCGCGCCCCGCCGCCGCGACGTGCGGCATCGAAAGGGCAGCCGTGACCGTGCTCGAAGCGGCGATCTACGGCCTCGTGCAGGGGCTGACGGAGTTCCTGCCGGTGAGCAGTTCGGGCCACCTCGCCCTCTATGGCGGGCTGATCGGCCAGGAGCCGAGCGAGGCGCTGGCCTTCTCGGTGCTGGTGCACGCGGCGTCGCTGATCGCGGTCGTCATCGTGTTCCGCCGCGAGGTGCTGCGGCTGTTCGGCGAGGACCGGCGCCTCGGCCTGTGGATTCTGATCGGCACGGTCCCGGCGGTCGTCGCGGGGCTGGCTCTGCGCGGCGTGATCGAGCGCGAGCTGAACCGCCCGGTGCCCGCGGCGGTCTGTCTGCTGGTGACGGGGCTGGTGCTCGCCGCGGCCGAGCTGGTCGCGCGGCGCCGTGCCGCGGGGCTGGACGAGCGCGGGATGGGGCTCGGGCGCGTGCTCGCCGTGGGCATCGCGCAGGCGTTCGCGCTGCTGCCGGGCGTCTCGCGGTCGGGCATGACGATCAGCGCGGGCCGGGCGCTCGGGCTGACGCGCGACGCATCGGTCCGGTTCGCGTTCCTGCTGGCGGTGCCGGCGATCGCGGGGGCCGCGTGCTACGAGCTGTTGAAGATCGTCCGCGGCGCACCGATGGGCGTCACGCTCGGGCCGGCCGCGGCCGGCTTTGCCGTGTCGCTCGTGTCGAGCTGGCTGGCGCTCGTGCTGCTGATCCGGCTGGTGCGGCGTGTCGGGCTCTGGGTATTCTCGCCGTACTGCTTTGCGGTCGGCGTGGCGGCTCTGATTTATTTTTCGCGAGGGTGACCGATGGAATCCGATGCTCTCGATAAGCTGACCGAGGTGCGGAAGCGGGCGACGAGTCTCGCACTCGGCTTCATCGCCCTCTTCATTCTCCTGAGTCTGCTGACGTTCAGCAGCGGGGACTTGGCGGCGACCCACTGGCCGCCGGCGACGTCGCTCCAGAACGCCTGCGGCCGGATCGGCGCGTCCCTCGCGGGCTGGCTGACGACGTACTTCGGATACGCGTCGTATCTCGCCGTCGTGCTCGCGATCGGCTTCGCGATCCGGTGCCTGATGAAACGGGACCGGATCGACGCGTGGATGGGGGTCGTGGGCGGGATCCTCGTGCTCGTCTCGGCATCGGCGGCGGTGCAGTTGCGCGGTCCGGCGGCCCCCGACATGCCTGGGAGCGGCGGCGTGGTCGGGATCGCGACGTCGCACCTGATCGTGAGCTATTTCGGGTCGACGGGCTCGTGGCTGGTGGCCGTGCTGCTCTTCGCGCTCGGTGCGATGCTCATGTCGGCCGACGAGCTGGCGGTCTGGGCGGGCAAGCATGTCACGGTTCGTGTCCGGACGTGGCTCGACGCGCGGCGCGAGCGGGTCGAGGCCGGTGAGCGCGCGAAGCCGCCGATTCGGGTCTCGAAGCCGCCGATCGTGACGACGCGGCGCCCGGCGAAGCCGGGGACGACGACGGCCGTCGCGGAGCCCGAAGAGCCGGCTCCCGAGGAGACGAAGCCGGCCGAGCCGGAGGCCGACAAGAAGGAGGAGGACGGCGAGCGCCTCCCGACGATAGAAACGGGCGCGCCGAAGGCAACGTCGCCGATCGACAAGATCGCCGTCGTGCCGTCGCGGGTGGTCGGCGGGGATTACGAGAAGCCGCCGCTCTCGCTCCTCGAGGAGCCGGAGCCGTTCGACGAGAAGGCGCTCGAGGCGAGCATCCGCGGGAACAGCACGATCCTCGAGCGGACGCTCGCGGAGTTCGGCATCGGGGCGCAGGTCGTCGGAATCGAGCGCGGGCCGGCGGTGACGCGCTACGAGATGGCGCTGGCCGCGGGCATCAAGGTGAACAAGGTCGTCAGCTTGTCGGACGACATCGCGATGGCGGTGAAGGCGCCGAGCGTTCGCGTCGTCGCGCCGATCCCCGGCAAGTCGACGGTCGGGGTCGAGGTGCCGAACCCGATCAAGGAGATCGTGCATCTGATCGAGCTGATGACGTGCGAGGAGTACGAGAAGCAGAAGGACAAGCTCGTGCTGCCCATTCTGCTGGGCAAGGACGCGTCGGGCACGCCGATCATCAGCGACCTCGTGCGGATGCCCCACCTGTTGATCGCGGGTGCGACCGGGTCGGGCAAGTCGGTCTGTCTCAGCTCGCTCATCGTGACGATCCTGATGCACCACCATCCCGAGGACGTGCGCCTCATCCTCGTGGACCCGAAGATGGTCGACCTGGGGATGTTCGAGCGGATCCCGCACCTGCTGACGCCGGTGGTCACGGACATGAAGCGGGCGCCCTATGTGCTCGAGTGGGCGACGAAGCAGATGGACGAGCGGTACGACATGCTCGCGCGGGTCGGTGTGCGGCACATCACGCAGTACAACAAGCTGGGCGAGGACGGCATCCGCGAGCGGCTGGGCGACGACTACGACGAGGACGAGGTTCCGTCGCACATGCCCTACATCGTGATCGTGGTGGACGAGCTGGCGGACATGATGATGGTCGCGGCGAAGGAGGTCGAGGTCTACATCACGCGGCTCGCGCAGAAGTCGCGGGCCGTCGGCATCCACATCGTGCTGGCGACGCAGCGGCCGTCGGTCGACGTGATCACAGGCCTCATCAAGTCGAACCTGCCGACGCGGATTTCGTTCCAGACGACGTCGAAGGTGGACTCGCGCACGATCCTCGACCGGAACGGCGCAGACAAGCTGCTGGGCTGCGGCGACCTCTTGTTCATCCCGCCGGGCACGTCGGACCTCGTCCGCGTGCAGGGGACGTATTCGAGCGACAAGGAGATCAAGAGCATCGTGAACTTCACGCGGCAGCAAGGCGAGCCGGCGTATCTGATGAACGTGAAGCAGCTCGGCCGTGACGAGGACGGCGACGGCACGACGCCGGTCGAGTATGGCTCGGACGACCTCTACGACGAGGCGTGCCGGATCGTGATCGAGAGCAAGCGGGGGAGCGTGTCGCTGCTGCAGCGGAAGCTCGAGATCGGCTACACCCGTTCCGCGCGGCTCGTCGACATGATGGCCGAGGAGGGGATCGTCGGCGGGTACAAGGGAAGCAAGGCGCGCGAGGTCGTTATGACGCTTGCGGAGTGGGAGGAGAAGCGCGGGATTCCGCCGGAGCAGCGGACCTCGACGCCCGAGAGCGCGGACGACTTTCTCGACGACACCCTGTCCGACGACGAAGACGGCTAGGCGGGCCATCGGGGCGCGAGCCCCGCGTTGGCCCTGGTTGATTTTGCCCCCCTCTGGTCTACAATACCAGTATCTCTCCATCGCAACGTTCTCGAGAGGACACATAAGATGTCCGCAAAGAAGCCCACGTACGAGGACCTGACGGAGCGGGTGGCCACGCTCAGGTCGTCCCTGGAAGAATCCGAAGCGGCGCGCCGGCAGGCGGAGGAGATTCTCATCGCCACGCTCGACGCGCTGCCCAACGCGATCTTCACGTTCGACGGCGACGCCGTCATCGAGAGTTGGAACGCCCGGTGCCGCGAGGTCTACGGCTTCGGGGAGTCGGAGGCGGTCGGCGGGACGATCTACGACACGATCTGCCGCGCGGAGGACGTCGAGGCGACGCGCGAGACGATCCGCCGCGTCTTCGACGGCGAGATCGTGCGCGGGCTCGAATGGGACGACGTCCGAAAGAACGGCGCGGTCGTTCATATGGAGACGACGGCGTGCCCGGTGCGCGACGAAACGGGGCGGGTCGTGGCCGGCATGTCGGTGAACGTCGACGTGACCAAGCACCACGAAGCGCAGAGGGCTCTGCGCGAGAGCGAGGAGCAGTACCGGACGCTCGTCGAGAACGTCAATATCGGCGTCTACCGCAACACCGGCGGCCCGCACGGGCAGTTCCTCCAGGCCAACCCCGCGATCGTTCGAATGTTCGGGCACGAGACGGTCGAAGAATTCATGACCGTGCACGTGTCGGACCTGTACCAGGACCCCGCCGAACGGAAGGTGTTCGTCGAGGAGGCGCTCAAGCGTGGTTTCGTTAAGGACCAAGAGCTGCGGCTGCGGAAGAAAGACGGCACGCCCATCTGGGCCTCGTGCACGGCGAAGATCAAATACGATGAGAACGGCGACATCCTGTGGTTCGACGGTGTGATTGAAGACATCACGGAACGCAAGGAGGCCGAGGAGGCTCTGAGGGAATCGGAACGGCGGTATCGCGCTCTGTTCGAGGGTCCGGCGGAGGGCATTTTGGTCGCCGACATCGAAACGAGGCGCTTCTTGTACGCCAACCCGGCCGCGTGCGAGATGCTCGGTTACCCGGAGGAGGAACTGACACGGCTCCGTGTGGACGACATCCATCCAAAGGAGGCCCTCGAGCTTGTGGTCGCCGAGTTCGAAGCCCAGGCCGCGGGCAAGAAGGAACTCGCGTCGGAGATTCCCTGTCTCCGAAAGGACGGGACTGTCTTCTACGCGGATATCAACACCAAGGCGGTCACCATGGACGACCGACCCTGCAACATCGGTTTCTTCCGGGACACGACCGAACGGCGGGAGGCAGAGGAGGAAGTCCGGCAACTGACCGGGGATCTCGAACAGCGTGTGACGGAGCGGACGGCCGAGGTCCGCGAGAGCGAGGAGCGATACCGAACACTTGCGGAGTCCGCGCAGGAGTTCATCTTCACCGTCGACAGCGGGTTCCGTGTGCGGTACGCCAATGCGTACGCGGCAAAGCAAGCCCGCCGCACACCGGACGCGATGACGGGAAGGACGCTGAAGGATATCTTTCCCCGCGGCACCGTGCTCGCACTCGAACATCACCTGGAGTCGGTCTTCAAGTCGGACCAGCCCGTTCACGTCGAGGAGGCGCTGAAGCTGACCGAGCCGGCCCAGAAGCCGGTCTGGCTCGACATGCGGTTGGTGCCGCTTCGGGACGACGGCGGCGCGACGACGGGCGTTCTTGTGATCGCGCACGACATCACCCGCAGGCGAGAGGCCGAGGAGGCGCTGCGCCGATCCGAAGAACGCCTGCGAAGCATCTTCGACAACGCCTTGGTCGGCATTTACAGGACGACGCCGGATGGCCGGATCTTGCTCGCCAATCCGGCGCTTGTGCGCATGCTGGGCTTCGAGTCCTTCGACGAGCTGGCGCGGCGGAACCTGGAAGAGAAGGGATACGAGCCCGAGTGCCAGCGCCGGGAGTTCAAGGAGCGAATGGCTCGTGACGGACAGGTCGTGGGCCTGGAAGCCGCTTGGACCAGACAAGACGGTACATCGGTGTTCGTCCGCGAAAGCGCGACGGCGGCCCGCGATGACGCCGGGAACATCCTCTACTACGAGGGCACGGTGGAGGATGTGACGGCTCGCAAGCGGGCGGAAGAGGCGCTGCGCGAGTCGGAGCAGCGCTACCGCGGCATCGTCGAAGACCAGACGGAGTACATTACGCGCTTCCGCCCGGACGGCACAATGACATTCGCGAACCGCGCCTGCTCCCAGTTGCTCGAAGAAGAGCCGGATGAACTGATCGGGCAGAGCTTCTTCCCCTATCTGCCGGAAGACGACGCGGAGCGGCTCAAGGCCCAACTCGCGTCGCTCGATCCGGGCCGCCCGGCCGCGACCATCGAGCACCAGATCGTCGCGCCCGACGGCCGCGTGCAATGGCAGCGCTGGACGAACCGCGCGATCTTCGACGACGCCGGCCGCTGCACCGAGTACCAGGGCGTGGGGCGCGACGTCACGGAGCAGAAGGAAGCGGAAGAGGCCGTTCGGGAGAGTCAGCGGGCGCTCGCCACCCTCATGAGCAACCTGCCCGGCATGGCCTACCGCTGCCGCAACGACCGCAACTGGACGATGGAGTTCGTCAGCGAGGGATGCAAGCCGCTCACGGGATACAAGGCGGCCGAACTGGCGGGCGACAGCCCGCCGCACTACGCCGACCTGATCCACCCGGACGACCGGCAGGCGGTCTGGGATGACGTGCAGGCCGCTCTCCAGAAGCGGGAGCCGTTCGAACTCCGCTACCGCATCCGCACGGCCGGCGGCGACGAGAAATGGGTGTGGGAGCGGGGACGCGGCATTCGCTCCGAGGACGGAGAGCTGATCGCGTTGGAGGGATTCATTACCGACATCACCGAACAGACACTCGCGGAAGAGGCCCTCCGCGAAAGCCAGGCGCTGCTCGGGTCCGCCATCGAGAACCTGCCGTTCGATTTCTTCGCCATCGGGGCCGACGGCCGGTACGTGCTCCAGAATTCGTTCTGCAAGGAGCGCTGGGGGAACCTGATCGGGACGCGTCCTGAGGACGCATCCGTTGAGGAAGCGACCGTGGAGCAATGGCGCAACAACAACCGGCGAGCCTTCGCCGGCGAAACCGTCCAAGGCGAGGTCGCGTACACGGAGGGGGGCCAAACGCGCCACTACCACAACATCATCGCCCCGATCCGCGAGGGCGACCGTGTCCAGGGCATCCTGGGCATGAACATCGACATCACCGAGCGCCGGGAGGCAGAGGAGGCGCTCCGTGAAAGCGAAGAGCGCCTGCGTAACGTCTACGACACCGCCCCGCTTGCCTTTGTGGTCTGGGACACCGACCTACGCATCACCGGCTGGAACCGGCGCGCCGAGGAATTGTTCGGTTGGACCCAGAAGGAGGCCCTCGGCCGGAGCTTCTTCGACATCATCATTCCGGAACATGCTCGCTCCAACGTGCACGACGTGGTCGACGCGCTCCTCCGAGGAGAGCTGCCGAGCGCGAACGTCAACGAAAACATCACGAAAGACGGCGACATCATCACGTGCGAATGGAACAATTCGATCCTCCGCGACAGCAACGGCAACGCTGTCGGCGCCATGTCGCTGGCCCTGGATATCACCGACCGAAAACACGCGGAGGCGGCACTGCGCGACTCGGAAGCGCGGTACCGCGCCATGTTCGACCAGGCAATCGACTCCGTCGTCCTCTTCGACCCGGACACCGGCGGCATGGTCGAGTTCAACGACGCGGCACACAAGAACCTCGGCTACACGCGCGAGGAGTTCGAGAGACTGTCCCTCGCCGATATCGACGTTGTTGAAACACCGGAAGAGACACGCTCACATATCGAAGACGTCATCAGCGGCCGCAATGCCGTCTTCGAGACGAAGCACCGCCGCAAGGACGGCGAGATCCGAAACGTCGAGGTCAGCTCCGGCGCCGTCGTTGTCCGCGGCAAGCAACTTCTGTTGAGCATCTTGCGCGACGTGACCGACGCCGTCCGGGCCCGCGAGCAGATTGATCGCCAGGCGGCCATCCTCGCGAACGTCACCGACGCCGTCGCCGTGGTACGGAGCGACCGCACCCTCGCCCACTGGAACAAGGGGGCCGAGCAGATGTTCGGCTACACCAAGGCCGAGATGCTCGGAGAGGCCAAGCTCAGCTCGTTCCTGCGCGCCGGCCACGACGCGGAGCGCCTCACGAGTGAGATACTGGCCGCCGTCGCGGACGAGGGAAGCTGGACACAGAACCGCTTCCCCTGCCGCCACAAAGACGGACGCGACATGTGGATCCACGTGACCGCATCGTTCCTCGAGTTCGAGCCCGACAGGTCGCCCGCCATGCTGCTCGTCGCGAAAGACGTCACCGAAGAGGTCCTCCTCCAGGAACGCCTGATCCGCGCTGAGCGGCTCGCGACGATCGGCACCCTCGCATCGGGCGTCGCCCACGAGATGAACAACCTCCTCGGCGGGCTCCGCGGGCTCGCCGACATCGCCGAGCACGATGCGCACATGATCCCGCGCCTCGTCGACAGCGCCCGCGTCGTCGCCGACCGCGGCGGGGCCATCGCCGCGCGCCTCACCTCGCTCGCTCGGGCCAACCAGCCCGGCGGAGACCGGCTGATCGACGTGCCCGACGCCGTCCGCACGGCCGTCGCCATGGCCGACCCGATGTTCGCGCGGCGAGCCATCACCGTCGAGCAGCGCTACGAACCGACCGCGCCGAGCTACGTCGGCGAGGGCAAAGTCTTCCAGGTCGTCCTCAACCTGCTCGTCAACGCCTGCGACAGCATCGGCCGCGACGGCACCGTCCGCGTCTCGGTCGACCAGGATAAAGAGGCGAACGAACACGTCATCACCGTCAGCGACAGCGGCGCGGGCATCGAACCCGAAGACATCCCGCGGCTGTTCGAGCCGTTCTTCACGACAAAGCGCGAGGCCGGCCCCGAAGGCGAAGACCCGTCCCACCTCGGGCTCGGGCTGCCCGAGACCCGCACGATCGTGCGCCAGTACGGCGGCGACGTGTCGGTCGAGAGCGCGCCCGGACAGGGCGCCACCTTCGTCGTCCGCCTCCCCATACGGCCGGCCCCGGCCGCCGAAGCCGCGACCGGTTCGCCCGCCGGCTTCATGCCCGAAACGCACACCCCCATCCTCATCGTCGACGACGACGAGCTGATACGCTTCTGGCTCAGCCAACACCTCGAGGCACAGGGCTACCCGGTCACCGCGGTCGACAACGGCCGCGACGCCCTCGCCGCGTGCGAAGAGAAGGCCTTCCCCTACGTCTTCCTCGACCTGCTCATGCCGGGCGAACTCGACGGCGCGGCAACATGTCGAGAACTCAAGGCCGCCTGCCCCGACGCCAAGATCATCATCATCACCGCGTTCGCCCGCGACACGATCCCCGAGGACTGCCTCGCCGCCGCGCACGCCGTCCTCACAAAACCGTTCGGGATCGGCGACCTCGCCCAGGCCTTCGCCGGCGAGAACGCATCATCGTGATTGTCCTGCGAGCAGGCGAGGCCTACACGACGTACGTGCTCGCCGTCGTGTCGCCCCCTTCGCCGGTCCAGTTCGTGTGGAAGGTGCCCTCCTTGTCGACCCGCTCGTACGTATGCGCGCCGAAGTAATCCCGCTGCGCCTGGATCATGTTCGCCGACAGCCGCCCGCGCCGGTAGCTGTCGTAGTAGTTCAAGGCCGAGCCGAACGCCGGGACCGGAATGCCCAGCTTCGTCGCCTCGACGACGACCTTCCGCCACTTCGCCTGCGCCTTGTGCACGATCCCCCGGAAATAACGGTTCAGGAGCAGGTTCGGCAGATCCTTCTTCGTCTTGAACGCCTGCTTGATCCGGTTGAGGAAGTGGGCGCGGATGATGCAGCCGCCGCGCCAGATCATCGCGATCTCGCCGAAGTTCAGGTCCCAGCCGAACTCCTCCGCCGCCGCGGCCATCATCGCGAACCCCTGCGCATACGAGCAGATTTTCGACGCATAGAGCGCCGCCTGAATCGCCTCGACAAACTTCTCGCGGTCGCCCTTGAACGTGCGCTTCGGCCCGCGCAAAATCTCCTCCGCCGCGACCCGCTCGCCCTTGATCGCCGAGATGCACCGCGCAAACACCGCCTCCGCGATCGTCGGCGCCGCGATCCCCAAATCCAGAGCGCTCTGGCTCGTCCACTTGCCCGTGCCCTTCTGGCCCGCGCGGTCCAGAATGATCTCGAGCACCGGCCGGCCCGTCTCCGGGTCCGTCGCCGCCAGGATGTCGGTCGTGATCTCGATCAGATACGAATCGAGGTCGCCCTCGTTCCAGCTCTTGAACACCTCGTGCATCTCGGGCTCCGTCATCCCGAGCGCGTGTTTCATCAGGAAGTACGCCTCGCTGATGAGCTGCATGTCGCCGTACTCGATCCCATTGTGGATCATCTTCACGTAGTGGCCGGCCCCGTCGGCCCCGA
Source organism: uncultured Planctomycetota bacterium (assembly GCA_964385685.1). Lineage (GTDB taxonomy): Bacteria > Planctomycetota > PUPC01 > PUPC01 > PUPC01 > CAYLQD01. The sequence goes on along the minus strand of CAYLQD010000034.1, from coordinate 10,467 downwards.
TGTAGGTGCAGCACGCATCGCCGTCGACCTGCGCCGCGACCTTCGTGAAGATCGGCTCGACCAGCTTGTACGCCTCCGGCTGCCCGCCGGGCATGATGCTCGGGCCCTTGAGCGCACCCTCCTCGCCGCCCGAGACGCCCGTCCCGATGTACAGCAAGCCCATCTCCGCGAGCTTCTTGTTCCGCCGGATCGTGTCCTTGAAGAACGAGTTTCCGCCGTCGATCAGCAGGTCGCCCGGCTCGAGGCGCGGAGCGACCTTGTCGATGAAGTCATCGACCGGCTGGCCCGCCTTAACGAGCATCATGACCTTCCGCGGCCGCTCGAGCGCAGCGACCAGTTCCTCGATCGACCGCGTCCCGACGATGTGCTTGCCCGCCGCGCGGCCCGCGACGAAGCGGTCGACCTTCTCGACCGTGCGGTTGAAGACCGCGACGCTGAACCCCTTGCTCTCCATGTTGAGCACAAGGTTCTCGCCCATCACGGCCAGCCCGATCAGCCCGATATCACACTTCGCCAATTGCTCACTCCTTCAGAATGGCCCCATCTCACCACGAAGTTTACCCGCCACAGGCGGGCAAACTTCGTGGTGAATGCTCCGCCGTTCTCTGCGTTCTCTGCGGTTCATGTTTCTGTCGCCCACACTAACGCATTCCATGCTCAGAATCAACATCCCGCCCGAACCACGACCCCGCCGAGGCCCCTCTGGCAACGTTTGCCGTCTCGGCCTGCGATGTAGGGGCACGGCCTGCCGTGCCCGCGCACAACGATAACACGACGAGGGCACGGCAGGCCGTGCCCCTACAGAAACCACACGCTCTTCGGGACGGTGACCCCGAAATGGCTTTGTTTCGCAAAACATACTTCTCGACGCCCCCCACGCCCCGCACAGCCGGAATCGGCCCTCACCCAAGTCCAACCACCAAGCTCGCCCGCCAAAGCCCGAAGGGCGGCGGCGGGACACCAAGGCACGAAGCGGCCGAAACGCCACGGCTCTTGACCACGGAGCGCACGGAGGCACGGAGTACGGCTTTCCGGGCCAATCTTCTCCGCCGTGGAGTTTGCGCAGCAAACTCCCAGGCGTTCCGGCGTCGCCGGAACGCCCGAAATCCCCCGAAAGACTTGCTCCTCTCTGCGTCCTCCGCGGGGACACTGCCGCAGGCAACTCCAAGCCGCCGTTCCGGCGGCCCCTCTGCGGTGAAGATGTGCTTCCGTCCGTGTGGATCTGCGTTCATCTGCGTCCTGCCCGCCGTTCTTTGCGTCTTCATGCCCCGCCGGAGGCGGGTAAGCTTTGTGGTTCATTGCCTTCGTACTCCCGCCTGTGGCGGGTGAACTTCGTGTCCTTCGTGGTTATTGTCCCTGCCTTTCTCCGTGCCTCCGCGCCCTCCGTGGTGAATGCGTGCTGTTCTTTGTACCCCGCCGGAGGCGGGTAAGCTTTGTGCTTCATTGCCTTCGTACTCTTCGTGCCCCGCCGGAGGCGGGTAAGCTTTGTGCTTCATTGCCTTCGTGCTCCCGCCTGTGGCGGGTGAACTTCGTGTCCTTCGTGGTTATTGTCCCTGCCTTTCTCCGTGCCGCCGTGGTAGACCCTTGTTGTTCTTTGTGCCTTTGTGTCTTTGTGGTTACTGCTCCGCCGTCCTCCGCATTCCCTAATCCGCAATCGGGAGCCCTCTACTATAAGGACTATTTTCGACCGAAATCGAGAACCGCGCGCCGCCCCGTTCAGAAGAATCGCCACAAGCTCCCGCCCCTCAGCGCGTTAGCGCCGTTGCCCAGACGCAACGCGAAAAGTAGGACGCGCGAAAAAAAGTTTTTTCGCAGAAAGTTTTCAGCGAAACGGCAAGATCTCTCGCAGAGCGCGCGGAGCGCATGGAGAGAGAGCCGTACACGGCCGCCCTGCTTATGTGGCACAGCGGCCCCCGCTGTGATTTCAACCCATTCACAGCCGGGGGCGGCTGTGCCACATTACTGTCGGCAACGCCGACAAGACGCCCCTCCACCGATGGGGCCGGGCATGTACTCATTATGAGTACAGCTCGTCCCGCCGCCGCCGAGCGAAGTCGAGGCGAGCTTGCCGAAGGGGTTTCGTTCTCCTCCTGCGGGGTGATGTGCTCCTAACGCGCACTTGGGCCGCGGCCGCCCTCCGATGCCGCTCCATCACTTCGAGGTATTCCTCGACGCCCTGCCCGCTGCCGCCAGAGGCCATTTGCGTAGACAATGTGGGGCGGTGGTCTTCCCGGCTGCTCGCGCGTTAGCCACCCTCGGATCGCCCGCAGCGCGCGTACTCTCAACCGTGGTGCCTCTCTTTCCACCGCGTGTAGAGGATAAGGCCCACCACGCTGATTGCGATCCATGCAAGGGACACGATCACCCTTATCGGAAAGGTGAGTTCAATCCCGTACGCAATGAAACCCAAGGCCACGATCACCACAACCGTATAGACAGTCTCAAGGGCGTCAAAGACGAGAAACCTGACCAGTCTTAGAACGGCTCTGCAAACAGTTCCGAGCATTTCAGAAAGGCCTCCTCGGGGACGGGCCAGTCGTCCTTCTCGCGCCCGCCCGTCGCTGCGGGGTAGGCTGTCGCCCGTATACACCTCTAGAGCATTGTGGAATCTCCTGCTCGCAAGACGCCAACTTCCTACGATGAAGACCGCCCAAGCTACCATACACAACGAGACAGCGACAAGGATTGCGGTAACGGCTCCCGGGGTAAGAACACCGGAGGGCATCGCCCGTTTGTTGTACATCTCGATCGGGTATGTGTAGAGGAACCATATGCACAGCGCAGCAAGAAGAGCTGTTCCGATGGTCTTGAGAACAGCCATCCACGCTCGGTTCTCAGCGGCGAACGCAAAGCAGAAGTGCGCAACTAGAACATACATGGGGAGAAAGAAGAACATGACCAGAGCGACGTGGACCCCCACCGGATGGGAGTAATCAACACTGGTCGCGTGGAGATCCGGAAGTACCAGGAAGACTATGCCGTTGCCTATCAGGAAGGCGGCGCAGAAGCGCACGTGAAACGCTATGAGCAACGTGCTCAAAAGGACCTCGGAGTTGACGTCCTGGGCAAGGAGGGTCTCGACGGTCTTCCTGCTCGTGGCCCCCGCGGCGAAGGTTACGCCCGCCACGGAGAGATAGACCAAAGGGGCAACGTTGAGCGCTCGGGCGACCGCGTAGCTCTGCGTCCAGTGAACCAGGAATGCTCCGACGACGAAGAGGGCCGCCATGCCACCGAGCCACGCGAAGCTCCCGCATTGACGAAAGAGCGACCCGGCAAATTCCCTCATCGCTTCTTTGGCAGCTCGTTCGGTCAATTCCGGGGGCTCCGAATAGCTCCCGGGACGACCACGGCCCGCGACCAATCTCTCATCATTCCTCTCCCGCTCCTGTCTCCCTGCCCGCCCATACAACTATATCCCGCTGCCCGCCACTTGCGTAGAAGAAGTGGGGCGTTGTTCTTCCCGCCCGCTCACCGAGACGGACCGTCACGGCGAGGTGGGTCGTTGCCCCTGCTTGGTCTCTCCCTTCGGCCTGTGCTTCTCGATCCACGCATCTACTTTGGCGACCAACTGCCGCCGCCGCCTCCCTCTCTCGTCATCCTGGATGAACTCAGCCACCCCATCGAATGCACCAACGTGGAACCCATCAGGGTGGTTCCCGGGCTTGTCCCACGCCAACGGGATACCGGACGACTCTACCATCGATTCCGTGATCGTGAACCCCGCGCGGTCGAGGATACACTCATAGTCGGTGACGAACTTGCCCGGGATTGGCTTTGTGTCCGTGGCTGGACACAGGAGAATTGGCTCCGAAGGAAAGAACCTATCATCGAACTCGTGTGTGAGCAGTCCGTCGTCGTGGAGCGTTCTGAGAGACGGCGGGTATCTATCGTGTTCGTCGTGCTTCCACTGCCAGCGTGTCACCGCCTCCGCGATCCTCTTGAGGTGCATCGTGCAGCGCACTTTCCTGACGACGTCAAGCAGCTGTTGCTCCGCGCGGGCCATTGTCGAGGCAACAAGCCACACGCAGATGATGTACACGCTCGACACGTAGATCGCGGCAATGGCGGAGCCTTTACCTCGAAGCCGGCCGTTGCTCCTCCTGATGCTCACGAGAGCAAGGATAGCGAATACGATGCTGCCGATAGCGATGCTGATGGTCAGCACGACAACACCGAAGTGCGGGATGAGGGTGCCGCTAAGAAGCGCGCTAAGGGCAAACACACCCCAAGTCGCTATCCCCAGGATACGAGCGTGCCGGGCCATGGTGCAGACTTCCGCTCGCCCGCTGGCCGTCTGGCTATCTGGCTCGCCGCCTGGGCTGTCGGACTTCATTCGGCTCGTCTCCCTTGATGCAACCGCCTCATCCGCCCATACAACTATATCCCGCTCGGGGCCATTTGCGTAGAAAAAGTGGGACGTTGTTTTTCCCGCCCGCGGCGGCTCATTCCGACCCCACTGCCGCCTCGCCGCCCGTCCCCGAGTTCCCCACTGACCGCCGAGTTTGCGGCTCGGTCTTCTTCTCAACAACGGCAGCCAACTTCTTGTCCAGAAAGGCCGCCAGCTTGTCTGCCTTCGCGAGGTATGGGATCATCGCCTTAACCTCCTCGCGGTTGAGCGAGACGGCGAACTCGCGCCCGCTGAACTCGGACATCACCTTGTCCTTTAGGAGGACGCGGAAGCCGGTCTTCGGATCGTGTCGGAATATCACGGCGTTCTTGCCGAGGTCCACGATCTCCTCGACCCGTTCTGGGCTGTTCTGCATTGCCTTGCGGTGCTTGTCAACGGAGGCCAGAATCTTCGCAAGCTTTTGCGCCTCCTTGAGTGGCACGTATTCACAAGCGGGGGAAGGGAAAGTTGAGGTGAGTTCGATTGTCATGCCAACGGCGGATGACTTATTGACAGCGAGCGTGACCGTGCCGTGCGTGACCACCACCCAAGTGAACCTGTAGCGCTCGATGACAAACTCCTTGCCGTTCTCCGCAGCCGCCGCAGCGGCCGCAGCCGAGAGAACTACCGCACACACAAACGCTCTTGCCGCCTTGTTCATCATGGCTCTTCCCTCCTGTGTTCGTGCCTCCGTCGCCACCTCCTCCCCGCCTCCATAACTATATCCCGCTCGGGGCCATTTGCGTAGAAAAAGTGGGGCGTTGTTTTTCCCGCCCGACTCCCTCTCTGAACACCAAGGTGTTCGCCTGACGACTTGACATCGCGCACTCCCGCACTGTCATTCAGACTCTAAGCTTACGACCCGTGCGGCGCTCCCACCGCGCGACTCGGAACAACATCCCGAACCCCGCGGCCCATGCCATGCCGACGAACATGAAAACAGCTGCGACACCTATCACCCCGCCTACGAGCATTCTGAGGTCGGCTCCTGCCACTCGCCGGAGGAACACCCCGCAGACAGTTCCAACCGCAGCGCCCCAGCCGATCAGGGCCTGAGACCACACGCCCGAGGAACTCGAGGGCACCTCCTGGCTCGTACGGTATACACCCCTTGCCAGATCAATCCGGCCTGACCTCGTCCAACGCTCCCACAACCTGGGCATGACACGCCATTCGAGGAGGCCCACCAAGCCGATTGACACAGCGCCCGCACCTCCCACGAGTTGAAACACACTGGCTTCGCCGAGCGCCCGAGCTTTAGACAACAAGAACAGTGAGCACACCAAGAAGTGCCATGCGGTCGCGCAGGCGAAGAGCCCGGAACCGGTGAGAAAAGCGTCAGCACGTCTCGAACGCCGCAAGCGAAAGAACGCGACGAGAGGAGCGAGCGTTCCCAGAATACATGTCAGGACGGTCGGCAAGAGAAGCCGCTGCACGCGCAGATCCGCCGTGGGAAGGATCGTGAACGCGCACGCCATGCCGCCGAACACGGGATTGAGGAACAATGCCATGTCGATCATGTGTTTCTTGAGTCTCTTGACCCGCGTCAGTGACGCACTCATTGAACTATGCCCCGCCGTTTGTCACTCAGCGCTCTCGCTTCCCCTCGCCCACCTAACTATATCCGGCTCCCCGCCATTTGCGTAGAAAAAGTGGGGCGTTGTTTTTCCCGCCCGCGTAGCCGCTCACATCGCACACTTCTCTTTTCCGAGGGGCAGACCAACCCACTGAAAGGAGTCACACTTCTTCACGCGGCGGCATTCTGGGACCTCCCGGTTTCAGAACCCTAATGGCGGCTCGGATACCCCAAGCAGGAAGCACGACGATGGCCGCCCAGAACCACCCCATGAACAGGCTCACGCCGACAGTAGTCGTGTCCGGAGTCAACTTGAAGACTTCTATGCCGATGTTGGGGTCCACGCAGGAAACCGCGACTGGGAAGCAGAATGTGAACAGGAAGAATGAGAGCACGAGTAGAGCCCAGCACAGCAAGAACGACTTGCCGAGCGATCGGCCACGCAGGACGCGCACAAAAGGGATGATCCCCGACAGGACCAGCGGCCCCAGGTCCATCGCCGCGCTCGCGAGGTCTTTCATTTGCGCTCTGCCCTGATGTTCTGCCGACGCAATCCACATCTCCTCACCCGGTTGGGCTTTCGCCCGATACACTCATCTTACAGTATCCGCCTGCCCCTATTTGCTTAGAAAAAGTGGGGCGTTGTTCTTCCCGCCCGCGCTGGGTGCCGCTCTGCGTGCCCCCAGCCGCCCGCGCTCGGACGGCCGCCGTGCTGTCCCCAAATTGGGGACATGCGGTTCATTCCTTCTTGGCTTTGTCGTTCTCCGGGTTCGCAGCCCTGTGAGCCGCGAGAACCGCGTCGGCGACCCAACCTGCCTTTGAGCATTCGCCCCGCGTCGACAACACAGTATGTGCCGTGCGGCAGGGTGTTCGCCTGCACGTGCAGGCGAACACCCTGCCGCCAACATATCCAAGCCCTTCGCCCCAGTGGCGGCGCAGCTCTGTGCGCATCGCTCATGCACCTGGGCAGCCGGCTGGCGGATCGGCAGTTGCGGTTCCTCGGCATGGCCGCCGGACTCGGCGGTCGGGGACCCGCCCTTTGCAGGGTGGCCCGCTCTCATCAGAGCGTTCCCGCCAACTCCTCCGCCTGGGCGACGGCCGCGGCGAGGCGGTCGGCGGCGACGTCGGGCCCGCCCGCCAATGTCGGCTCGACGACGATCGACCGCACGTCGGTGAATCCGATGAACCGGAGAATGTGCTCGACGTACGGCCGCTGCATGTCGGCCGGGGCCGCCTCGGGCGCGGAGTAGTCGCCGCCGCGAGCATACACGACCACCGCCGGCCGGCCCGTCACGAGCCCCGCATAGCCCTCCTCGGGCGAGAACGAAAACGTGTACGTCGGCTGCAGGAGAAGATCGACGTACTGCTTGAGCCGATACGGGATGCCGAAGTTCCACATCGGCGTCGCGATGACGACCTTGTCGGCCGACGTGAACCGCTCGATGACGCGCTCGACCGCGGCCCACGCGTCGGCCTGCTCGGGCGTCGGGCGGCCGCCGTGCAGAATCTCGTACTTCGCCTGCACCGCGAGCCCGGCCATCGCGGGCAGGTCGGCCTCGAACACGTTCAACTCGTCGACCTCGTCGCCGGGATTCGCAGCCCCGTGGGCCGCGACAAGCGCGTCGGCGACCCGGCCCGACTTCGAGCGCTCGCCCCGCGGCGACGCCTTGATGCACAAGAGCTTGCTCATCGTTCCACCTCCTTCAAGGCCAGTTCGAGGCTTAAAGTTGAGAGTCCAAAGTTGGGTCGCCGGCTCCGAGCTCCGCATCCGCAGCCCGGCTAGCCTCCGCTCCCGGAGATCATGTGCCGAAGCGACCGCCATCCGGCCAGTTGTGCGGGCGAGAGGGTCGCCGGGCGCCCGCTGGCGACGCTGTGTTCCACTGCACGCAGCCACCGGCGGGTCCTTCGCGGCAGAGCCAGGCGTTCGTTCACAACAATCCCCGTCACGAGCTGGCGTTCGTGCCGCCGCTTGATCTGAAGCTTGCGGTTCTGGTGCAACGTGTAGCCGAGGTCTCGAACGATGATCTTGGTCGACTTGATAATGGCGCAGATGGTCGCGCGGTCGTCCGTGGCGAACGAGAACGTCATGTCGTCTGCATAGCGAGTGTATGCGGCTCCGAACTTAGCCGCGAGCGCTGCGAGCCGCGCGTCCATCCCGTGGTTGACCACGTTGCTCAGTTTCGGGCTCGTCGGCGCGCCGACGGCCAAGCCGCCCTTGTACGTGCACAGCCTGACGAGCAGCTTCGCGGCCTTGCGGTCCCAGCCGATCCTGCGGAAGAAGTCCAGCACACGCTTGTCACGCGTCGCCGGGAAGAAGTTCTTCAGATCCATCCGCAGGACGACGGCCTTGCCGACGTGCGGTCGCGCGTTGTCGACGATCGACCGTCCGCGCTCGAAGCCCATTGCCGCCGGATGGGATTTCAGCCGGCCGAGCAGGCGGCGTAGAATGCACCGCTGGAGGTCTCTTGTCTCGGGATCGGGCGCCAGTATCTCGCGGGCGCCGCCGGTTCGCTTCGGTATTCGGAAGGGCCGGTATCCGCGCTTGAACGCTTGCAGATCTTCGAGCGGCCTGCCGAGGCGGCGGGCGAGTTCATGGAGATCGAGGCGACCGGGGGTGGAGCGGCCGGGCTGGTCTATCTGACCGCCGAACAGTTCCCTGAACAGATCGAGCAGTCCCATCAGCCCCCTCGCAGCGCGTCAAAAGAGCGGACGGGCCCGGTGAAGGGCCCATCCGCGCTGCCTTGCCTTGGATGCGATCCAAGCGTCTTGCTTTGAAGCAGTCCATGAGGACCCGGTTGACGAAACATCAACCTGTGCTCTGCATTTGAGCACCGCCAAGGCAGCGGTGACATAGTAATCGAGCGGTCGGGCGGAGTCAAGCGGATTGGTCTAGACCGCCTCCCAGCCGCTGAAGTTGAGTGGGAGGGCGAGCGCGGCGAGCAGGTTCGGGTCGGCCTCCGTCTTCAACATCGGCCCGCCGGGCGGCGGGAAGGACACGCGTACCCACCCGGCAGCGTCGAGCGCAAGAGCCAGCTTGCGGCGGCCCTTCGCCGGCACGACCGACAGCGCCCCCCGCCCGGACGTCAGGTCGAACGCGGTCCCCTCGCCCGCGTGCCGAACGCGAACGGGCTTCGTGATCCCGGCCCGGCGGAAGCCCTCGCCGAGCGGCCCCGCGAGCCGCTCGAGAAACCGGCCGAAATCATAGATCGCGATCTGCTGAGCCGGGCCGGCCTCGAGCCCGTCGGCGCCCTGCCCGAGCTTGAGATGCGGCCCGTAACCCGGGATCCACCGGGACCGAATCCACTTGAGCTTGTGCCGCGTCGCGTGCGCCCGCAGCAGGCCGGGCAGCATCCGCGCCGGCCCGATCAGTTCGTGGATGTGGCCCGGGTTCTCCCTGGCCGCGACAAGATACGCGCGGAGCGGCCCGGTCTTGTTGCCCCACGCGGTGAACCACCAGCGGCGAAGCAGGCGCTCCTGCCAGACGCGGTCGCGATGGACAAAGAGCGGCGCCGTGCGACAAAGCCGCAGCACGTCGGCCGCGTCGGCGATGCGGAGCCGCCGGAGCGGAACCGGCTCGACCTCCGCAAGATGCTTGCGGGGGATCGTGGCGGTTACGGCCTGTCCGGCGCGCTCGAACCCGAACCGGCGATAGCGGAGGCGCGGGCCGTCGAGGAATCCGATGATCGTGCCCGCGGCGCGTTGCTCGGCGTTCGACGCCCGGAGCATCGCGGACATGATGCCGCGGAACCGCGCGGTCGGCAGTACACCGACGCCGCCGATGCCGACGGCCGGGAGCCGCACGCCACTGACGTCGACCGTCACGGGCGTCTGGTCGATAACGCCGAGAATGCGGCCCGCCTCCTCGCAGACGACGAACCACTCCGCGGCCGTCTTGTCGGGATACGTGTGGGGCCAGCCGCGCGGGAAGAACGTCGGCCCCCGGCCGAACGCCGCGTGCGAGACGTCGAGGATGTCCTGCCACTCGCTCGGCCGCCCCTGCCGGATGTTCAGCGCCATGGTCATCGCCCCTTGCTAGAGCGTTCTGAGGAATTCGACGGCCTTGACGATGTCGGTGACCGGGTCGTCGCCGACCTCGCGCTCGACGGTCAGGAAGCCGTCGTAGCCGGTGGCGCCGAGCCGCGCGAGGTACTCCGGAAAGTCGACGCTGCCCTCGCCGAGCGGCACCTCCGCCGCGTTGCCGTCGACGCGAATGCCGTCCTTCACGCCGAGCCGAAACGACTCGGGCATCCCGGCGAGGATGGGGGCATGGCCGCCGCGCATCCCGCCCATTCCGATCATAGCGACCTTCGTCATCGCCCCACGCTCCGTCTGAACCCCAAGTGTTATGCAGCGCGGACTCTACCCGGAGCAAACGGGAGTGTCAAGCACGTGCGCAACCCGTCGCGGCGGGCCGCCTTGATTGCCCCCGGCCCGCGCAGTAGAATCTCCCGTAACACTTCAGCCGAATGAAGTGGATCAGTTCGGCAAGGGCGGCAGTGTACCG